>NZ_JAERJN010000012.1:199-114121 GCF_018257595.1 Tatumella sp. JGM94 | reverse complement strand
CCGTGACCTTGACGGACCGGCCGCGATTCGCTCCTGCTCAACACGGCCTCTCGCCGCTTCCCTGCGGCTCGCCCTGGTCACACTCATTCACTCAGCGGCCCGGATGCCGCCTCCGGTAACCTGCCTCAGCTATCGATAACGCGGGTTGCAGAAACATGTTTCAGCGGTAAAAGTATCTGATAAATGCTGATTTATTACCGCGGCGGTGTGACCACGCGCTATCCGCAGCGCTGAGCGCAGAGTGACGGCCCGGAGGAGCCGGCAGGACGCCGGCGATAGCACGGCTGAGCCATGGACGGCGAATCCGTGCGGTCCGGAAAGACGGAGCGATAAGCGAAGGAACAGCGAGGACTGCGCGAAGGCGTGGATTGTTAAGGCCCGCGCCCCCGGGCCTTAACCCGTCCGCCGCAGCGCGGCTGCTGAAACTCCGCCACTGATGGCGGAAGGAAGATGCTCAGAGTCAGACGTTTACATAGCGAGCCAGGTGACTCAGCGCTAAAGGATGACGCGAAGGCGTGGATTGTTAAGGCCCGCGCCCCCGGGCCTTAACCCGTCCGCCGCAGTGCGGCTGCTGAAACTCCGCCACTGATGGCGGAAGGAAGATGCACAGAGCCGGACGTTTATGCCCGAAGGCGGGTGGATTAGCACTGGCTATCGATAACGCTGACTGCAGCAAAACTGTTTCAGCGATAAAGGTGTCTGATAAAGGAAGATGCTCAGAGCCGGACGCTTATGCCGGGAACCGTAATCCGGAGGTAAAAGGCTACACACCAGGCGCAGATCCAAAGACCAGCGCCCTCTGGTCTTTCCTCACCCGAAGGTTCTCATCCTCTTTTACTACAGACGTAAAAAAACCCGCTAAAAGCGGGTTTCTTTGAAAATGGTCGGCGAGAGAGGATTATTCCCCTGCGGGCCGTTGCTTACGCAACGTTGTCTCGCTGCGCTCGGCGCAAACCTCCTTCGGAGGTTCTCATCCTCTTTTACTACAGACGTAAAAAAACCCGCTAAAAGCGGGTTTCTTTGAAAATGGTCGGCGAGAGAGGATTCGAACCTCCGACCCACTGGTCCCAAACCAGTTGCGCTACCAAGCTGCGCTACTCGCCGATGGGGGCGAATATTACTGCGCCCCCCCGAAGGCGTCAACCGCTTTTTCGAAAATCAGCCGCTGACTGACCAAAAAGCATCCGGAGCAGCCAGCGACAGATTATTTTTCGCTTCGGGGCCGCATTACCTGACTGCTTTTTCATCAACAGGATTCTGACACCAGTTATTTTCAGGCCTGATACCACCATCCGGCGAAGTATATCCCAGGCAGCCTAATAGTGAATCATACAGCTCACGATGATAATGGGTCACACCGGCTTTAGCCTGCTGTTGCAGAATACTGAAACGCTGCCGGTTAGCATCATCTGCCAGGTATTTATCTGAAGCCCACACCAGCATCGGGACGCGGAATTGTTCCGCCGGTGCCATCTCTCGCGGCGTACCGTGAAAATGGGTGTTACTGCTGATCGATTCACCATGATCCGCGACATAAAACACAATCGCTTTTTTATCTCTCAACTGGTCAAAGACAGTATCCAGCATATAGTCGACATAACGGACTGAATTATCAAATGAATTAATCAGCTGGTCTTTCGAACAAAAATCATCCACACCAATACATTCCGGGGTAAAAAATGCGAAGCTGCGCGGATAACGCTGGGAATATAAATAATGGGAACCTTTAGTATGCAATATCACTAAATGCTTACCCTGCGGATGCCGCTGCAAAGATTGCTGTAGTTTCGGAATCAACAGTGAATCATCGACCGGTTTACCATTATTCTGCGGCTCTGAACCAATCTGTTCACGAAATGCCATATTGCTGACATCAGTCAGACGATAAAACCAGATTTCACTCTGCATTGCATACAGTCCGGAACTGAATCCCAGCGCTTTCAGTACTGCAAATACGTTTTGCTCTTTTAATGTCCGTCCCGGATCCTCACCGGCTCCCCCCTCGCGGACAAACATACAGCGCAAAGAAAGCTTAGTTGCCGTATCACAGGAATGCCCTTTAAAAGCCACCAGATTTTTTTCTTTTGCCAGTAACGGTGTTGTGTCCCGCGGATATCCCAGAATCCCCATATGATCCCAGCGGGTCGTTTCACCAATCACAAACACCACATAAGTATCATCAATACCTTGTGGTGCAACATAGGTAAAATGGCTGGCCGGAGAGAATAATTTATCCCCTGTCAGCTTTGTATCCAGCTGTGCCCAGCCAAATAACCCTGTTGCCGTGAGCCAGTTGACCGGCAGATAAGAGTGCGCCACCATGCCGCCATAACTGGGTAAATCAATATTCGTTTCCAGCTCACGGTGTTTATACTGTTTATCCAGAACACGCAGGGGCAACCAGACCAGAGCAATACATACCACTAAACCGGTCAGTGCCCTTACACGCTGTCCGCGGGTCGTCAGTTGTGATAACAGCGACTCCGTCAGCTGGCTGCGCCAAATCAGGAACAGGGGTAACACACTGACCAGCACCATCCACAGATAAAAATAATGACCGACCACTTCTTTAGAGAGATCGGTATCCGTCGTCAGTACTGAGGCTACAATCCCGTAACCAATAACAACATTAAAAACCACCATGTAGTAGCCGGCCGAAACAGAAATCACGACTATCACTGATGCCATCAGCCGGAAAAATATTTTCCCGCCCAGCGAAACAAAACGAAATACGATAAAACAGGCCAGTATAGCTGCCACAACTTCAGCCACCGCCGATGACCACTTCAGTACATCTCCGCCTGCCCACAATCCCTGAAATCTGCGTTCAAACACAGACCAGTTTAAAAAAACACCAATATACAAGGCCAGAATCCATGATAACTGACTTTGTGTTAACAGCTTGATTTTATTCATTAATAAACCCTGGAACTCCGGATGATACAAGATTATCTATTCTCAGAGTCTGAACCACTCTATAAGTTCGACACAATTTAAAATAAAATGAAATATACGGAATTTTCCGGAAAATAATTAAAAATCCGAATTATTTATAAAAAGTAATTATTGTTTAAAAACAAAATATATTGCCTTGCCTGTATCCCGGCCAGCATTCTATTATCAGAAAATAAATATCCTGCATACGGAGGGCATATGTATTATTCACTGGAAGAAAAAGCAAAACGCTTTGCCCGGCATATGCATTATCAGTCAGGACAACGGCGTAAATACAGTAATGCTCCCTATATTGTGCATCCTCAGGCAGTAGCTGAGCTGGTCCGTACAACAGGCGCCGATGAAACTCTGCTCGCCGCCGCCTGGCTGCATGATACTTTAGAAGATACCCCGGCCACTTTTGCACAATTACAGCGCCTGTTTGGTCACCGAATTGCAGTCATAGTGCATATGCTGACTAATCCTGATATGGCTGAGTCTGGTACCCGTCAGCAACGCATTACCTGTTGTCTGCAACACACTGTCAGGGCCTCAGCAGAAGCACAAACCATTAAACTTGCCGATATCATTGATAATACAAAAGATATTGTAGATAACGATCCGGTTTTTGCTGCCATCTACCTGGTCGAAAAACAGATACAAATCGGTTTGTTGTGTGAAGGTAACCCGCAACTCCGCGCACAAGCAGAGTTGCAAATAAAGTTTAATATCAATAGGTTATCCAGACACCCTTACAATATATCCGCCAGCTGGTTTCGGCAGCAGGCAAAAAAATATCGCCCTTTTTCCGGATAACCACAGGCTGCAGAAAGATGATTGGCGGAAACCCCGCTTTGCTCTATCCTGTGATCTTTCTGGTGGTCAAACACGTTGTCAAATATCAGGAGCTAGCCCCTTATGGCATCAGGCATTTTCCGTTTAACAAAGCAGTCTGGATTGCTGCTGGCAACATTCCTTATGATTTCCCAGCTGACAGGATGTGGTGATAAACAAGCTGAGCAAAGTCAGGCATTCAGTGATTTCCTGCAGAATACCGTTATGCGTAGCGGTTCACAGTTACCCACCCTGAGCGAGAGTCAGAAAAAAAACTTCGGCAATTTTGCCGGTGACTATGCAATTCTGTATGGTTTCTCACAACAACTGAATAAAGTCGTTAATGACGGTATCCGTCCGGTCACCGACGAATTGTCAGCAATCAAAATTCCTGCCGATTACCAGTCACAACGGGATGCACTGCGCCAGGCCGCAGGTGCGCTTAATGTTGTCACCCAACAGGTGCAGACAGCCCGTAATCTGGCAGACAGCAGTAAATCCTCGCTGAAATTACCGCCAGAATTGCAAAAAACTTATGAGGCGGCATATAGCAAAGTGGTGACCCGGCCGGCAGACAGCATACTGCCTTTACTGCCACAACTGCAGGCACTGAGCCATTCTGTTATTGCCACCGGTGATTTCCTGCAGGCCCAGAGCAACAGTGTCAGCTTTGCCAATAATAATGTCCAGTTCGCATCCAAAGATCAGGTAAACCAGTACAATACGCTGGTCGGTGAAATTGCCAGCGAAGCACCGGTGCTCGGCCAGCTGAAAGCTGCTATCAGCAACGTACAGTAATGTTTTCCGTCCCCGTAATTTTTTACCGCATTACGGGGCGGATTTTTCAACGGCCGCTGAAAAAGGATACAGATCCGGCTAGATAATTAAGTTTTTCATTACTTATTATTTTTATTTATAATTCATAGATTAGCATTAACTGTTTATTTAATTTTTTACTTAACAGAAAAAGCGATTTATTTTATTTAAAACTGTCCGTTATTTCTATTCCCCCGTATACAAAGGGCTATTATTTACGTTGCAAGAGTAATAGAATCCCCCTCCGGTATTTACCATCCTTTATTAATAATTATTCTTCTTATCGGAATAATAAAACAGCTCCGGGCGTAAAACAGATATATAAAATACAAAGGTATAATAAAAGTGAAAAAAGAATTACCAATTATTCTTTGCGGAATATTAAGCGCTATCCCGGCATTGGCAAGTGAACAGTCACAGAGTAAGGGTTTTATTGCCGACAGCCATTTCAATCTTCTGCTGCGTAATGCATATATGAAGCGGGATTATAAAGTACCGGGTATTCAGAACCGTGCAGAATGGGGCCAGGGGCTGATCGCTGACTGGCAGTCAGGCTACACCCGCGGGCTGATTGGATTCGGATTCGATGCTATGGGTCAGTATGCGGTACGCCTGGACGGCGGGCGCGGCAAAAGCGGCGACGGCGGAATAGATTTCTTTAAACAGGCACATAACGGGAAAGCAAAGTCAGAACTGGCAAAATTCGGTGCAACTGCCAAAATGCGTATTTCTGATACGGTGATCAGCTACGGTACACAGCGTCCGCAGTTACCGGTCGTTTCGGCCGATAACTCACGGTTACTGGACGAAACCTTTACCGGGGTGGTGGTCACGTCTAAAGAAATACACGGGCTGGATATTAATGCCGGTTACCTGACCGATGAACAACGTAAAAGTGACGATCGCCATAATAGCGGCCTGAAAAGCCTGTCATTTGGCGGTGCCAGTTACCAGTTTAATGATCGGTTTAGCGGATCATTCTATGCATCAAATGTCGAAAAAACCCTGAACAAACAGTATCTGGGACTCAGTTATCAGCAACCACTGGCGGCCGAACAGTCGCTGGCACTAAACTTTAATGGCTATAACTCACGTCTGACAAAAAAATATGCCAGTCAGCTGGATACCGGCCGCAGTAATACCATCTGGAGCATGGCTGCTAACTATAGCTGGTGGATACATACTTTTAAGCTGGCATATCAGCAGAGTAATGGCAGTACCGGCTATCAGTACGCTGGTTACCGTGACCAGGGCGGCGTCGGTGACGGCGGGAACAGTATCTGGCTGGATAACTCCTACTGGTCAGACTTTGATGCAAAAGGTGAACGTTCCTGGCAGGCCGCCTATGGGATCGATTTTTCCGAGCTGGGGATCCCCGGCCTGAGTTATAACATCGCTTATGTTCGCGGCGACAATATTAAAACCAGCCAGACCAGCAACGGTCATGAGCATGAACTGTATAACCAGATCCAGTACAAGGTTCAGAGTGGTGTGGCAAAAGATCTGACACTGGACCTGCGTTACTCTATCCTGCGGGTGTCAGCAAATGCGGCAGATTACAACAGCGGTGGCAGTGAAATCCGCTTCTTTGCAGACTATCCTTTCAGTTTCTTCTGAGATTAAACCGCTTCCCCCCGACCGGCGATTACATAAAGGGGGTTTCCTGACGGTCTGCCATGGTAAGCTATCGCCGGGATCCACAGCAAACGACGGACAGAGTTAAGTCCGCCGATATTTTGGTGTATCCTTGCCGCTGTTTAACAGGAGTCAACAATGAAAGAACAAGAAAAAGCCGAGATCAAGCGTCTGAGCGATCAGCTGGATGCCATCAATCATAAATCCCAGCCACTGCTCGAAGCCGGTGATATGGAAAAACTGGGTGAGCTCCAGAAAGAAAAGCACACTCTGGAAGAAGAAATCGCCCGTCTGCGTAACGTGCGAGAACAAAAACTCAGCCAGGAAGCACAGAAGCTGCAGAAACTGTCTTTCAGCCGTGCGATTACGAAAAAAGAGCAGGCCAATCTGGGGGCTCTGAAAAAAGCAGCCCGCGGAGTAGTTATTGTTCACCCGATGACTGCCCTCGGTCGGGAAATGGGCCTCAAAGAAGTGACCGGATTTGCCAAAAAAGCCTTCTGACCCCTCACCGCAAGGCAATACTATTTGCCGGTGATCCCCAGCGCGTCGTTAAACTGCTGCTGTAGCTGCGCCAGTAACTGATAACGACGCCGGTATTCTGCCCGTTTTTTACTGACAACCTCTTCCAGCGGTTTACGTATCACCTGTAAGGGTAAATCATAGTTACCCCGGAGATTTGGCCTGCCTCCCAGGCTTTCCCAGAACTCACTGTAACTGGCAAAAAATTTATCCTGTTTACTATAACGGTAACGCAGACTGCGGAAGACATGACTGTTTTCACTGACCGCCTGAATCGCATCAATATTTCCGGCGGCAGCCAGCCAGAAAATAACATCCATCAGCAGTCTTTTCGGAAAAATACCGTAAGCCGCACGGGTTGCCTGACGAATGATTTCTGCCGGGACTTCCGGCCCGGGCCCCTGCAACCCGCCGATAAATAGCACTGATTTTTCTGCCTGGCGGATCAGCGCAAAAGTGATGGTAGCAACTACCTGCTGCTGATAAGACAGGCATAACATCACCTCGCCTTCACGATCAAATCTGGCCGGGCCACAGCTCAGTGTGAATGCCTGTCCCTCAGAACTGTGCCACTGCAGTAACGGTCTGCCCGCCGGCTGCCCGAGGATCTGTTGTAACTGCGGGTTAACAAGGCCGGCCAGCAACTGATAATGGCTGACAATTGCCTCTGCCCGCTGCTGAACGCCCAGTCCGGCGCTCAGATACGGGCGATGGATTTTCGCCGGCAGCAATCCCTGACGTGCCAGTAATCCAGGGAACATATCCAGACCGGTCAGTGCCCGCAGGTAACGGTAACTGATCCGCGGATAGCAGCAGCAACGTAAGATAAATTTCAGGCAAAAAGGCCTGCTGCGCCATGCCCTGTCCGGGTGGTATCTGCTGCTGATTACTGACCAGAGCAGTGAAGTGTTGGATTTTCTCAGTGAATCAGTCACAAGGGTCGACATAACAAAGCCCGGTTTTTCATCATCTCTCTGGCAAAGCATAGATCCTGATGTTTCAACAACAGAGCAATCAGCTGCAGGTTGCCTCCCGCTATTGAAAAATATGTTATTTGTTGATGACTGATTTACTTTCGGTAACCACTAGCAGCACGGTGAAAAACAGTCTCCGGGAGGAGTACCGCACCACAGCACACGAAGAAGGGAGAAATAACAACAGCATACAAAAAAATACCGGCAGCCAGGGCCGCCGGTATCAGTAGCTGATCAATACGTTGTCAGCCAGTACAGCATTATTTTGCAGAAGCAAAACGCGCTGCAGCTTCATCCCAGTTAACGACGTTCCAGAATGCTTTGATATAGTCCGGACGTTTGTTCTGGAATTTCAGGTAATACGCATGTTCCCAGACATCCAGACCAATGATCGGGAAACCGGAAGCACCTGAAATCGCTTCACCCATCAGTGGGCTGTCCTGGTTAGCCGTAGAAACTACCGCCAGCTTATCGCCCTTTTTCACCAGCCATGCCCAGCCGGAACCGAAACGGGTCGCGGCCGCTTTTTCGAATTCTTCTTTGAATTTTTCAACGCTGCCGAAATCTTTTTCGATAGCCGCTTTCAGATCGCCCTGCAGGGTAGTACCGGTTTTCAGGCCTTTCCAGAACAGACTGTGGTTGGCGTGACCACCTGCATTGTTACGCAGAGCTGTTTTTTTCTCAGCCGGTACCTGATCCAGTTTGGTGATCAGTTCTTCAACAGGCAGAGCAGCGAACTCAGTACCTTCCAGCGCCGCGTTGGCATTATTAACATAAGCCTGGTGATGTTTAGTGTGATGGATTTCCATCGTTTCCTTATCAAAGTGCGGCTCAAGCGCATCATAAGCATAAGGCAGGGATGGCAGTGAATAACTCATGTTCAACCTCTCCATTCTAATGTAAGGACAGCGCACCAGGGGGATGCACTGCATAAGCACCGATCTCCATTATAGTTAAATAATTGATCGGGAAAAGGAGAATCAATACATTGTGTGCGATAACGATTTGTTTTCAGACAAAAAAAAACTGCCGAAATAGCACAATTTCAGCAGTTTCAGAAAACACTCCCGTTGGTCAGCGCCCCAGTTCAGTCAGCGACTGGTCAAGGGCCCCTGTCAGCCAGTCAATATCAGCGCTCTGGAATGCCAGTGGCGGGCGCAGTTTCAGCACATTACCGTAAGGTCCGGCGACCGAGGTCAGTACACGATGCTCACGCAGTTTTTCGATAAGATTCAGCGCCAGTGTTTTATCCGGCGTCTTCGTCTGACGGTCTTCTACCAGTTCAAAACCAATAAATAGTCCGGCACCGCGTACATCACCGATACATTCATGACGATCCATCAGTTTACGCAACTCAGCCAGCAGCTGGCCACCGACGATACGGCTATGTTCCTGTAGTCCTTCCTGCTCAATTACCTGCAATACTGCCTGCGCTGCCGCCATCGCCACCGGGTTACCGCCGAAGGTATTAAAATAAGGGATCTCATCACTGAAGGCTGCCAGCACATCACTTTTTGCCAGCAGTCCGGACACCGGGATGCCGTTACCCATCGGTTTGCCGGTGGTAATGATATCCGGTACCACACCATGACGGCCAAATCCCCAGAACGCATCGCCGGTACGGGCAAACCCCGGCTGTACTTCATCGGCAATAAAAATACCGCCATTTTTATGAACTACATCGACGGCCTGTTGCAGAAAACCACGGGGATTAGGCAATACACCGTCAGAAGAGAAAATTGAATCCGCCAGCAAGCCGGCAAACTTAATGCCGTGGGCTGCCATATCATCAATCTGCGCCTGAATTTCTGCCGCAAACCATGCCCCTAAATCCGCAGCGTTCACCCGATAATCGTCAGGCGGTGAGACCAGTCGGGTCGTTGCTGCCAGCGGCTGACCGCTGCCCAGCGCAGGCGATGCTCCGGAGGTTAATTCACTGGTACCGTGATAGGCTTCTTTAGTAACGATAATCCCTGTACCGCCGCTAAAAGAGCGGGCAACACGGATCGCCAAATCATTGGCTTCCGAGCCGGTACACATGTACATGGCCTTATTAATCTCTGCCGGTGCCGTCGCCAGCAAAGCCTCACTGTAATTCAGGATACCTTCGTGCAGATAGCGGGTATGGGTGTTCAGCTGTTTCATTTGCCGGGTCACCGCATCAATCACTGCCGGGTGGCAATGACCAATACTTGCCACATTGTTGTACACATCCAGGTATTTATCCCCGTTCGCATCCCACAGATACTGGCCTTCACCACGCACCAGATGCACAGGCTTGCGATAAAACAGACGGTAAGAATCTCCGAGTACTCTGCTGCGTTTATCCGTCAGTGTGCGGGTATCTGCATCAAGTTCTGCGGCATGTTCTGCGCGAAAACTGTTGGTATCCATGATGGTAGAACGCGTGGCCATAACTACTCCTGTCGCAATAATCAGTGGGGAAGACGGTGAATAAATTCGCTGTAACTTCATCATCGCTTATTTTCAGAAAAATGCAACAAAATACACAAACGCAACTAAATACATATTCAGGGTATCTCGGCTGCGCTACACTCAGACAACTGTTATCATCCGCCGCACATCTCACTGAGGATTTCTCTATGCTGCAGGAAACGCGATTACACCGTATACGTTCATTAATCAGTACTCATCATCAGGTCAGCACTGAACGCATTATTAATGAACTCGGCGTTTCCAGGGAAACCGCACGGCGGGATATTATTGCGCTGGAAGAACAGGGCGTTGCGCGGCGGGTTCATGGTGGCATTGTCGCTATTGATGCACCGGCAGAACCCCCGTTGCCAGTACGTTATGCTGCCCGGGAAAAAGAAAAACGCAGTATCGCGCGTTGTGCCGTCAGTCAGCTGAATGCCGGGCAAACCCTGTTTCTCGATTCCGGCAGTACCACCACCCTGCTGGCACAGGAACTGAGAACGATGTCAGGGCTTACCATCATTACTAACAGCCTGCAGGCCGCACTGGCACTGACCGCGACCGAAAATGACAGTCAGCTGCAACATGAAGTGATTTTACTGGGTGGCAGTATGTCAGCAGGAACACAACAAACGCACGGTGGTACCACCGTCAGTGAAATTCATCGCTACCAGGCCGATGTTGCCCTGCTTTCTCCGGTCGGTGTGGATGCGGTGAACGGCGCCAGCAGTTTTTCACTGGCGGAAGCCGCCATTGCCGGAGCAATGGCACGCCAGGCAAAACAGCTTATTCTGCTGGCAGACCACAGTAAACTGGGGCTGACCAGCCGCTACTGCTACGCACCTCCGGCAGACGTCAGTTTACTGATTTCCGACAGTACCGCCGTCCGCGACCGTTCATGGCCGGCATTAACTCAGGCGTTTAGCAGGGTGCTGAGCGCTTAATACAGACGCCGGGGATGGCTGTAAACAATGGTACGGCCGGGTTTACTGAAGCCTGCCAGGGTCACACCACAGCGTTCTGCAACATCGACCGCCAGCGCGGTCGCAGCCGATACGGCAAACAAAATTTCCACACCACAGATCGCTGCTTTTTGTACCATTTCATAGCTGGCACGGCTGGAAACCACCACCGCGCCCTGCTGGCGGGGCTGACGCGCACGATCACCCAGCAATTTATCCAGCGCCACATGCCGTCCGACATCTTCATATCCCTGCAACAGCTGGCCGGTATCGTCCATCCAGGCCGCCACATGGGTACAACCGGTCTGACGACCAGCTGGCTGAAAATCTGCCAGCTGTGACAATCCTTTATCCAGCGCCGATAAATTAAACCGCCAGCTAAAAGGCAGTGGCGGGACCGGTTTGCCTATTTGCTGTAACTGCTCAACTCCGCATACACCACACCCTGTCCGGCCTGCCATTGCCCGGCGTTGCGCCTTCAGGGCCATAAAACGCCGCGCTGAAAGTTCAATATGCACCTCAACACCTGCACACAGAGGCTGTACTTCAATACCATAGATTTCTGAAGCCTGGCTGATGATCCCTTCTGACAAAGAGAAACCCAGGGCAAAAGCTTCCAGATGTTGTGGTGTCGCCATCATCACTACATGAGAAATTCCGTTATACACCAGCGCCACCGGCACTTCTTCGGCCAGAAAATCTTCGCTGCTTTCGGTGACTGTACCGGCCTGTACTGCCTGCCGTGTCCAGATGCGGCGGGAAGTCACCCCCGCAGCCACCGTCATCTCCTCGCCGGGAATTGCAGAGCCTGTCTTCATCTCACGGGTCCGTGTATTTTTTTGATGATATAAATATTGTTAATGGTTTTTAGCACAGAAACAGACAGCGGTGTTAAACACATTGCGGCAGCTGGCAGGGAAAACCCGGGCCCTGAAAACAAAAAAGCGAGCCACTGGCTCGCTTAACAGATCATATCTTCGCGGTTATTGCAGTAAAGAAATATCAGCAACCTGCAGGAACAGATCACGTAATTTCGCCAGCAAGGTCAGACGGTTGACTCGAATATCCGTCTCTTCTGCATTCACCATTACTTCTGAGAAGAAATTATCAACCGCTTCCCGCAGTTCAGCCAGTTCAATCAGTGCTTCCTGATAACGGCCTTCCGCGAAGTAAGGTTGCAGTTTGCTGCTCAGCGCACTGACATAGGTCGCGAGGGTGATTTCAGCATTCTCTTTCAGTAACGACGCCTGCACACTGTCGTTCAGCGGAACATCCGATTTTGCCAGAATATTGGATACACGTTTATTCGCCGCTGCCAGTGCCGCCGACTGCTCCAGTGTCCGGAAGTGAGATACTGCTTTCATGCGCGCATCGAAGTCTGCGGGACGCGTCGGACGACGGGCCAGTACAGCCTGCAGAGTATCAATACTGTGACCTTCTTCCTGATACCAGCTACGGAAGCGACCCAGCATAAAGTCGATAACCTCATCCACCACTGCGGTATTTGTCAGTTTATCGCCGTACAGACGTACCGCTTCTTCTGTCAGGGTTTGCAGATCCAGTGGCAGGTTTTTGCCGACGATAATCCGCAGTACACCCAGTGCCGCACGACGCAGCGCAAACGGGTCTTTATCCCCTTTCGGATGCTGCCCGATACCGAAAATACCCGCCAGCGTATCCATTTTATCTGCAATCGCCAGCGCACAGGACACCGGACTTTGCGGCAACTGATCACCGGAAAAACGTGGCTGATACTGCTCATTCAGGGCCACAGCAACGTCTTCGGCTTCGCCATCATGACGGGCATAATGCATTCCCATCACGCCCTGCGTATCGGTAAATTCAAACACCATGTTGGTCATCAAATCGCATTTTGACAACAGTCCGGCGCGGGTCGCATGGCTGACATCGGCACCCATTTTTTCGGCAATCCAGCCTGACAGCACCTGAATACGATCGGTCTTATCGCGTAATGTTCCAAGCTGCTTCTGGAACAGTACCGTCTCCAGACGCGGTAGCTGATCTTCCAGCCGCTGTTTACGGTCGCTGTTAAAGAAAAACTCTGCATCGGCCAGACGCGGGCGTACCACTTTTTCGTTACCGGAAATAATCTGCTGCGGGTCAGCAGACTCAATATTCGCCACGAAAATAAAATTCGGCAGTAATTTACCCTGCGGGCTATACACCGGGAAGTATTTCTGGTCACCTTTCATGGTGTAAACCAGCGCTTCTGACGGGACTTCAAGGAATTTTTCTTCAAAGGTCGCCGTCAGCACGACTGGCCATTCCACCAGAGACGTCACCTCTTCCAGCAGGCTGTCATTCAGGTCAGCCTGTCCGCCCAGTTTTTCGGCTGCGGCTTCCGCGGCCGCTTTGATCGCGGCTTTACGGGCATCATAGTCGGCGATCACTTTACCCCGTTCCAGCAGGATCTGCGGATACTGATCCGCATGATCAATACTGAACTCAGCTTCACCCATAAAGCGGTGCCCACGGATAATACGATCAGTGCTGATCCCGAGAATCGTCGCCGGAATGACTTCATCACCCAGTAACAGGGTAACCGTATGTACCGGACGAACAAACTGTACATCACTGTCAGCCCAGCGCATCAGTTTAGGTACCGGCAGCTTACTCAGCACCCCTGCCACCATCCCCGGTAACAGGGCAGCGGCGGTTTCGCCTTTCACCGCAGCACGGTAAACCAGCCATTCGCCTTTATCTGTTGCCAGACGTCCGGCCTGATCGACGGTAATACCATTACCACGCGCCCAGCCTTCAGCCGCTTTGGTCGGTTTGCCTTCCGCATCAAATGCCGCACTGATCGCCGGGCCACGTTTCTCCACTTCACGATCGGCCTGGGCGGCACTGAGTGCGGCAACTTTTACTGCCAGACGACGGGGAGACGCAAACCACTCTACCGCGCCGTGGGATAACCCTGCGCTGTCCAGTTCACTGGTCAGCTGGCTGGCAAAAGATTCGGCCAGCTGACGTAATGCTTTCGGTGGCAGCTCTTCGGTGCCGATTTCCACCAGTAAGGTTTTTTCTGTCATCGCTGCCTCTTACTTATTGTTATTGCACATCGGGAAGCCAAGGGCTTCACGGGAAGCATAATAGGCTTCAGCCACCGCTTTGGTCAGGGTACGGATCCGCAGAATATAGCGCTGACGTTCGGTGACAGAGATAGCTTTACGCGCATCCAGCAGGTTAAAGCTGTGGGCAGCTTTCAGAATACGCTCGTAGGCCGGCAGCGGCAGTGGTTTCTCCAGTGCCAGCAAGGTCTGCGCTTCTTTCTCGTACTGTTCAAAACAACTGAACAAAAACGGCACATCCGCGTATTCGAAGTTATACGTCGATTGTTCCACTTCGTTCTGGTGGAACACATCTCCATATGTGGTGGTACCGAACTGGCCATCACTCCAGACCAGATCATAAATACTGTCGACGCCCTGGATATACATCGCCAGGCGCTCAAGGCCATAGGTAATCTCACCGGTCACTGGCTTACATTCTATGCCGCCCACCTGCTGGAAGTAGGTAAACTGTGTGACTTCCATTCCGTTCAGCCAGACTTCCCAGCCAAGACCCCAGGCCCCCAGCGTCGGGTTTTCCCAGTTATCTTCAACAAAACGGATATCGTGGATGTGCGGATCAATACCTAAGGCTTCTAATGAGCCAAGATACAGTTCCTGCATATTCTCCGGCGATGGTTTAATCATTACCTGGAACTGATAGTAATGCTGCAAACGGTTAGGGTTTTCGCCATAACGTCCATCGGTAGGACGGCGCGAAGGCTGCACATACGCGCTGGCTACGGGCTCTGGCCCCAGCGCACGCAGACAGGTCATCGGATGGGAGGTGCCTGCACCTACTTCCATGTCCAGTGGCTGAACAATCGTACAGCCCTGTTGCGCCCAGTAATCCTGCAAGGTCAGGATCAGGCCCTGAAAGGTCTTGGTATCAAACTTTTGCATGTTGAGTTCGCACGCTATTTGGCCGGATAAAAAAAGTGGGTCGTAGTATACCCTTTGACCGGCAGATGTGCAGCCGGAAATCCGCACAAAGAAAGGCTTATGTTAAATAGAGTGCTGTTTCTCAGTCACTAAGATACGACTTATCCCCTGCGGGTAAGCGACATGTTCAGTGCCTTCACTGGCGTAAAAGATATCTCCGGCATACAGGGTGATGACCTTCTTTTGTCTGTCCCGTTTGTAGTGTATATCGACGATACCGTCCATCACCGCAAACACCTCCTGTCCGTCATTGATATGCCATTGACAGGCTTCATCAGTCGAGTGGGGGTTGACGCCGGTTTCCCCGAATATCGTGACCGGTAACGCCTCCCATGCCTTATTGCCGTGAAAATCTTTGCTGCGAATAACGTTGATTCTATTTACCCTGAAAGAAAATGATCATCCGGAAGGTCCGTCAGGTGAAGAATCTTCCCCTGTCTCCGCGACAGCAGACCGCTAATGTCAGGTTAGTTTGACCATACGCTGTGCCCGGACAGCACCGAAATTAACATCCTGAAACATAATTTCAAACTCCCTCCAACAACCCGCCAGCTCAGCCATTCCGCATCAGACAACGGGTAACTTACCGCCGCTGATTCGACAACCGGCTGTCGATTTCTATACTTAAATTATTCTGATAGTTACCTGCGACGGGTAAACAAATTCGCTGGAGTGGACGAAGTCAGTGTGTTGTTTACCCGTTTGATGAACTCAAACGGAGGAAATATGGTTCAGAAAACAACAATTCATGCACAGTCACAAACCCTGCCCGGCAGCGATGAAAAACTCAAACCTGCGGCGACATTTATCCGTGAGGATTATCAGGGGAGTCATAAACTGGCAGGAAAAGTTGCACTGGTTACCGGAGGTGACAGTGGAATCGGCCGCTCCGTGGTCCAGCATTTTGCCCGTGAAGGCGCAGATATTGCCCTGACTTATCTGCCCGACAGTGAAGAGGAAGCGCAGGATGCAAAAGTGGCACAGCAACTGGCAGAGCAGGAAGGCCGTAAATGTGTTATTTATCCGGTCGATCTGCGTAGTGCCGATCATTGCCGTCAGCTGATTTCCCGAGTCGTGAGTGAGTTTGGTCAGTTGAATATCCTGGTCAATAATGCCGGCACCCAGTATCCGAACGAAGACCTGACGACGCTCAGTGATGAACAATGGCTGAATACCTTCGATGTGAATATTCACTCTGTATTCTTCCTGACAAAAGCAGCACTGCCTCATATGAAAGCAAACGACGCTATCATCAATACCACCTCGGTGAATGCCTATATCGGCCCGGAAATTCTGCTGGATTATACGGCCACCAAGGGCGCAATCGTCAGTTTCACCCGCGCGCTGTCAAACCAGATTGTCAGCAAAGGTATCCGTGTGAATGCCGTGGCCCCCGGTCCGGTATGGACACCACTTCAGCCTGCCACTTTAGGCCACTACAATCCCCGGTGGCTGGAAGATTTTGGCCACGAAACACCAATGGGCCGTGCCGGTCAGCCTTCTGAACTCGGGCCGGTTTACGTCTTCCTGGCAAGCCAGGACTCTTCATTTATCAGCGGCCAGGTACTGCACCCTAACGGTGGCACCATGGTCGGCGGCTAAACTCTGCCTTCTTCTGCCGGACACTGTCCGGCAGCCCCTGATTCTTTTTATCACTTGCGGCCGCAGACCCTGCGGATGCAGGGTGCCCTGATAACGGAGTAAACCATGTTATTTAAACATCTGACCGACAGCTGGCTGAATAAACCTTATCACCATGACTGGCTGGAAAAAGAAAGCCGCCGCTTAATGTCTTTTTACCGGCAGGCACGCCATCCGGATGCCGGTTTTGCCGCACTGGATAACCAGGGAAAGCTGGCTGACGACAGCCAGCCGGACACGATGCTGACGGCACGGATGACCCACTGCTTTGCCATTGCCAGCATACAGGGGGAGCCCGGGGCAGGCGCACTGGCCCGCTGGGGTATCCGCGCACTGCTCGGCAAACTGCGCGATGCCGAATACGGTGGCTGGCTGGCTGGAATTCCGCAGCAGACACCCGATGGCCGCAAACAGGCGTATCTGCATGTGTTTGTGACTCTCGCCGCGTTGAGCGCGACGCTGGCTGACATTGAAGGCGCCGATAAATTACTGGCTGAAGCCACGGATATTATAGAAAACCGTTTCTGGTCTGATGAGGAAGGCTGCCTGAAAGAGAGTTTTAACCGGCAGTGGCAGGATCCTGAAGCCTACCGGGGCGGTAACAGTAATATGCATGCTACCGAGATGTTTGTGCAGCTGGCCGATGTTACCGGCGACAGCAAATGGCGTCAGCGGGCCCTGTCGATTGTCACAAAAATTATCCACCAGCATGCACGGTCCAATGATTATCTGCTGGCAGAACATTTTACCGCGCAATGGCAGGAGTGGCATGACTACAACCAGGATAAACCTGCCGACGATTTCCGCCCTTACGGGGTCACTCCCGGCCATGCCTGTGAATGGGCTCGCCTGTTGCTGCACCTTGAGGCGGCACTACTGCGCCACCATGAAACCACCCCCGACTGGCTGCTGACCGATGCCAGAGGGCTGTTTGACGCAGGGATCCGCTACGGCTGGTGTGCTGACGGGGAGCCGGGCATCATTTACACCCATGACTGGCAGAAAAAACCGGTCACGGCTAACCGGCTGCACTGGACGGTGGCTGAAAGTTGTTCCACCGCAGCCAGCCTGCTAAAACGTACCGGCGATGCCACCTATGAGCATTGGTACAGAACCCTGTGGGATTACATCGCAAATTTTCTGATTGATACACAGAATGGCAGCTGGTGGCACGAACTGGATTCAGACAATAAACCATCGTCGGTGGTCTGGTCGGGTAAACCGGATTTATATCACGCCTGGCAGCTGACACTTAACAGCAGACTGCCACTGGCTCCGACCCTCGGCACTGCGGTAAAAGCGGGTTTAGACCGGCCATAATCCGGGATTGCTACGTCAGTCCTCGCCCGGCAGTCCTGCAGGCGAGGATGTAGTCGCATTATTTTTTAGACTTACGCACCCGCTCAGCCAGGCCTTTCAGGATATAACGCAGTACCTGATCACCACACTCACGGTAGTTTTTATGGCCCTCTTTACGGAAAAATGCACTCAGCTCATTTTCTGACATCGCAAAATCAACGGATTTCAGAATTTGCTGTAAGTCTTCGGTCTTCAGTTCAAAAGCTACCCGCAGTTTTTTCAGCATCACATTATTCGTGACCCGTTTTTCTACTTCCGGTGCCGGGAAACGCGGATCACGCCCGCGGCGATAAAAGATCAGGCCATTCAGAAAGTGGGCCATGATTTTATCGGTGCAGGCTTTATACCCGGGTTCGTCTTCTTTTTGCAGGTAGCTGTGCATCTCCTGCAGGCTGACTTCTGCGCCGCCGGAGATCAGAATTTCCAGCATTTTTTCATCCCGCAGATCGAGCATATAGCGAACACTGCGCAAAACATCATTGTGCATCATGGTATTTATTTCCTGCCACTGTCTGACCGGCTTAGGGTCGCGGGCTGTTTAGGTGCATTTAGCCGGGCATTATACAAGCCTGTTCGCCCGGATCGCCTGTTAGTTGACAGAATAGCGAAATAAAAATGTTCCGACAGGCTAAAATACCGCAACCCACACCGATGAAAACGGCATTGCCAGCAGTAATGCCGGCAGCATATTGGCTACCGGAAATGACTTAATACCACAAATCCGGAAGCCGGTCGCCAGCATTAGCACGCCTCCCACCGCCGAAAAATCGGCCTGCATTACCGGTGTGGTCAGCGGCAGAATATAAATTGCCCCGTAAGCCAGCAGCAACTGAATCGCCAGCTGGGGGATCGCCACCATCGCCACCGCAACCCCCAGCGAGGTTGCAAAAATCGCGGCAGTAAACAGATCGAGAAACGACTTCGCGATCAGTATGCTGGTATCGCCGGTCATTCCCTCATGCATGGCACCAAAAATGCCGGTACCACTGGCACAGAATAAAACGATAATGGCAACATAACGTTGCAGGAAGGCATCCTGAGATTGCAAATCATGATTTTTTGGCCGAACCAGCCGCTCTGTCAGTCCCCTCGCCTGCGCCCCCAGTTTACCTATCCCCTGTTCCAGACAAACCAGTTCACCGAGTAACGCACCGAGGACCACCGACAGTACCATCACCGGCATATTCACCACCTTCACCACCAGCACCACTCCCATACACATGGAAGCCACCCCGAAAATCAGGGGCATACTGGTGCGTACCCGCTCCGGCAAACGATGGCTTAATATTGCCCCAGCAATACCGCCAATCAGTACTGCCGAACCATTGATATAGGGTCCGATAATCATTTTTATACTCCCTGCAGATACTGCCACAGACTTTCCCGGGTGCGGCGCGGTCATTCCACTGACCGGACTGATGATAATTAACCACCATCTCTGATAACGACACGTTATTCCGCTGTGCGGTCATGCCTGCGGCGCGGTAAGGGAAAGCATAACAGGCGGTCACCGGCAGACCTGTTCACGGGGCCGGTAAGCGCCAATATTCCGCCCTTCATTCTGTCCGGCGGATTATTGCGGGGTAAACCCCGGGATAAAACGACTCACATCCACTTCCATAAACACACTGCGCTGGAAACCGGCTTTCAGATCGTAAGGCACCGTACAGTCAAAAATCGTTTTACAGGCAATCCCCTGACTACGGATGGACGGACTGAATGCCGGATCAGAAGAAGGGTCTAACGGATGACAACGCACACCCGGGATAAAAACCGTACTGATATCTCCCTGGTAACGGGTGGTCATTGCCCACATCACATCACTCAGGTCGAAAATATCGACATCCTCATCCACCAGCATGACATGTTTCAGTTCTGAGAAGGCCGCAAACGCCAGCAGAGCTGCCTGCCGCTGCCGTCCTTCATCTGCTGGTGTCCGTTTTTTTACCTGCAACACCGCCAGGTATTTACCGGTGCCCGGCGACGGACAGTGCACATTCAACACAAAACCGGGTAAAGCACGTTCCACCAGCTGTAAAATACTGGCTTCGGTGGGGATCCCCGCCATATTGGTATGTTCATCACTCGGGCCAATACAGGTTTGCAGAATCGGATGTTTTCGGTGGGTAATTGCTTTGACTTTTATCACCGGCACCGCAGTCTGAGCAGCACCGGTATAGCCCGGAAATTCCGGCATCGCTTTACCTGTGCGGGTATTCTGATCTTCCTGCACCCGGACCCCGGGGAGTAACTCTCCTTCAATAACCACTTCGGCATTAGCGATGGCCAGGGCATCAACCGAGAGACAACGCGTCAGTTCGACAGGTTGTTGGCGCAGGCTGCCGGCAATCGAGAGTTCATCAAACCCCAGCGGGGTGGCTGGCGGTTCAAAACAGGCGCCGATTTCAATGGCCGGGTCGACCCCGATGCTGACGGAAATCGGTAACGGTTTCCCCGCCGCTTCCGCTTTCTGGCGAAAGACATCCAGATGGCGACCCGGCACAAAATACATTGAAATTTCGTCTTTGCTCTGCACACATAAACGGTGAATAGTGACATCATGGGCCCCCGTTTCCGGATCAGCCGCATAACACATACCCAGCGTAAAATACGGACCGGCATCCTGCGGGGTATTGGTCGGTGCCGGCAGAATCTTCAGGATATCAAAACCGGGATCCGTCGCCAGATGGACGACCTGCTGACATTCCGCTGGCTGCCCGGCAATCACTCTGGGCGGAATCGGTGTCGACACCGCATCTTTCAGCATAAACGCCAGTTTTTCCGGCACAGTTCCGAATAACCGTGCGACCCGCTGGCGTGAAGACAGCAGGCCAATCAGTACCCGCATATCCTGATAACCTTTAACCTTATTGAACATCATCGCGGGGCCAATGCGGGTTGGCCGTTGTACAGTACCGTGAGCACCAACATAGCGGTACACTCCGGATAGCTCAGCCACCGGGTCAACCGGTTCGTCCGTGTAAATCAGTTCATCATCAAAGCGGCTGAGCAATTCAATGGCACTGCGTAAATCCGTTACTTTTTTCGGGGTATCTGTCATGGTAAGCCTCTCAGACGGTTGGCATCGGGGGAAATCGACGGCAAACGTCTCAGGTCTTTATTGCTGTGACCCGGCATGTGCATTACCAGCAGGTCTGCGCCGACTTTATACCCGACCAGTGTCTGAATTCTGCTGATTATTGTCTAATCACAATCACCCTGTGTTTAATAAGCTATCGTTATCAGGATTTCGCGGAGAGCCCTATGGAATACCGCCATCTGCACGCCTTTGTGCTGTTGTCTGAAGAGCTGCATTTTGCTAAAGCTGCCAGCCGGCTTAATATCGCCCAGCCAGCTCTCAGCCAGCATATTAAGGCCCTCGAACAGGAAACCGGATTAGCGCTATTTACACGTGACCGGCGACACGTCGCGCTGACCCCTGAAGGCCGGCAACTCCTGCCACAGGCCCGGCTGGCCCTCAGCCATTTCGCCCGGTTCCGTGATACTGTACGGGTACTGAAACAGGGGGTACGGGGACAGTTAACTCTCGGCTATGTCGGCAGCTCGATTCTCGACCCGGCGTTATCCACCCTGATTAATCATTACCGGCAACAGCAGCCAGCCATCGGTATTCACATTGAAGAACATTGTGTCGACCAGCAAATAGTACGCTTACTGAATGACCAGCTGGATGCCGCTTTTATCCGCTCTCCTTTCCCGCAGGTTCCGGGGCTGAATTATCTGGATATCGTCACCCGGCCCCTGATTGCCGTACTGCCGGCCGGACACCGGCTGTTAAAACATCCCGCTTTGTCGCTGGAATCCCTGGCCGATGAAACCTTTCTGCTGCAACAGGACCCGCCGGGGGTGGGCCTTGGCTGGTCGGTGATAGAAGCCTGCCGCCGGGCAGGATTTACCCCGCATTCCGTGATCCCTGCCCGTGACGTCTCTGTCGCCTGTGGCCTGGTTGCCATGGGTATGGGGATTACGGTAGTACCGGAAACCCAGCGATCGATACTCACCCCGGGCATCGGCTACTGCCGGCTGAAAGATCAACAAGCTACTACCACCCTGACACTGGCCTGGCAACGCCGTCGCTATCACCACGCCTTAAAAAATTTCATCCTGTTTATGAAACAAGTAACCGGGAAAAAACAGTACTGACTGACCACAAAAACAGATTAGCCAGGCTCAGTGGCTCACAACTTTTGCATTTCCCGGTTATTCCCGGTATAAACACTGACTCAGCTTTTTTGGATGTCTATACGTTTAGAAGGTTATATGCAGGATCACTCTGAGAATGCGCCACTGAAGCGCACCATGAAGTCCCGTCACCTGGTGATGCTGTCACTGGGCGGGGTTATCGGTACCGGGTTATTCTTTAATACCGGTTACATTATCGCTTCCACCGGAGCCGCGGGTACCCTGTTAGCCTATCTGATTGGCGCACTGGTTGTCTGGCTGGTAATGCAGTGTCTTGGTGAATTATCCGTGGCTATGCCGGAAACCGGCGCATTCCATGTCTATGCCAGCCGCTATCTCGGCCCCGCCACCGGATATACGGTGGCCTGGCTTTACTGGCTGACCTGGACGGTGGCCCTCGGCTCCAGCTTTACTGCGGCCGGATTCTGTATGCAATTCTGGTTTCCGCAAACTCCGGTCTGGTTGTGGTGTCTGATCTTCTGCGTCCTTATCTTCGGGCTGAACGTTGTTTCAACCCGCTTTTTTGCCGAAGGTGAATTCTGGTTCTCACTGATCAAAGTGTTTACCATTATCCTGTTCCTGATACTTGGCGCTGCGGCCATGACGGGGGTGCTGCCAATGCACGATGGTACTCCGGCTCCCGGTCTGCACAATATCACTTCACAGGGCTGGTTCCCTCATGGCGGCGTGCCGATTCTGATGACGATGGTCGCGGTTAACTTCGCCTTTTCCGGTACCGAGCTGATTGGCATTGCTGCCGGAGAAACCGAAAATCCCCATAAAGTGATCCCTATCGCTATTCGTACCACAGTCGCACGACTGATTATTTTCTTTGTCGGTACCGTCTTTGTGCTGGCCGCGTTAATCCCGATGCAACAAGCCGGGGTCGAGAAGAGCCCGTTCGTCCTGGTGTTTGAAAAAGTCGGTATCCCTTATGCCGCCGGTTTCTTTAATCTGGTGATCCTGACGGCTATTCTGTCTGCCGCAAACTCAGGACTTTATGCATCTGGCAGAATGCTGTGGTCACTGGCGAACCAGAATACCCTGCCGCGCTGTTTTACCCGGCTGACCAAACGCGGCGTCCCCCTGACCGCCCTGTCCGTCAGTATGCTGGGCGGAATACTGGCGCTGGCCTCCAGTGTGATCGCGCCTGACACCGTGTTTGTCGCTCTGTCGGCAATCTCTGGTTTTGCAGTAGTCGCGGTGTGGCTGAGTATCTGTGCCTCCCATTTCATGTTCCGCCGTCGCCATTTACAGCAGGGTAAATCCCCGGAAGAGCTGCTGTACCGGGCCCCCTGCTACCCGCTGGTGCCGGTACTGGGGTTTGTACTCTGCCTGGTGGCCTGTGCCGGGCTGGCATTCGACCCTGATCAGCGCATCGCCTTATGGTGCGGTATCCCGTTTGTCGCGTTATGCTACCTGGCCTATTTTATTACCCGCAAAATGAAGATGCGCACCATCCAGCCATCAGGGGAGAAGCACTATGCCGCAAAATAATCCGCTATCACTGCTCAGCAACGGGCTGCCTTTTTTACTGATTGACGGGGCGATGGCAACTGAACTGGAAAACCGGGGCTGCCAGCTGGCCGACAGCCTGTGGTCAGCAAAGTTACTGACCGAAAACCCTCAGCTGATTGAACAGGTCCATTACGATTACTATCAGGCCGGAGCACAGTGTGCGATTACCGCCAGCTATCAGGCCAGCCTTCCCGGCTTTGCGGCACGCGGAATTTCTGCCGCAGATGCACAGGCTCTGATGCGTCTGAGTGTTACCCTGGCGGCCAACGCCCGCCATCGTTTCCTGTCACAACATCCGGATACTGGTCCGTTGCTGATTGCCGGATCTGTCGGCCCTTACGGTGCCTGGCTGGCTGACGGGTCAGAATACCGTGGCGATTACCACCTGACCCCTGAGCAATATCAGACGTTTCACCGCCCGCGTATGGCAGCCCTTCTCGAGGCCGGCGCCGATCTGCTGGCCTGTGAAACCCTGCCATCCTTTGAAGAGATTCGGGCTCTGGCAGAGCTGTTAACCGAATTCCCGCGGGCGAAAGCCTGGTTTTCATTCACCCTGCGCGATGCTCAGCATCTGAGCGATGGTACCCCTCTGAGTGAAGTGATCGCGTTTATTGAGTGTTATCCGCAGATTTTCGCGACAGGGATTAACTGTATTGCGCTGGCGCAGACCACTGATGCGTTACGTTATTTACATTCACTGACGCCTCTGCCGCTGGTGGTCTATCCCAACTCCGGAGAGGATTACGATGCTGTCAGTAAATGCTGGCACGGCCACGGTGAAAGCGACGCCACTCTGGCTGAATATTTACCGGCATGGCTGGAAGCAGGCGCAAAACTGATCGGCGGTTGCTGCCGCACCACCCCGGCAGATATTACCGCCTTACGCCAGTTACAGACCGGCAACCGCTAAGCCTCAGGCGGTTTCCATTTTTCACTGGCCGTCCGCTACGCCCGTCATTCCGCGGGTATATACACTTATAGCAGTCTCCGCGATTATTTTTATCGGGAACAGAAAGCAACTTATATGCCAGAACAGCGTGGAGTGATACAAAAGCGGGATTGCGGAGAACGTCACGGAACAGATACAGCGGATAACCTGCGGTTATCCGCTGTCAGGCAGGTCAGAGTTCGCCGCTGACCAGACCATCGATATGTACCTGAGGTACACCCTGTGAACAGAGTTCGATACGACCACGAACACCATAGACTTCGGCCAGGCTTTGCGGGGTAATAACCTCTGACGGTGCACCGCTTGCCACAATCCGTCCCTCTTTCATCATGACAACATGATCACTGTGACGTAATGCGATATTAATGTCATGCAACACCACCACGGTCACCATATTCCGTAACCGGGTTTCACGTGATACCAGGCTCATCACATGGTACTGATAGTTCAGATCCAGCGCACTGAGTGGCTCATCAAGTAACAGTAACGAGGGATTACGTACCAGCGACTGGGCCAGCCCGACCATCTGCTTCTGCCCGCCGGATAACTCATCCATAAACCGCAGAGCCAGAGCACCGATCCCGACTTCATCGAGCAGTTGCATAATACGTTCGGGCGTAAAATCAGCCCCCTGCTGACCTGTCGCCCTGGCGGCCACCAGTATCGATTCCAGCACCTGCAAATGCACCCCGGAAGGCAGACTCTGTGGCAGGTAGACCACTTTATCCCCCCTTTCCGCCAGTGACATCTGGTTAAGATTCTTATTATCCAGCCAGATTTCACCCTGTGCCCGGTTCAGCCCGGCCAGCGCACGCAACAGTGTCGATTTGCCGCAACCGTTAGGCCCCAGTAACACCGTCACTTTACCGCGCGGAATCTGTTCGAGGGTCATTTGCTCAATCACCGGATGACGACGATAACCGGTGGTCAGCTGTTTAATATTCAGGGAATCCATTACAAATTCCCCCGGTGACGCAGAATGATCACAATAAAGAAAGGAACTCCGACCAGTGAAGTAATAATACCAATCGGGATTATGACTCCCTGTTCAATATTTTTTGAAACCACGGAGGCCAGCGATAATACCAGCGCGCCAATCAGACCGCTGGCGGGCAGATAGAAGCGGTGATCTTCCCCGACCAGTTGCCGTGCAATATGCGGTGCCACCAGACCGATAAAACCAATCGGTCCGACAAACGCCACCGCCAGTGCAGATGCCAGACTAATACGCAGCAGCGACGTCATCCGTAACCGGGCCACATCAATCCCGAAACTTGCCGCCCGGTCTTCACCCAGCCGCAATGCCGTCAGCTGCCAGGCACTTCTCATGGCCCAGGGAAGTAAAATCACAATTGCGGCCGCCAGAATACCCAGTTTTGGCCATGAAGCACGACCCAGGCTGCCCATGGTCCAGAAAACCAGCGACTGCAGGGTATCTTCACTGGCAATAAACTGCATCATGGCGACCAGCGCATTAAAGGTAAACACCAGTGCAATACCGAACAACACCACCGTGGTGCGGGTATTTACCGTGCGGCGACTCACCAGATTGAGGATAAACGCGGTAAGAATGGCAAAAATAAAGGCATTACCCGTCACCAGCCACTGGCCGGGGATCCACGGGATACCAACCCCCAGTACCAGGGCCAGGGCCGCACCGAAAGAGGCTGCCGAAGACACGCCTAAGGTAAACGGGCTGGCTAACGGGTTATTCAGGATAGTCTGCATTTCGCTGCCGGCCATACCGAGGGCAAAACCGACCACAACTGCCATCAGGGTAAAAGGTAAACGGATGTCCCAGACAATCACCCGGGTAGCATCATCGACCGACGAGGGAGCAATCAATGCTGTCAGTAAGGTGCTGAGATCCAGACGGGCAGGACCGATAGTAAAATCAAGAATGACACTCGCGCAGATAGCGATAAACAACACCAGCAGTAATAACACCCGTTTACGGATAATTTTTCGATACTCTGCCCCGATACCGCCGGTCTGGCGGGTCACAGGTTCTGTTACAGTACTCATAAATAATACTTCCGCGTTCTGAAAACTGATTGCAGTGTTTGCCAGCCGCCGGCCCCGGACGATAACTTTCCCGGCAGTGCACATAATAAAAATGGCTTTCAGTAAGCCATTCTTCCCCGGTGACAAAATATAATAATAATCATTCCGAATGATACCCTGAAAACAAGCGAATTCAACGCTAAACAATTTACACAACGTAAACATTGATGAGATAAGTCTGCCCGCCGCGTCCCCCTTCTCTGTCGCGGATTGTCAGATGCTCTGACCATCACAGTCACGCCCGGTAACAGTTTTACTCTATAACTGCTGCGCTTTAAGGTTAATAGTAATTATGATATCAATTCGTATTCATATTCAGGTCCGGTAGTGATGCCCCGCGCAACCCACCGGTTATTGGTCATAAAATACTCAGGAATCCCCCGATGAAGTACGCGAAGCAACGTTTTCAGGGTTTATCCCGTTATGCACGTCATTGCCTGGCTGCCGCTTTATGCTTATCTCCGCTGGCAGCCCTGGCGACGGATTATCCTCTGACTGTCAAAGATATGGATAACCGGACGGTGGTGATTAACCATGAACCCGAACGCATTATTCTGCAGGACGGCCGCGATATTATGGCGCTGGCACTGCTGGACCGCGATAATCCGTTTGCCCGGGTGGTGACCTGGAACAACCTGATCAAAAAGCAGGACAGTCAGGAATGGGCAGTGCTGAGTAAGACCTGGCCGGACGCTGCCAGAATTCCTGATATGGGATTATCAGATCAGGGGAATGTGAACCCGGAAACTGTCCTTTCCACCCACCCCGATCTGCTGGTCGCTCAGTTACGGGCGAAACCGGCGCTGGAGCAAACCGGCGTTCTGAAACGTTTCCGCGAATTACATATTCCGGTGATATTCCTCGACTATGAACTGCACCCGATGCAGGACACGGTGCCAAGTATCACACTGCTGGGGAAAGTACTGAACAAAGAGCAGAATGCTAAAGCATACACTGACTTCTATACCCGCCGGCTGGATCAGATTAACCAGGTCGTCAGCAAACAACAGAAAAAGCCATCGGTATTTATTGAGCCGATTGCCGGTAACTCTGATAACTGCTGCTTTACCCATGGTAAGGCTGGCTGGGGTGAGCTGGTGGCTGCAGCCGGCGGAATTAATATCGGTTCAGAATTACTGACCGGCGCTTCCGGATTTATCAACCCGGAACAGATTATCACCATGCGCCCGGACTGGTATCTGATGACCGGTTCCAGGCGGGGTGCACCGGGTAATCCGGTATTGCCGTTTGGCTACAACACCAGTGTACCGGCCATTCAAGCCAGTTTTGATGCCCTGTTGCATCGTACTGCCGTCGCCAATATTCCGGCAGTCAGCGAAGGCCACGTCGGCGGTATTTATCACCATTTTTATAATCACCCGTGGAATATTATCGGTGTCGAAACCCTCGCCCACTGGTTCTATCCGCAGCAATTTGCCAGCCTGAACCCGACCGCAGATTATCACTATATTGCGACGCATTTTACTAAACTGCCCGATGACCCGGTGAATCTGAGCTACCGTCCGGAGAAATAAACCGTGACAGGGAAGTCTGCTGACTTCCCTGCTACACTCTGGCCGGGCCTGAGGGACACTGCAAAAGACGGCGTTTTACAGGATAAGTACGGCCGGAGGTGTAACGTGGCGGTGACCCGTCACCGGCCGCCGCTGGTTTACGGCGATATTGCCAGATGCGGGGATCATTTCGGCAGTTCCTGCCGGTGAGTATCACGCATCCGTAACAGCACCCACAGGCCGGGTAACGCCGCACAGGCCATAACAATCCCCGGCATATATAGCCAGCCGGTTTTTTCGATTAACGCAGTCACCAGATAAGGGGTAAGACCGCCGCCAAGAATGGCACCCAGGTTAATACTCAGCGCCATACCACTGTAGCGCACCGCCGTCGGGAACTGTTCAGCATAGGTCGGATACCCGACCGACTGCACAATCGGCATCGGCAGGCTGGCGATAAACATCGCCACACAGGCCAGCCAGTAATTATGGTGATCCATCAGTGACATCATCGGCAGCACCAGCACCACATAGCCGATAAATCCGGTTTTCAGCACTTTGCTGCGCCCCAGTTTGTCCGACAACCCGCCCCAGAATGGCATCATCGCCGCCATTGCCAGGCTGATCACGGCCATCATCCAGAAGACCTGCTGTTTGTTATAGCCAAGCCAGGTGGTCAGATAAATATTCATAAAGACAACACCTATCCAGTAACCGGCATTCTGACCGAATGTCAGCACAATCACCCGCAGCAATGCTGAACGGTGTTCGCGGAGCATGGTGAAAAACGGGACAGGTATCGGCTTTTTACCCCGACTGAACGCTTTAAATGCCGGTGTTTCTTCCACCTGGTGGCGCATCACTGCCGACAGGATCACCAGCGGAATAGTCAGCAGAAAAGGGATCCGCCAGCCCCAGCGATGTAACTGCCCGGCGTCGACAAACTGCAGCATACAACCACAGATAAAAGCTGCCAGTGCGCCCCCGAGAGCCACCCCGACCGGGGTAAAAGCACCGTAAAATCCGCGTTTACCGGTGGGCGCTGACTCAGCGACAAAGGCTGCGGCACCGACAATCTCAGCCCCGGCGAAGAAGCCCTGGGCCAGGCGTAATATAACCAGTAGCACCGGTGCCAGAATTCCGGCACTGGCCGCATCCGGCAGCAAACCGATGGCAGCGGTCGATCCCCCCATGCCAAGAACCGTCAGTAATAATATTTTCCTGCGTCCCAGTTTATCGCCTATCCGGCCAAGCAGAATCCCCCCCAGTGGCCGGATAAGAAAAGCACTACCAAAAACGGCCAGTACTGATAATAATGCAGCCGCAGGACTGGCCCCCGGAAAAAATAACGGTCCGATTACTGATGCCATAAAACCATAAATACCAAATTCGTAATATTCAATCGCGGTACCGGTCATTGCAGCCACCGCGGCTCGCCGGGCTAACAAATGACGATCCTGATTATTCTGGCGTACTGACGCCAGCGTAAATTCCGGTTCAGTTTCATAGGACATGGTGGTGTTGCCTCACAGGTGAATGTATTAACAGGCCTGCCGAATACAGCGGCATTCTTTTTTATAGTGAGCAGGTAACAAGCAACTCCGGGACCAGTTCTGCCATTGATAGAAATTATTCGTCAGTCATCCGCCCGTATAAAAATAAATACAGAGTCAGACCGGTGAATAATATTTATTCTCAATGACAGAGCGAAAAAGAGTGATTCAGCGACGGGGTAAAAATAAAAGACGCGGCAGTAAACCGCAGGGAGAAATTAATCGCCCGGATGTTTTCACCAAAATGATCCGGGCTCACTCAGCTGGTGCAATGGTTATTTTCAGCCGCAGGGAATTTTTTCCAGCCACTGCTGACGCTGATAAGCCAGTTGCTGTGCCGTATGCAGAGAAATCTGCCGGAAGCAAAACTGGGCGCCGGGCAATGCCTGTGCTAAGTAAGGCAGATCCATCGTCGCAATATGCGCAATCTTCGGATATCCGCCGGTGGTCTGACTATCGGCCAGCAGAATAATCGGCAACCCGTCGGCAGGTAACTGTACCGTACCGCGGCTGACGGCTTCGGAGTAAATATCCGCCGGCTGGCTCAGGGTCAGCGCTTCCCCCTGTAAACGATAGCCCATCCGGTCAGAATACGGGCTGACCGTAAATACGCTATCGGTGAAACGCTGTTTTGCTTCCCCGGTTAACCGATCCCAGTGTTTCCCCGGGATAAAGCGCAGGACCTGTAATGGCTGAGGAAAAATATCCGGCAGACCAAAAGGGGCCAGTGACCGGCTGATATTATGTAACGGCCAGCGGAACGCCAGCCGATCACCTTTTTTCAGGTAACGTCCGCCATAACCACCAAAGGCACTACCGGAACAGGTACTCTGACTGTCCATAATTTCCGGCGCGGCGAAGCCGCCTTTTATCGCCAGATAACAACGGGCACCCCGCCGGCGGGCACCAAAACTCAGTACCGCACCGGCAGGAACCGTTAAGGGGCGCAACATTTCCACCGGTTCACCGTCCAGCATAGGTGACAGATCAGCGCCGGTCAGGACAATCACCGCCCGACGTAAAAAATGCAGTCTGGCACCCTGTAACGTCATTTCCAGAGTCGCAGGATCATCACTGTTCCCCGCCAGCCGGTTCGCCAGCTGGTGAGAAAAAAGATCCATCGCTCCGGAGATCGGTACACCGAAATGCTGCCAGCCATACCGGCCACTGTCATGCAATGCCGTCGCCAGGCCAGGGTGTAAAATTTCAATCGCCACGCTGAGACTCCTGTTGCAGTTTCGTAAACTGTTGACGGCTGATAGCAGAAAAACGCACTCTGTCACCCGCCTGTAACAGGCAGGGCTCCGGACGATGGGTGCTGAACATGGACAGGGGCGTACGGCCAATCAGATTCCAGCCGCCGGGACTCTGTTGCGGATAAATAACACTTTGCCGGTTAGCGATGCCAATCGCCCCCTGCGGCACACTCAGGCGCGGAGCAGATTTACGCGGCATAGCAAAACAGGGATCGAGGAGCCCCAGGTAAGGATGGCCCGGTAAGAATCCCAGCATCATCACATCGACAGTAACCGCCTGATGGCGCGCGATCACCTGCTGAGGCGTTAACCGGCAGTGTTCGGCGATCTCCTGTAAATCAGGTGCAAACTCAGGGTGATAACAGACAGGGATCACGACTTCACGGGGATGATGCTGGCTGGCTGGCTGCCAGCTGTTCAGTAAGTTTTCCAGCCGGTTATACATCTGGCTGTACGGAGAAAGCTGGCTATCCAGCGACCATAACACCCCCGGCTGGTAGTAGATCCCGAGGGTTGTTACCCCAGGTACAATATCAATGACCCCGGTCAGTGACTGAGACGTTAACCAGTCGGCCAGCTGGCTGGTCAGCCGCCAGGGGGCGTCCGCTACATCCAGGGTAACGATCAGGCAGTCTTCTCCTGACGGGTCACAGCGCCAGCGCAGCGCAGAATACGACATATAAACTCCACAAAAATACCGGGGACCGCGCCCCGGCAGGCACCCACTGACCGGTGATTATTATTTGGCAAACAGCCGGGACATATCTTTAAATGCTTTGAATTCCAGGGCATTACCACAAGGATCCAGCAGGAACATGGTCGCCTGCTCACCCACCTGGCCTTTAAAACGGACATAAGGTTCAATCACAAATTGGGTGTTGAAATCACGCAGCCGTGCCGCCAGACTTTCCCATTCCTCCCAGCTCAGGACAATCCCGAAATGTGGTACCGGGACATCATGGCCATCGACCGGATTGGTATGGGCTGATTGCTGTGTCGCTGTCCGCGGATGTTCATGGATCACCAGCTGATGACCATAAAAATCGAAATCAACCCACTGCTCACTGGAACGGCCTTCAGCCAGACCAAAAATCTCGCCATAAAAACGACGGGCGGCAGGTAAATCATAAACCGGAATTGCCAGGTGAAACGGACTTAATGCCATAACGATACTCTCCGACTGCTCTGTTTTTCTGAGGGTGAGATTGCATTCTTATTGATATATTTTTTGATGAAAAGCGAATATTATGCGTTTCAATCAACAATAATTTTAATGAGTGGCACCACTGATGTTAAGAGAACTCAAAACCTTTGTTGCCGTCACTCAGTACGGAACGTTCGCCGCCGCAGGACAGCGTATCGGCCTGACACAATCCGCGGTCAGCGCCCAGATGCGTATCCTGGAAAATGCACTCGGCATCCGTTTATTTGACCGCTCCGGGCGCAGTGTCATGCTGAGCGCCGCCGGTAACCGTGTACTGCCAATGGCAGAAGAAATACTCAGTATTTTTGCCCGCATGTCACAGCCGAATAACGTCAGTGAATACCGTGGAGTGGTGAAAATAGGGGCGATTTCGACCATCCAGTCCGGGTTATTGCCCGAAGTGCTGGTCGGTATTCAGCAACTGGCCCCGCACCTTGAAACCCGGCTGGTGCCCGGGGTCTCTTTTAATCTGTTATCAATGGTCGAAACCGGCGATGTCGACCTGGCGATTACCATCAAACCGTCCTTCAGTCTGGCCAAAGAATTATGGAGCGAGACGCTGTTACGTGAGCCTTATGTGTTAATCGTCCCGCAAGATGTCACCGGCGATGACGCCAGAGCCCTGCTGCGTGAGCAGCCATTTGTCCGTTACGACCGGACCTCATTCGGTGGCCGGCTGGTGAGTCAGTTTTTACGCGAACAGCGCATCGAACCACGGCAAATCCTCGAACTTGACGAAATAGAAGCCATTGTCCGGATGGTCGAAAACCGGCTCGGGATTGCACTGGTGCCTCTTTCCGGCCAGTGGCTGAAGCGACACGCAAAAGTACGGGTGATCCCGTTACAGGCAGCCACCTTTTACCGTGAACTGATTATTGTCATGCGACACGCTAACCGGCGTTCCTCACTGCATATGATGCTGACACGCTGTCTGTCAGAGGGTGCACGGGCACTGGAATCCGACCACCAGGCCCCGTCACCGGACTGACCGCACGGCTTTTATCCGTGAGCGGCGTAGGTGCCGCTTCAGATACCATGATACGGAATTTGCTGACCCGCGGCTCATCCCGGCCGCACGACAGATTCCCCCCCAATCGCCGTGCCATCTCAATAATTTATCGGTTTTTCATAAAACAACGGTCCGGCAGTCACGCCTGACTAAAAGTAATGCTATAACTCATAAAATACTGTTTCTGTTTTTATAAACCTTTCCGGTAATTTAATGAAATAACCGGCATCACTAATCCGAAATAATCTTATCTATTGCACCAAAATAGCACCAGCGCACCAATACAGTGCCGGTTATTTACCGGATATAGAATAAAAGAATATATTATCAGCTCCGCTCCGGGTGCAGTGTTATATCCCTGCAGATAACCCTCTGTGGATATTTTTCGGCCCCTGCGTTACCGGTAATTTTATTGCTGGCATAAAACCTGCTAATACTCCGGATTGCGGACAGGCAATACAGAGTATTTAGCTTCCGGCATCAGGGAATTTACTTAATTAAATAACAAAGAGAATAATGATGAACCACAACACTACTCCCCGGCAAAAGCCGGATAAAGATGACACAGCCCTGCGGGTAACCCCCGGCGCATGGATCGCACTGGCCGCTGTATTACTGGTATTTTCCGGACTGTTTTTTAATGTCAGAGGGATGGAATGGCTGGGCGCATTCGATTTTACCACCCTCGGCGGAGCCTTCGGTACCCTGAAAGCCGGTGGTTCAGGGACCTTTGTCGGCAGTGGCGGATTAGGTGCGAAAGCCGGTTTTCTGTTTGCCTTGTCGCTGGTGCCTACGGTAATGCTGGCACTTGGCTTACTTGAAATATTTACCTATTACGGCGCGATCCGTGCAGCCCATAAATTACTGACTCCATTACTAAAACCATTACTTGGCTTGCCCGGCTACACCGGGCTGGCACTGATCACAGATTTACAGAGTACCGATGCCGGAGCAGCATTAAGTAAAGAGCTGTATGACAGTCAAAAAATTACCCGTAAACACGTCGTGATCATGGGGGCCTGGCAGTATTCAGGGGCCGGTCTGATTAATAATTATTTCGCGATTGGTTCTGCACTGTTTGCCTCACTGACAACCCCGCTAATTGTTCCGTTATTACTGATGTTTGTACTGAAATTTGTCGGCGCAGGTCTGGTCAGAATGACGTTAAACACGGTCTGTAAAAAGGATTTTATCCATGAGTAATCCATTGTCTGCCCGTAGCAACCCGTTTGATATTTTTGTTATCGGGGCCCGTAAAGGCTTCAATATCGCCATCAACAATCTGATGCCAAATGTGGTGATGGCCTATGTTATTGCCGAAATGCTCAATCTGCTCGGGATTATGCAGTTTATCGGCCATCTTTTTGCGCCGGTAATGGGGGTTTTTGGTCTGCCCGGTGAAGCAGTGACCGTATTGCTTACCGCCTGGCTCTCTTCGTCAGCAGGTACCGGCGTCGCCGTCAGCCTGCTGACTAAAGGCACCTTAGATCCCGCACAGATCACCATACTGATCCCCGCCATTTTTCTGATGGGTTCCCAGTTACAATATATGGGCCGTCTGCTGGGGGTGGCGGACGTCCCGAAGAAATACTGGCCGTTACTGATGCTGGCCAGTGTTATCAACGCGGTGATCTCGATGCTGATTATGCGTTTTATTGCCTGAAACTATAACTACATCGTCCCGGCCGGCCTGAGTGCGCCGGCCTGACCGAAAAGATCAAGGAGTGAAATATGTCACGTACCTTACAGCACTTTAGTGTGCTGCATGAAATTCCGGAGCTGGGCTTCGAAGAATTTAAAACCTCCGCCTACATTGCGTCGGCCCTCGAAACCGCAGGATTTAACGTTACTCGTAACATTAACGGCACCACCGGTATTATCGCTGAACTGGACAGTGGCAACCCCGGGCCGGTATTAGCACTGCGGGCCGATATGGATGCCCTGGGGCATATTATTGACGGGCAGCACGTCGCTCGCCATACCTGCGGCCATGACGGTCACTCTTCAGTTGTGCTGACTGCCGCAGAAGAGATCCTGCGCGAAGGCCTGGTCAGAAAAGGTAAGCTGAGGATCCTGTTTCAGCCCGCCGAAGAACTCGGGACCGGGGCGATTGCGATGGTAGAAGGCGGTGCACTGGAGAATGTGGATATGCTGCTGGGTTTCCATCTGCGTCCGGTGGAAGAATGTCCGATGGGCCAGGCGGTTGCTGCCATGTACTATTCAGCTTCTGCGACCGTAGAAGCCGTATTTACCGGAAAAGCAGCCCATGCTGCGCGCCCGCATCTCGGGGTGAACGCCCTGGATGCAGCGGTACAGGCAGTGCAGGCAGTAAACAGTATTCATCTGTCACCGTCCCTGACCTTCAGTGCCAAAGCTACCCGTTTCCTGTGCGATGCGGGGGTCACAAACTCCATCCCTTCTGAGGCGCGGGTATGCTGGGATCTGCGTTCAGCAGAAAATGCACCGATGGACGAACTGAAACAAAAAGTCACCGCTGCGCTGCAAGGCAGTGCCGCCGCACTCGGGGCCAGTGTGGAGATCAGTATCCTGAAACAGATGCCGGCGGCTATTCTGGACGAAGATGCCACCGGAATTATCAGCCAGGCTATCTGCCAGCAACTGGGCGAAGCAGCTTTGCAGCCCGCCAGAACAACCCCCGGCAGCGAAGACTTCTTCCATTACCTTCGTCTCTGCCCGCAGGTCAAAGGTGGCTTCTGGGGACTGGGAGCTAATCTGACCCCCGGTCTGCACCATCCGGATATGCACTTTGACCACGATGCGCTGGCTATCGGCGTCCGAATTTTCAAATCCTGTGTACGTCAGGTACTGGGCGAGTAATGTTTTCGGCCTCTTGTGCGGAGGCCGGACTTCAGTATTCTGTCCCCCCGCCCCCGGCGGTCAATTGTGTCAGCCGGTAAACACTGTGCACATTCCGAAACGCTTATTTTCTGGCAGCCTGCCGCGCAGCGATAAATGATAGATCCTGATACTTTCCGGACCAATTTTTTCAGGAAAATCTATGTCATTGACCAAAATAAACCGCCGTTTGCTGGCACTGTCCGGCGTTATCAGTGTATCCGTACTGGCACCGCTGGGTTCCGCCAGCGCCGCTGTGGCCAGTCACCACTGTCTGTTTACCCCTTCTGCCGGGACAAACAGGGTTACCGTGCCCCTGCAACAGGCTATTGACCAGTGTCATCAGCAGGGAGGGGGTGTTGTCACCCTGCCTGCCGGTGAATGGATCAGCGGTCCGCTGATGCTGAAAAGCCACGTCACTTTACACCTTGCCGCCGGCAGTACCCTGAAATCTACCGGTGATCCTGCTGATTTCAGGCCCGCCTTTATCAGTCAGCCGCTACGGCCACAGGAAGCGCTGATTATTGCCAGCCATGTTACCGATGTCGGACTGACCGGCCCCGGGACTGTGGACGGCCAGGGACAGCATCACTGGTGGCCGGTTGCCACCGAGGCACGTAATCACCTGAAACAAGGGGACAGCCAGTGGTTTACCCGCCGCTGGCAAGGTGTCCCTGCTGCTAACGGTATGCCACGTCCGTGGCTGATTGAATTTGACCATGTACAGCACGGCACCATCAGTAAGCTGCAGGTGATCAATTCCCCGATGTGGAATGTAGTACTGCGTGACAGTCAGGATATTCAGGTCAGTCACAGCTCTGTGACCAACCCGCCAGACTCACCAAATACGGATGGGGTGGATATTGTGTCATCGCAGCATATCAGCCTGGATCACCTGAAATTGTCGACCGGTGATGATGATATTTCGATTAAATCCGGGCTGGCTTCTGCCGGTAATGCCCCGGCCAGCCGTGATATCACTATTGAAGATATTGATGTCCTGCGCGGCCACGGCGTATCCGTCGGCAGTGAAACCGCCAATGGTATTGGCCGTGTGACCCTGAAAGATATCCGGTTTAACGGTACCGAAAACGGGCTGCGGATTAAATCCGGCCGTGACCGTGGTGAAGGGATCGGTCCTTTTACTGCGGATAATATCCGCATGACCGGCGTCAGTGTTCCGCTGGTGATCACCGACAGCTACGGAGGAAACGGAGGATATTCAGCGAACAGTCTCGGCGTCCTTTCTCCTGCTGCCGTTGGCCGCTATACCCCGTTTATTCACGATGTCACCATTAATCATCTGACCGCCAGCGGTGCGAAAATGGCGGGTATTATCAGCGGTCTGCCAGAAGCGACGCTCAGGAATATCCGCTTACAGAATGTATGGATCTCCGCCGGCCATGGCCTGCAGAGCCGTTACGTGTCCGGCAGCCGCAATAACGTGCATATTACGACACCGCCTCACGGACTCCCATGGCAACAGGGACCGGAAAACCACTGGACCGGGCAGTTTACAGCAGGGTAAGTTATAGCACGGCGGCCGGATACATTGCCGGCCGTGATAAATCTGTTTTCCCTTACCCGCAGGTACTGATGATCAAATATTCAGACTGTCTTGTCGCGGACTATCCGTTCCGCGAACCGCCTCAGTCACGTTACTCTGCGGCAACGTACCGGTGAGCATCCGCTGGCCGATGGACTGACCGGCCAGTTCCGGAAAGGCAATCATGGAGCCGTCCGTATTCCGTCAGCGGAGTGACCCGCCAGCGCATATTCTCCGGGATTGCCCGTCACTGCCGCCCGGGCAGAGAATTATTGCTCCCCTGATGGCACAGTGATAACATCCTTACAGCCATTTAGACGGCTAAAACCGGAAGAATAATTCAGATAAACACAACATCAGGTATTAAAGGAATCCGTATGTGGCAACAACGACTGGCGGACTTAGTCACCGCCTGCCATTGGATCGGCAGTAAAGGCTGGGCACCTGCGACCGGCGGTAATATGTCAGTACGTCAGGACCCGCAATGGTGCTGGCTCAGTGAATCCGGCCGCGATAAAGGCTCGCTGACGACGGACGATTTTTTGCAGGTCGATATTGCAACCCTGCAGGCCCCTTCCGGGCGCATTCCCTCGGCCGAAACCGGTTTACATACCCTGGTATACCGCCTGTTTCCGGAGGCTAACGCGGTATTACATGTTCATACCCCGAATGCCACCGTACTGTCACGCCTCGAGACCGGCCCGCAGCTGAACCTGTCCGGTTACGAAATGCAGAAAAGCCTGAGCGGGCAGACCAGCCATCTGGACACGGTTCCGGTGGCCATTTTCGATAATGATCAGGATATTGCTGCCCTTGCGCAGCGTATTGAACACTGGTCAGAAACACACCCGCTCAGGTATGGTTTTCTGCTGCGCGGACATGGCCTGACCTGCTGGGGTAAAGATGTCAGCGAGGCCCGCCGCCATCTGGAAGGTCTGGAATTTTTGTTTGAATGTGAACTAAAACTGCGCAGCTTCGGTACTCAATAGCCCGTGCCAGCCCGCCAATACCTATCACCCAACACCAGACAGGCCGTTATTGATGCAAGCTGAAAATAAACTTACCTCCACACACTGGGGGACTTACCATGTCGACACCGCGGACGATAAAATTACCGCCATGACGCCGGTGGCATGGGATAAGAACCCGTCACCGATAGGCCAGTCAATGCCGGAGGCCGTCACCGGCAATACCCGTATCCGCCGTCCGGCGGTCCGCCTCGGCTACCTGCAGCACGGCCCTGATTCCCGTGAAGGCCGCGGTAAAGAACCGTTCGTTGAGGTCAGCTGGGAGAAGGCGCTGGATTTACTGGCTGGTGAACTGCACTCTGTTAAACAGCGTCACGGCAATCAGGCCATTTTTGGCGGCTCTTATGGCTGGGGCAGTGCCGGACGTTTTCACCACGTTCAGAGCCAGCTGCACCGTTTTCTCAAAGGTTTCGGCGGTTATACGGCCAGTACCAATACCTATAGCAGCGCTGCCGGGGAGCGTATTTTACCCCATATTATCGGTCCCCTGAGCCCGCTGCATAAGCAGCACACCCATTTTTCGGTACTGGCTGAGCATTGTGAGGTTTTCGTTGCCATCGGGGGCCTGCCGCTGAGGAATTCACAGGTCAATGTCGGCGGTGCTAGCGATCATATGCTGAAGTACTGGTTGGAAAAGATGCAGGCCCGCGGGGTGAAATTTATCAATGTCAGCCCGGTCAAAAACGATCTCAGCGCAGTCAGTAATGCACAGTGGCTGCCGGTCAAACCCGGCACAGATACTGCACTGCTACTGGCCTTATGTCAGACATTAATCAGTGAAGATCTGCATGACACGGCCTTTATTGCCAGTCATACGGTCGGCTTTGAACCCCTGCGTCAGTACCTGAACGGCGAGACCGATGGTGTGGAAAAAAATGCCGCCTGGGCAGCCCCCCTGACCGGGTTAAGTGCCCGGCAGATCACTGAACTGGCACGCACCATGGCTGCGCAGCGCACCATGGTCAATATCTCCTGGTCCCTTCAGCGCTCACGGCAGGGGGAACAGGCCTACTGGGCAACGGTTGCACTGACTGCCCTGCTCGGTCAGATCGGCACCCCGGGTGGCGGCCTCGCTTTCGGCTATGCCTGTACCAACCTGGCAGGGGCTGATCGGCGGTCGTTCTCCGGGCCACGCCTGCCCGCCGGTGAAAATAACGTTAAGAGTATTATTCCGGTCGCCAGGCTGTCAGATATGCTGCTAAATCCCGGCGGAGAGTATCAGTTCGATGGCCGGCAGTGCCGGTATGCCGACATTCGTTTAGTTTACTGGGCCGGGGGCAATGCATTTCATCACCACCAGGATCTGAACCGGCTGGCGGAGGCGTGGCGACGTCCGGAAACCGTGGTTGTCCACGAACAATACTGGACTGCGCAGGCCAAATTCTCGGATATTGTTCTACCTGCCACCACAGTACTGGAACGTAATGATATCGGCAGTGGCAGTCATGACGGGTTTATGGTGGCCATGCGCCAGCATATTGCGCCGTTTGCCGGGGCCCGCGATGATTACGCTATTTTTTCTGACCTGGCCGCACGGCTTGGTTTTGCAGATAAATTCACCGAAGGGCGTAATCCGGAACAGTGGCTGAAACATATTTATGATGAATCCAGACCGCGCGCGGAAAAAGACGGTATCGATCTGCCGCCGTTTGATGAGTTCTGGCAACAGGGCAAACTTGAATTTGACCGGCCGGTTACCCCGCAGGTATTTTTAGCGGATTTCCGTGCCGACCCGCAACAGTACCCGTTAAGTACCCCTTCCGGCAGGATCGAACTGTTCTCTGAAACCATTGCCGCATTTGGTTACAGCGAATGCCCGGGTTATCCGTACTGGGATCCCCGTGAATATGAATTTCAGCAACAACAGTCAGAACAGTGGCCGCTGCATATGCTCTCCAGCCAGCCAGCAACACGGCTGCACAGCCAGTATGATCATGGCAGTATCAGCCGCCGCACAAAAATCCACGGCCGCGAACCCTTGTGGATGCACCCTGACGATGCAGCAGCACGTGATATTACCGAAGGCAGTGTGGTGAAAGTGTTTAATCAGCGCGGAGCAATCCTCGCCGGAGCCCGCATCAGTGATCAGATCCGCCCCGGGGTGATCCAAATCGCTACCGGTGCCTGGTATGATCCGCAGGATCCCGCCACCCCGGGATCACTGGATAAACACGGTAACCCGAATGTGCTGACCGAGGACCGGGGCAGTTCACGTCTTGGCCAGGGCTGCAGCGCCCAGAGCTGTAAAGTAGAAATTGAACGCTGGCAGCAGCCTCTGCCGGAGATTACCGCTTTCTCTCCGCCGGAATTTGTCACCCTGAGTGAATAATTATCGCAGACCTCTCCGCTAACTCCCCGTCCCGCTAAACAGGGTCCGCTCCGGCGGACTCTTTTACTATCCTCATGAATACATATTCAGCCGGAAAACAGACTTTCCGCAGACATTTAATTCCTCAGATAAATAAATTAACTAAAATAAAGAAATAAGAAATAATAATAAGTACATATAAAAAATAAAACAGACACAAAAATAAACAGGGACAGAGTCAGTTTCCGATTTTTTCCCTCGTTACTCATCAGATAATGACCTTCTGCCAGTTTCTGTTTATCACAATATGATTTTTATCAAAAAATACCCTTATCCCCTGCCTAAAATAACCTGAAAAGTAACGGATACACGTAATTCCACTTTTAAATATAGGAAATATTATTATGGGGAAGGTAAGTAAAGGCTCCGCTCATAAAATGGGTGTTGTCGCTCTGACCTTAGTGACCGCATCAAATATGATGGGGTCCGGGGTATTTATGTTGCCCACCAATCTGGCAGGGGTCGGTTATATTTCTCTGTGGGGCTGGGCATTAACGATTATCGGGGTAATTGCCCTGGCACTGGTATTTGCCAAGACCAGTCTGCTGACTCCGCGGAATGGCGGTATCGTCGCCTATGCCAGTGATGCATTCGGCCCATTTATCGGCTTTCAGACCACCCTGTGCTACTGGATAAGTGCATGGGTCGGGAATGTCGCCTTACTGGTCGCCGGAGTAGGCTACCTGAGTTATTTTTTCCCGCAACTGCGGAACCCGGTCTATGGCTGTATTACCGCCATCGTTATCCTGTGGGCCTTTGTGGTTCTGGCAAGTTTCGGGGCCAGGGTCGCAGGCCGCGCCCAGTCATTCACCGCCAGCTGTATGCTGGTCGTGGTACTGGGGGTCGGTGTCGTCGGCTGGTTCTGGTTTGATCCACATATGTTCAGCCAGGTGTATAACGGCACCGGAAAAAGTGACAGTTCGGCGATTATTTCTGCCGCCTCGATTGCCTTATGGGGTTTTCTGGGAGTCGAGTCGGCGGTGGTGTCCAGCGGACAAGTCGATAATCCGGAAAAAACCGTGCCCAGGGCTACCGTCTACGGCCTGCTGATAGCTTCTGTATGTTATGTCGGTAGTTGCAGCGTGATTATGGGCCTGGTCCCCCATGAGGTCTTAATTAAGTCCGCCGCCCCGTTTGCTGATGCCGCACGTTATATGTTTGGCGATATGGCAGGGAATATCGCTTCTGCAATGAGCATTATTGCCTGCTTCGGCTCTATTTCAGGCTGGTTAATACTGCAGTCAGAAGGTCCGCGGGCCGGTGCACAGCAGGGACTGTTTCCGAAATTCTTCTCGGATACCAATAAACAGGATGTCCCGATGAAAAGCCTGATCTTTACCGGGGTGCTGATGAGTTTGGTCCTGATGCTGACGGCTTCACCTGATCTGGCCCGCCAGTTCCAGGTAGTGATCCTGATGGCGGTCTTTGCTTCATTACTGCCTTATATGTATGCACTGATTTCTCTGCCAATCATCATGATATCCAAAAAGATCAACCGCGGAAGAACCTTTATGTTCTACAGCGTACTGACACTGATTGGCATTATTTACAGTATTTTTGCCCTGCTGGGCGCCGGTACTGACTCAATGTTCTGGGGTGTGGTGATGATGATAATCACTATCCCGTTATATTCATTTGTCGCTGCCGGACGAAATAAACAAGGCCAGAAAATTCTTTATCTCGAAAAATAAACATACTTTCTATTTTTTCACCAGAGGAGTCCTATCATGACATTATCAATTACCGATCAAAATAAACTTGATGAGTTCTGGTCTTATTGTGTTAAGAATCAGTACTTCAATATTGGTTATCCGGAATCTGCTGATTTTGATTATACGATCCTGGAACGTTTTATGCGCTTTTCTATTAATAACTGCGGTGACTGGGCGGAATATTGTAACTATTTACTGAACTCCTTTTCTTTCGAAAAAGAGGTTATGGAATACTTTGCTCATCTGTTCCGGATTCCGTTTGAAGAAAGCTGGGGATATGTGACTAACGGCGGTACTGAGGGCAATATGTTTGGCTGTTATTTAGGGCGTGAGCTGTTCCCTGAAGGGACGCTCTATTATTCCAAAGATACCCATTATTCTGTGGCTAAAATTGTCAAACTGCTGAGGATTAAATCCTGCGTCGTCGAGTCTCAGGCGAATGGTGAAATAGACTATGATGATTTAATACACAAAATCAGCCGTGATAATGAGCGCCATCCGATTATTTTTGCCAATATCGGGACCACCGTGCGCGGTGCAATTGATGATATTGCACTGATACAACAGCGGGTCAAAGCGCTGGGGATCCCCCGTGACGAATATTACCTGCATGCAGATGCAGCCCTGAGCGGAATGATCCTGCCCTTTGTCAGTGATGCACAACCTTTCAGTTTTGCTGACGGCATCGATTCTATCGGGGTTTCCGGCCATAAAATGATCGGTTCCCCGATGCCCTGTGGGATTGTCGTCGCGAAAAAGAAAAATACCGACCGTATTTCCGTAGAAATTGACTATATTTCGGCCCACGATAAAACCATTACCGGCTCACGTAACGGACATACTCCGCTGATGATGTGGGAAGCTATCCGCAGCCATTCAGAAGCTGACTGGCAGCGCCGCATCGAACGCAGCCTGACACTGGCACAATATGCAGTGGATCGTTTTCAGCAGGCAGGTATTCCTGCGTGGCGTAACCGTAACTCGATCACGGTAGTGTTCCCCTGCCCGTCCGAAGCCGTCTGGCAGAAACATTGCCTGGCAACGTCCGGCGATATCGCCCATCTGATCACCACCGCACATCATCTGGACAGCAGTAAAATTGATGCCCTGATCGACGATGTTATCGCCGACTATGCCCATAAAGCGGCATAAAAAAGGACAGTGGTAATCACCACTGTCCTGTCCGATACGTCGCCGGTACTGACGCCAATCACGCCCGGCGGCGTATAACAGCTGGTGCAGAGTATCACGTGGCCCGCCCTGCTCTATACGGGTCAGATCAACTCTCCGGCAATATCTCTCTTTTACGGGGCAACATCATGATGACCTCCAGAGATAATACTGCCCCTAAAATGGGGCTGCTGACACTGACCATTATGACGGCCTCAAATATGATGGGCAGTGGTGTGTTTATGCTACCGGCAACCCTGGCCGGTATCGGATCCGTGTCAGTCTGGGGCTGGCTGCTGCTTTTTCCCGGCGTACTGGCTCTGGCCCTTATTTTTAATAAAATTAACGATCTCTGCCCGCAAAATGGCGGCATTATTGCCAATATCAGCCAGTACTTCGGCCCGTTTACCGGCTTGCAAATGACCCTGTTTTACTGGTTATCCACCTGGATAGGGAACTGCGCACTATTGCTGGCCAGTATCAGTTACCTCTCCGGACTGCTGCCGGGGCTGACGACCCCCGGCGGCGTGTTTACCGGCTGTATGGTTCTGCTCTGGCTGTCGGTAATTTTCGGGCTGTTTGGCGTACGCCAGGTCGGCAGAGCCCAGATTATCACCGGCGGTTGTATGCTGCTGGTGATCCTGTCAGTCAGTATCGCCGGCTGGCTGCACTTTAGTCCGCAGAACTACCTTGCCGCCGGTAATGTCAGTGGTAAGCCGATGCCACAGGCTATTTTTCATGCAGCCACCCTCTCTATGTGGGGTTTTCTGGGAATGGAATCAGCGTCAGTTTCGGCAGGCCAGGTACGTCACCCGCGCCGCACCATTCCCCTTGCGACCCTCGGCGGGATCAGCATAGCTCTGGTGTGCTATCTCTTTTCCACCAATGCCATTATGGGGCTGTTACCCCATAACCAGTTAGTGCTGTCCTCTTCGCCGTTTACTGATAGCGCACAGCTGCTGTGGGGACCGGCCGCGGCCCATATTATTGCGTTACTGGTGGTTATTGCCTGTATCGGTGCTATTCCGGGCTGGCAAATACTGCAAACAGAAGTCCCCAGAGCTGCCGCCGGAGCTGGATTGTTCCCGGCCGTTTTTGCTAAAACCAACCGCTATGGTGTGCCCTGGGTCGCACTGTTAGTCACCTCTCTGCTGATGTCCGGGGTGTTGCTGATGACATTATCGGCGAATCTGCAGGCACAGTTCCGCACCGTGATCGGCCTGGCGGTGTCAGCGTCACTGTTCCCGTATGCCTTCGCGGCACTCTCTTTGCCGGTGATGATGATGACATCAGGCTCTCCCTGCAGACAGCGATCAGCTTATTTGCTGCTGTCCCTGACAGCATTGCTGTTTATCAGCCTGGCAATTATTTCCGGTCAGTCTGACACGCTGGTATGCGGAATATTGATTCAGATGGCCACTCTGCCTCTTTACCTGCTTTACACTTCACGTCGGAAAAAACAGCCCCGGCACCTGTTTATGCCCGCCGGTCTTTTTCCTGATCACAAGGAACGCTTATGAATGATATAAAATCTGTTCGCGGCATGCGTGATGTTCTGCCGGATGAAACCCCTCAGTGGCAATGGCTGGAAGCCAGATTCCGCCAGATGGCCCACCGCTATGGCTACCAGGAAATGCGCCTGCCGTTACTGGAACCCGTATCCCTGTTTGAACGGGCGGTCGGCGTGTCCACGGATATTGTGTCGAAAGAGATGTATAACTTTCGCGACAAAAGCGGGGAAAATATTACCCTGCGGCCGGAAGGCACCAGTGGCTGTCTGCGGGCAGTGCTGGAAAATAATATGTGTTATCACAAAACCCAGCGCCTGTGGTATCAGGGCCCGATGTTCCGCTATGAACGCCCGCAAAAAGGCCGTCTGCGCCAGTTTACCCAGTTCGGGGCCGAAGCCTTCGGTATGCCGGGTGCCGATATTGATGCTGAACTGATTTTTATGGTCAGGGATCTGTTTACCGGTCTGGGTCTGGAAAATCATGTTCGTCTCGAAATAAATTCATTAGGTAACAGCAGCGAAAGACAACTCCATCGTCAGGCACTGGTTAACTGGTTCAGCCACCACCAGCAACTGCTGGATGAAGACAGTAAAATGCGTCTTGCCATCAATCCGCTGCGGATACTCGACAGTAAAAATCCCCGGTTGCAGACTCTCATTGAGCAGGCCCCGCGGCTTACGGATTTTCTGCAACAGGACTCACAGCAGCATTTCGCCACCCTGTGTGAATTACTGGATAAGGCAGAGATCGCTTACCGGATAAATCCGCGGCTGGTGCGCGGGCTGGACTATTATTCCCACACCGTCTTCGAATGGATCACCGATGATCTCGGGGCCCAGGGCACTGTGTGTGGAGGCGGACGCTACGACGGATTAGCCGAACTGTTCAGCGGGAAACCTCTGCCGTGCTGCGGTTTCGCTATCGGGATTGAACGGCTGTTGCTGCTACTGGCAGCCACCAACCGTACCGTCACAGATCACCGCCATGTTCCCGATATTGTCGTGACTTCTGAGTTATCCGATGGCGGTATCAGTGCATTATTACTGGCAGAACAGCTCAGACGCCGTTTCACGACCCTCAGGGTACTGACCGACAGCAGCGGGGCCCGGCTGAAACGCCAGCATCAGAATGCCCTGAACAGCCAGTGCCGGATAATAATTACGCTGAATCATGACGGACACATCCGGCTGTGGGACTTACAGAGTCAGCAGCAATCAGAGACGGATAATGCCGGGCTGATGACAATGATTGCCGCCCGCCAGCAGCACTGGCAAAAATCAACCCCCAATAGCGACAGACCTTAACCGGTCAGCTGCTGCCTGCCGTGGCCGCCAGCGATCACGGCAGGCTTTTTTCGTGGAAAGGATGTCATGCCAAGAAAGAATCGCCTGTTTATTCAGGGCCTTCCCCATTTGGTGCGCCTGCGGGGGCATAACTCACAGCCACTGTTTCTCGAACCGGCCGACTATCAGTACTGTCTGACCTGTCTCGATAAAGCGCTACAGGAATATGATGTTAACTTACATGGCTATTCTCTGAACGCCGATCAGGTATTGCTGCTGCTGAGTGCCGCTGACAAACAACAACTGGGACGCTTTATGCAACAACTGGGCCGCAGTTATGTGCCTTTTTATAATCACAAATATCAGCGACGTGGCGCACTGTGGGAAAGCCGTTATGACAGCTGTCCGCTGGAGAGCAGCAGCTATTTTCTGCTGGTGAAGAAATATATCGAACAGCCGCGGCTGGCCGCTCCCTGTCGTAGTCTGGCTGAGGACCCGCCGCAGAGGATTATCCCGCACAACGAATACCTGAATCTGGGGCCTGACGCAGAGCAACGCCGCCGCCATTACCTGCTGTTTTGTGAAACCCCGGACAGTCCGGCAATCGTGCAGAATATTCGCTATGCGCTGGAGCAGAATTGCCTGCTGGCTACTGCCGGTTACAGCCGGCCTTTGGAGCACACCCTGCAGCGTCGTTTACGTCCCCGTCAGTCAGGCAGACCCAGAAAACGTTTTACCAATCCGGTGGTGATGTGGAGCAGGCTGGAAAACCAGGTGAAGACACTGCTTGAACGCTACTGCTATCAGGAAATTCGTCTGTCATTGCTGGAACAGGGCACTTCAGTTCCTTTTTCCCTGCAGCATAATGACTGTCCGGTGACTCACCGCAGCCGGTTACACCGTGATGGTACTGACAGCTGTCTGCAACTGGTATCACGCCACCGGCAGCTTCAGCATGCCAGCAGACTCTGGTATCTGGGGGCGGCCTTCCGCCACGGTGAGGAACAGCCACATACCCTGCGCCAGTATCACCAGTTGGGTGTCGAAGCTTTCGGTTACCAGGGGATCACTATGGTGCTCGAACAGCTACAGCTGCAACAGACACTGTTCAGGAGCTTAGGGCTGGATAACCACACAGAGCTGCGGATAAATACCCCGGGCACCGGCAGCGAATTCAGTGATTACTGCGCCAGGCTCCGCCAGTGGTATCAGCCGTTACGCTATTTACTGACCCCACAGCAACAACGCTGGTCAGAAGAAAACCCGATACGTTTACTGCAAAACCACGATAACGATCCACTGCTGAGTCGTCTTAATCAGCAGGCACCCTGCGCCAGCGGATTTATTTCTGAACATAGCCGCCAGCAATTCAGGCAGCTGTGCCAGGCATTGCAGCAGCTGGGAATTCCGTATCTCCATGACCACGGGCTGTTCTCAGCCAACCATTACAATACACTGGTCTTTGAATGGCACAGTAACCTCGCAGAGGAACATTCGTTACTCAGCCGGGGCGGTTGCTACGACGAAAATGCAAGCCGGATCACCGGTCACCCGCTTGCGGCCTGCGGCTTTACACTGATGTTCGATAATCTGATGCAGTTGCTGGCCGGGTTACAGGGATACGATATGCTGAGTCCGCAGGCGGATGTAGTGATCCTCGCTGCACAGGCACAGACCCGCGGCCCGGCGCTGATCCTTGGCCGTACACTGCGCCAGCATTTTCCACAGCTGAGTATTATTAATGACTGCTCCCCTTTCCGTTTGCCGGTCTGCCGTAAAAATGCGTTACGCCAGGGCGCACAGGTCATTTTACAGGCAGAAGATGATGACAGCCTGGTGACGGTTTTTACCCGCGAATCTGTTCACGGACAGCGTCTGCCGGTGACAGAGGTTATCGCGCAGTTAAGCCGGTTAATATTATCCTCCTGACCTTCACAGGGCTGGCATAAATTTTCTTCCGGCGGCACACTGATAAAAACTCAATAACATCACCGCCATCCGGCCATCAGACAAGGAACGGGTTATGCAGGCAGCGCTGCGTTTTTGTGCCAATCTGAAGTGGTTATTTACTGAACTTCCCTTCGGACAGCGTTTTGCCGCCGCCGCACAGGCCGGGTTCACGGCCGTCGAATATGCTGCTCCCTATGATTTCCCGGCCGCCGATCAGCGCCGCTGGCTGAGCCAGCAGGGTTTGCAACTGCAACTGATCAATACTCCGGTCGGCCCGGCAGGCAGTTTGTCTTCGGCCGGGCAGGCCTGCCATCCACAGCGCACCAACGCTTTTCGCCGCGACATTATCCGGGCAATCAACTATGCCAGTGCTTTATCCTGCCCGATGATCCACGTTCAGGCCGGAGTGTTACCGGCCGGGGTGACGCATCAGCAGGCTTTCGATACCCTGTGTGAAAATTTACAGATGGCAGCGGGGCTGGCCGCCAGCCATGATATTACCCTGCTGCTGGAAGCGATTAATCACTATGATATTCCAGCCTATTTTTTACAGACCCAGGCCGAAAGCCTGGCGGTCATTCAGCAGGTAAATACCGGAAACCTGCGGCTGTTATTTGATATCTATCACTGCCAGCGCACAGAAGGTGATGTCAGCGGGCGGCTGGCAGAGTTCTGGCCGTGGATCCGTCATATTCAGGTGGCTGACACACCATTACGCGGTGAACCGGGCAGCGGAGATATCGACTGGCCGGCGCTATTTTCACAATTACGTTCACTGAATTACCACGGCCGGATTGGCTGTGAATACCGGCCATCTGCCGGTACTATCGCTGGACTGGGCTGGATCAACAGTTATCGCTGAGACCTGCACAGTCACCATCACCCCACAGGCTTATAAAGGAGCATGACCTTGTCTGAACCCCTGCTTTACGCAGATGAACCTGCTGCGTTTACCGTCAGTAATCCCGACGGAAAATCCCCTTTTTTGATTTTGTGCGACCATGCAGGAAAAAGGATCCCACGGCGACTGGGTGATCTGGGGTTAACCGACGCAGATATCAGTCGTCATATTGGCTGGGATATTGGTGCGCTGGCAGTATCGCAGTTGCTCAGTCAATCACTGGATGCAACCCTGGTATCCCAGACCTATTCACGACTGGTGATTGACTGCAATCGTACCCCTGGCATGGAAAGCTCCATCCCGCAACTGTCGGAAGACACGGTAATCCCCGGCAATCAGGGGATCTCCCCTCAACAGAAAGAGTCCCGCCGCCGGGAGATCTTCACCCCCTACCACGATCAGATCCGCCAGATCCTTGAACAGCGCCGGTTGCGCGGGCAGATGACCTGTATTCTGGCAATGCACAGTTTTACTCCGGTTTATCTTGGTGTCCCCCGCCCCTGGCATATTGGTGTGCTCTATAACCGCCTGAAAGCGTATCCGCACGCATTACTGGCGCAGTTAGCAGCCAGAGATCAGTGGGTCGTCGGTGATAATCAGCCCTATGCCGTGTCCGATGCCACTGACTATGCACTGCCACAGCATGCAGAAAAAAATGCACTGCCTGCGGTCGAAATTGAGTTACGTCAGGATTTGATTGCCGACAGCGCCGGACAAGCCCGCTGGGCACAGGATTTGGACAGCCTGTTTCGTGATGCCTGGAAACACTACCAGCAAAAAACATTATAATTATTTATGTTTATACGCAGCACCTCCTGATTCCTCTGCAGGCCGGCAACGACTATCCGGCCTGTGGAATAAGCGCCCCGGCAGGACAAAACAAACAGATTTACCCCGCTACCGGCACAGAATCCGGTAATATAACAGCATATTCTTCAGGATATTTCCCCTGCTATCTCAATGGCATTTCTATAGTTATATCATCCTTTTATTTTATGTAATTCGGAATATATAACTGTTATATAGACTTAATGTCGCTATTTCCCCCTGAAACTTGAAACTGATCACAGTTTTATACTAAGGTAGCTATATATCAATTTGTATTGATAATATTTGGCCTTATTCTTCTGGCTTCTTATAGCTTTCTTTCCCCCTTCTGTATTTTCTGTTCTGTTTATGGCAACGAAAGCTATAAGGCGCTCTCATTGATTATGTTATGAGGACTTATGACAAGCACCAGTCACGCTAGCGAAAAACAGAAAAAACATTTCTGGAACAAAAAACAAAAAGAGCTGACCGTTGATGATATTACTATCGTCGATAACGATATGCTGAAACGGGCGGTGGGCGCGGCCGCTTTAGGGAATGCCATGGAATGGTTCGATTTTGGTGTCTTCAGTTATCTGGCCGTGACCATCGGTAAAGTGTTCTTTGCCGATGCCAGTGCAACGGCACAGTTAATTGCCACGTTCGGGACTTTCGCCGCCGCTTTCCTGGTCCGGCCGCTGGGTGGTCTGTTTTTCGGACCACTGGGTGACCGCTATGGACGACAAAAGATCCTCGCCATTACGATGATAATGATGGCGGTGGGTACTTTCTGTATCGGTCTGATCCCTTCCTATAGCAGTATCGGTATTATGGCACCGATCCTGCTGCTGGCCGCACGTCTGCTGCAGGGGTTCTCTACCGGGGGGGAATACGGCGGTGCCGCAACCTTTATCGCGGAATATTCGACCGATAATCGCCGCGGGTTTATGGGCAGTTTTCTGGAGTTCGGGACCCTCGGTGGCTATTTGCTGGGCGCCGGACTGGTCACCGCCCTCACTTCTGTGATGCCTGCCCGGGCAATGCTCGACTGGGGCTGGAGAATTCCGTTCTTTATTGCCGCCCCGCTGGGACTGTTCGGCTTATATGTACGTCTGAAACTGGAAGAAACCCCGGCATTCCAGCAGCATATGGAAAAACAGGAGGCCCTGGAACACAGTAAACCCCGCCTGAATTTATGGCAGATGCTGACCAAATACCGTGCCCAGATGCTGAAATGTATCGGCCTGGTATTACTGTTTAATGTCTCCAACTATATGCTGACATCCTATATGCCAAGTTACCTGACCGGTATCCTCGGCCTGAGTGAACTGAGCAGCCTGTTACTGGTGATGGTGGTCATGTTTGTCATGATGCCGCTGACACTGTTCTGGGGCCACCGTACGGACAGTGTCGGACGTCGTCCGGTGATTGCCGGAGGAGCGATTGGCCTGATCGTGCTGTCGGTTCCCTGCCTGATGCTGATTGGTTCAGGAAATATGTGGGGAGTCTTTGCCGGACTGATTATTCTGGGTGTGGTACATACCTGCTTCAGCGGGACCATGCCCGCGACCCTGCCGGCACTGTTTACCACCGATATTCGTTACAGCGCACTGGCCATCGGTTTTAATGTTTCCGTATCTCTGTTCGGCGGAACTACCCCGCTACTGACCGCATGGCTGGTAGATAAGACCCATAACCTGATGGTTCCGGCCTATTACCTGATGGCTGCCGGCGTTATTGGCCTGATTACGGTGTTCACGTTACGTGAAACTGCCCGTAAACCACTGCGTGGTTCAACCCCGGCGGTCGCCAGTAAAGCGGAAGCCATGCTGCTGATAAAAAAACTGCAGCGCCGGAATAAGAAAAAATCCGAAACACAGACTCCGGCACAGTAAGCCGTTTGTCTTATTCACGCCGGGCTAAGCCCGGCGTTTTTTTTATCCTCTGCTTATTAAGCCGTCACCGGGTGTAGGTTGCCTGTCGACGAAAAGCTTAATGAATAAAATAACCACGCTAATTTGTTATAAATAACCATATCCGGATGAAATAGCAAAAATATAATTGCTACGCTTCCGTCCAGACAAAAACTGCCCTCATAAATAATAATAAATAAAATATAAAATAAATAAAAACCATGCCAATTAAATTTAATTCACTATTTATAGTGATAACCGGATGCTATAGTCCGATCATTAGCCATACCAGTGACAGGCTGATTATTTATCTTATTAAGATAAATAATTATTTCTTTTATGGAAGAAAGATATACAGCCGGATTGCACAGCAATAGATCGTTTATCACCCAAAGAACATCGACTATCAGGGATGTGATATGAAACGTATAATACTTAGCGGGATATTAGTGACGGCGGTAGTTATTCCCGTCATTTCTCTGGCTGCAGAGTCCACCGCCAACGCGGTTGCCACCTGGTCTGCGACGGCCAGAAAAGACACCACCAGTAAACTGGTGGTGACTCCTCTGGGATCACTGACTTTTCAGTATGCAGAAGGCCTGAAAGGCTTTAATACCCAGAAGGGATTATTTGATATCACCATTTACGGTGACAGCACCTCAACAGCGTTCCGGCTGACCTCACGGGTATTAAGCGATACTCTTATCCGTGCAGATAATTCAGGGTCCACATTACAGGTCGGGGTTACTTACCACGGCCAGCCGGTAACAAAAACCAGCGATACCGTGATGACCGATACGGCCAGGGGTATTTCAGGGGGCAACCTGAGTGCTTTATCCGGCAGCTTTAATCTGAATAACCGTACTATGTCCCAGGACCAGTTCACTTTTTCTATTATCGGTGCAACCACCGATGGCAGTACTGCCGTGACCGATTACAGTGCATTGCCGGAAGGGATTTGGAGCGGAGATATCAGTGTGCAATTTAATGCTGTCTGGACCAGCTGATTTATCCTGACCCGGTATATAAGGAGCGGTGATGAAATACCTTATTTTATTCTGCGGATTATTTTCTGTGATATTTTCACGCAGCTACGCATTAGATGTCGGCGATATTACGTCCTTTATTTACAGTGATCAAAATACCATGGGTAAAGAAATTGCTAACCCTACCGATAATGGCCGTTTAATCACTCTGCGAATAAAAAAACTATCATCACCGCTGGCGGACGGAAAAATCATTACGACCGGAAATAGCCGCCGGGAAGTATTAATGACCCCCGCCAGCCTTTTACTGCCGGCTCACAGTAAAGAAATCGTCCGCTTCTATTACCAGGGACCGGCAGATAATCAGGAACGTTATTACCGGATAGACTGGCGGGACCAGTCCCTGAGCCGTATACCGGCCGAAAATACCGCCCGCGAAGCGATCGCCACCTCTTCGGCACAAATAGGTACCCTGCTGGTGGTCGCACCACGTCAGGTCCGCTACGCCTGGCAGTACCGTAACAGCACTCTGTTCAATACCGGCAACGCAACACTGCGGGTCGTTGCCTATGGCCCCTGTCGCAGTGCCACCGACGGCAAGGAATGCCGGGAAAATTACTATCTGCTGCCGGGCAAAAACCGTGCATTCAGTCGTGTCAATGTGGCCATCAGACAAGGCCATATTGGTCTGTGGCAGGCCGCTACTTTTGTGGCTGTCAAATAAACTGCCGGTAAAACAGAGATGCCCCGACTGCTGGCAGCACTGCGGTTTCCGGTATGGTTACGGTTACTGTACCCGGCCGGGCTGATACTGGTGCTACTGCCCTCACTCTGTATGGCAGATCAGGCCCTTCCACAGGTCGCAGGTATTCTTATTCCGCGAGCCTTTGCGCGGGCATTACAGGAAGGTATGAATATTCCGTTATCTCTTCATCTGCAGGGAGCCTCCGGCCGCGGGGATGACCAGAAGATAGGATTTGCTGCTGTCCGTTTACAGGGACAGCAGATAATTGTACGTTTTGTACAGCTCGAAGAACCGCAAGGCAATGCCGGCGCCAGCCAGTCCGTGCGCCAGCAACTGACCACCCTGAAAGATACCCCCTTTAACCCGCAGTTACAGCTCAGGCTCTCAGCAGATGCCAGCCTGAATCTCGATCTGCAGCAGTTGATTCTGCAACTGGTGGTCAGCCGTACCGCGCTGGGCACATTACTGCGCCAGAGAAGCGAGGATATCGGAGCTTCCGGCGTCAACCGACTCAGCAGCAGCCTGAAGTACAACTTGGGGATGTACCATAATCAGGTCAGACGCGGACAAAACAGCGGTTCCGGATATCTGTCATTTAATAATGCCACCGCCCTCGGCGAACATCATATGCTACTCGAGGGATCAATGTATGGCATGGCAAACGGTAGTCGTACTACTTCCCTGTATAAAGCCCTGTATGAACGGGATTTCTCCGGCTACCGTTTTGCCGCCGGAATGCTCGACAGCTGGAACCTGCAGTCTATCGGCCCGGTGACCGCCCTGTCTGCCGGTAAAATCTATGGCCTGTCATGGGGTAACCAGGCCCGCTCCACCGTCTTTGATAATACCCAGTCGGTAACCCCGGTAATCGTTTTTCTGCCTGCGGCCGGGGAGGTCTATATTTCCCGCCAGGGCCGGTTGATTAGCGTACAAAACTTTTCCATGGGCAATCATGAGATTGATACCCGCCAGTTCCCCTACGGGTTGTACGATGTTGAAATTATCGTGCAGGTCAACGGAAAGCAGGTCAGCAAACATACCGAACGGGTAAATAAGTTATTCAGCCGTGATACTGTTCCGGGCCAGCCACTGGCCTGGCAACTGTGGGGCGGAGCGCTGCGGGCTGATCGCCGGCCGGTGAATACCCGGCGATCCTCCGCCGAAAAACAGCGCTGGCTGATCGGATCATCAGGATCAGGATCGCTGAATCTTTTAAGCTGGGCGGCCACCGGTTACAGCTACGATAATAACCTGATCGGCGAAAGCCGCGTTTCGCTGCCGGTCACCGGCAGCCTGGCAATTAATCATCAGCTGATGCTGGCCAATGATCAGTCCCGAAGTTCCCTGAGCAGCATGAGTGCCTCCCTGCCGGGAGGCTTCAGCTCAGTATGGCTAAACCATGAAATTACCCGTATTGGCTCTCGCCTGCAGCGGAGCGATGCCCATAACAGCGCCATTGGCAGTAGCCTGAATATGAGTATGTTACCCCTTCCTGCCGGTACGCTCAGTGCCAGTTACAACAGTGACCGGCTGAATAACAGCCGTTATTACACCGCAGATTATTACCAGACCATTTTCAGCGGCACTCAGGGAACCCTGGGTGTCCGGCTGGGTCTGCAGCGTTACAATAACGGTGACAGCCCTGGCGGCAGTAATAAATATATTGCCATCGATTTTTCACTGCAGTTTGGCCAGCTGTTCAGCCTCGGCCTGACACACCAGCGGGGATATACCCTGGCAAATCTGGAAGCCCGCCAGCAATTTGACAGCGGTTTTTTCCGTTCCGTTGGCGCCAATATGGCCACCGTGATTTCCGGTGATCCGCGTGGCGATAACCGGCTGAGCGGCGGGGCTTATACCCGTTTTGACAGCCGCTATTCCGGCGGTACTCTGGCGGTTAACAGTAGTGCAGAAGGTAATATTAACTCCAGCCTGACAGCCTATGGCAGCCTTGGCTGGCAGGGACGCCATCTGGCAGCCAGCAGTAATAACGACGATACTGCCGGTATCATTGTCCATACCGAACTGCAGGACAATTCACAACTCAGTGCCAGCATTAACGGCAGAGCCTATGACCTGCAGGACGGGGCAAATTATTTACCCCTGCCCGCCTATGGTCGTTACGATATCGAAATCCGTAATAATAGTCAGTCGGCCGATAGCTACAAAATTACCCGCAACCGCAAACAGAGCCTGACGTTATATCCTGGCAATGTCGCCGTTATTGAGCCACAAACAGAATTACGGATCACAGTGTTTGGCCGCCTGTACCGACAGGATGGGCAACCACTGGCCAATAGCCTGTTACGCAGCGGAACACAGCGCAGCTTTACCGATTCCCGCGGCGAATTTTCTATGGATATCGATAAAAAAAATCCCCTGATTCGCCTTGATACCGCCAGCCCTCCCTGCCAGTTCGTCCCTGACCTGCAGGGTGCCCGTGGTGCCGTATGGATTGGTGATATTACCTGCCGCAGTAAGGAGTCTGCCAATGAATCACCCTGATGATTATCTGAGACGGGTTGTGATAAACCGGATGCTGGCAACAGTTCTGCTGCTGTACAGCATAAACAGTTATCCGGTATTACAAAAAAATACCTGGCCGGATCAGCCGCCGATGAAGTTCGTGTTTGTCGAGAACAGTATCAACAATACCTATTTTGTGACCCCCGGCGGGGCGATTGATCCCCGGCTGACCGGCAGTAATCACTGGACCAGTAATAAATATACGGGGTCAGGGGTCATTAAACAGCAAAGCCTCGGTTATATGGATAATGGCCGTAATACCCTGCTGCGCGGCGGCCGCTATTTTGATATGTGGCTGGAAAATATCCCTTTTTCTCACCCGCTGACCGGCTTACGCTGCATTAACTGGTATAAAGGCTGTGACATCACCTCAGGGATGATCCCGCCACAGGCCACTGATGCTGCCGGATTTTATGGTGTCGTGGTTCCGCCCGGCGGCAGTAAGTGGATGCACGGTCTGCTGTCAGACAGTGTGTATCAGTATTTACAGCAAATGCCTATCGGCGGTCAGTTAACCCTGCAGGTAAATACCTGCGAAACGACCATCCCTTACAATGCTGCGGCAGGAGAACGCTGCACTGGCCAGGCCTCCGGTAGCTGGTATCAGACCAGAGTTACTCAGATAAAGGCCGCCCATATCCGTTTTATTCACTCAAGTGCGTTATCTGAAGTTTTCATCACCAGCGAGGGCGTCCCGGTACCGGGCACCGGCCAGAGTGACTGTAAATTACAGTCAGTCGGCGGCGATGACGGTCTCAGTTGTAAGATGGCAACCTATCGCCTGCAGACCTCCGGGCTGTCAAATTCGTCAATCCATATTTTCCCTGCAGTTACTCAGCCGGCACTGGCCGCGGCCCTGAAAGCAAATGATCTGCGTTTCAGCCTTAATGGCCGTAGCTGGCAGGCCATCAGAGGGACGGCAAATTACTATACCTTTGATCAAATGAAGAGCGCTGATGCGATATATATCTTCTTCAGTAATCGTTTTTTTAAAAAACTGGTCAGCCTGGGACTGAGTGACAACGATTCACGTAAATTAATCAGTTTCTATCTGCTGAATACACGGACCCCGGAGTCCGGCTGGTATGAGTTTCCGGCGTTAACGACTTTGCAGATCAAGCCGGCTGATCTCAGTGTCAGTATTACCGCCGATGATTATTCAGCCAGGCCGGAAAAAACAGGACAGGCAGGGGCGGGCCAGCCAGCGCTGGAGTTTGGTTATATTATCACTGCCAGCGGCAAAACAGCCGCCGATAAAGTCACTGTCAAGGTGACCGGCCCGCAGGTGACCCTGGCAGGTAACAGCTATTGCCTGTTCAGTTCTGCCGACGGCACCCTGCAAGTGCCTTTCCCTGGCTGGCTGAGTATGACTTCGCGTAATGGCTCACCACTGCGTTTAGCCGCAGGCTGTGATGGTAAGTGGTATGACATTACCGATGCTCTGTGGCAGCAACGACCGTGGAATGACGGCTACGGTAATCAGGGCATGATCAATGTGACCCGGCTGATTTTTTCTCTGCAGATGGACGATCCCCGTTCGCTGCGCACCCTTAACCAGCAACACTGGTATGGCGATGTCAGTGCCTCCGGAGAAATTCATGTTAAAGCGACATGGAAAAACTTACCTTAAACGGCTGCTGATCCTGATAACAGGCTTCATCCTGTTACTGCCGGTCCGCGTCGCCGGCATAGAATCAGGAAATCTGACCCTGGCTCTCCCGGCTGAACGTAATTTTATTGCCCGACAGGTGCGGAATAATAACCGCAGTGCCCGTATCTATCAGGTAACGCTGTATCCTGTCCGCCGGCCGGCCGAGCATGAGCAGCGTCTGCCTGCGACTGACGGGCAATTGCTGTTTTCACCAAAAACCATGATCCTGCAGCCAGCAGAGAGTGACAATTTTAAGTTCTATTATCGCGGCCCTGCAGATACGAAAGAACGTTACTATCGTATTTCCATTGAAGAGATAGCAACCCGTGACCTGTCGGTTCCCTACCGCGGTGGCGGCCAGATCAGTATGCAACCGGCAGTGGTTCTTGACACATTGCTTATTGTCCGTCCGCGAAAAATACATTTCAGCTATCAGTGGCAGCCGGATAATGGCAGGCTCATCAATAATGGAAATACTTATTTTAAGCTTATTATCAGACCCCGCTGTCAGAGCAAAGAGCAACAGGAACTTGCCTGGTATCTGCTGCCCGGAGAACAACTGCAAAACAAGCAGCTGGCCGGGGCTGCCAGCAGTTATCTTATCTATGATCAGCGCTTTATTACCTTAAACCAGCGCTGTCACTGAAACAACCGGCAAAAGGCTGCAACTAATAATAGCCGGGCTTGCAGGTTTTTATTTATAAAATCGCCCGATAACAGTCACCCGAAATCATGTAATATAGATGGCTGTTGTCAGAAAAATTACGGGAAAAAAATGAACGGCACTGTCTTTAGCTTTATTTTCAGTACAATTTTCTTTGCAGTTTGCTGGGGTCTGATTATGTGGTTCCGCCAATGGAAAAAGGCCGGTGTCAGAGTACCGCGGGCAATCAGTCTGTCTCTTTTTTCGGGGGTGCTGTACGCAGTACTACAGTCGCTGGTACAAAATATGTTGTGAAGTATGGCCGGCTGAGTGGTCGCGGGGCCGAGGCCTCCGGCCCTGGCCGATAACAGTACCAGAGGGAAACAGCGGCCGTAATGTGGCAGGACGGTATAATGGCAGCAAAAAAGTGATTAATGATGCGAAAACTACTTATTTTTATCTCTGCTAACACGGTCCGCAGGAAGAATATTATTCGTTAACGCTTCCCGTGTGGAGATTATTTTCTTGTCAGGAACGACTGAGATTTGTAAGTTATCTGACAGAGTATCGTTATAGCCGCCTGGTGTTATTCCGTCTTTATCGGTTTTATTCTTAAAATAACTTTATGACTGACCAATAATCCGCAGATATTTATCTCTCTGCACACAAATTTATATAAATTTCAATATTTTTATATTATGGCTATTAGTACAGATTACCGCTAATATTATTCCGGTAATTAAAGGAGCCACCGATGAATAGCTTTACACAGGATCTTGTCGACTGGATTGAGAAGCATCTGGAAGGCAAACTGACCATTGACGATGTTGCGGCAAAAGCCGGTTACAGTAAGTGGCATCTGCAACGTATGTTCAGAGAAGATACCGGATTTCAGCTGGCTTCTTATATCCGTTACCGGAAACTGCATAAAGCGGCGTTGATCCTGAAAATGACCGCCATGCCGGCGGTAGAAATCAGTGATTTACTGGGGTTCAGTTCACAGCAAACCTTTACCCGGGCTTTTACCCGCCATTTCGGTATTGCTCCGGGCAAATACCGTGCCACCCATGACTGGCATTTCCGCGGGATGGTTGGGAAAGCAACCCACGACCTGCTGCCAGTACCTGAGCCGGAAATAGTGACACAGGGGCCTGAATTTATCCACGGAACCGGCCTGAGCTATTACTGTGATCATAATGAACTTGAAGATATTGATTACCACTGCCGACAGCGGTTGCAAATTATTCAGCAGGTGCTGAGTATGCAAAAAGGGTTGCTGCACAGTTGTGTGGCCGAAGATTTCGAACCCGACCCGCGCAGCGGGAAAATCCGGTTCACCCTGACCTTTAAGCAGAGCCTGCAGGACCATGAGCTCAGGCAGGACCGGGCTGGCAGCTTTCTGCGTTTCCGTTTTTCCGGCACACAGCAGCAGTTCGTCGATATGCAGGCCAGTATCTATCAGAATGTGATGCCCTTCCGCCCGGAAGCACGCCGTGCCGGGCAGGATGTCTTTATCAGCCAGCAAAACTGCCCGCCAGATCAGCCGTTACCGGACACCTTTTCCGGCTGCTATTACATCCCGGTTTCTGCTGTCATTCCTCCGGCAGGGGAAAATTACCGGTAATTCAGGGTAGCGCTGTCGCTGTCTGCCGGGCTAAGATGCCGGCCCTGAGTTGTTTCTGACCACAGAAAAAACAGATCATCCGGAGAATGCGGTGAAAAAGCTATCGACCATGATTTTCGGCTACCTGACCCTCGGTGCAGCATTTTCGGCCGCGGCCCAATGGCCGCCGGAAACCGGCGCCAAAGTGCCGGGCAATGCCCTTGAGTATCCGACCCGTTTATCCGCAGTAAATGATTCACTGGAACATATGCTGAACCAGGGGGCTGCGGTCATTACTACCTCACCGGGTACTGACGGCCCGATGGTAACAATAAAGAAAGGTAAACATTATATTATCTGTGTACTGAAAGGGGCGGGGACAGGTGCTGATCAGAACGTGGCGACATCAAAATGCTATCAAATGAACTGATACTGTGCTGAGATTCACGAAGATTGGCAGGGACCGGCGCAATGCCCGGCCTGCCAGGTCACCATATTCAGCAATTATTTAAAATCAACTTCCATTAATTCAGCAATCGTTGACCCGCGGGTGGATAAATAGCACCGGTCCAGATAGTCAGTGAATTTTTTCGGCGGAGACATACCAAGATCAATAATTTTTGAATTATCAAATACCACATTCAGCTCAGAAAAATGCCCGTACAGATTCATCGCCCGCAATACAATTCGTTCATTACAGGGACCAAATAGCGAAGCGAATGTTTTTCGGCTGGCTGAAAGTTCCTTATAGGTGGCTTTACGGTAACGCTCAGCGACAGCCTCTTCGCCTGATGCCCTTGCCATCGCCTGATCGATTTCGGCAAAACTGACACTGTTCGAAGACCCGGCCGAAATATGGAAAATAGAGTCATTCAGGTTGTCTGCCAGCAGTAACATCACCAGCGCTTCGGCACAGTAATCGACAGAAATAACATCAATACGATCGCTGAGGTTACACGGGAAACGTCCCAGCATCAGAGCCATACGGAATACCCAGAAAATACTGGAAGAAGGTGTACACCCATATTCAGAGTGGCCAACCACGATGGATGGCCGGGCAATGATCAGCGGTAAATCAGGCAGTGTCTCAGCCATCATTTTTTCAATGGTGGCTTTGCTCCACGTATATTCGACAATATGCTGGTCACGTTCAGTATCGAGTTTATTTTCCGTTACCACCATATTGGGTTCAGGGGCACAGGACATGGCCGTACCAACGTGTAAGAATCGTTTCAGCCCTGCGACCTCACTCATGCGTTTGGCAAACTGTAACGTCCCTTCGACATTGACCTTCCAGATATAAGGGTTTTTACCAAATGATGCCACCGCGGCACAGTTCATCACATGGGTCACCGTGTCCAGCCGCGGATCATCGGCAAACTCCTGCGGAGAGGCTAAGTCACCCGGTAAAATATTGGCCGTGGTCAGGGTATTCAGTACTGACTCTCCCAGAGAAAACCTGGCTAAGTTTTCTTTAATTCTGACCAGTCCCTGTTCCGCGGATGCTGCTCTGACCAGTAACAGTAGCTGGCTTTTCTCTTTCTGTTTTAAAAGGTCAGCGACAACAGCGCCCCCCAGGAAGCCGGTCGCACCGGTAACTAAAATATGATTCATAATATTTAATTATTTATACACTCTGTAACATTTTAAGATCACCTGACAGACAGCACCCTCAGGCAGGAATAGTGGCAACGATATCGTCGGAAAATTGAAAAGCCGGGGTATTCTGGTGCCCCTTATATTAAATATTCTTTAAATAACAAAGAATAATAATTTCAGATTGCTTCTGGTAAAGGAATGACCGATAACACTCTCCTGCGCGGATTTTCAGATAACACAATGACGTTTAATGGTGCTTTTTCCGCAGCCCCTTTCCGTTCAATAATACTTTTCCTCAGCATTATTATTCAGTCAGTGATAATCGCTATTTTAACTTTTCATTTAACTAAGAACCCGAAAAAAAATCAATGCATTTATTATTTGTTTATATTTCTGTAAAAACAGAGATTCATAAGTTCATTAAAAAGTATAGCCTGAATCACTCGCGGTTTAACAAATGTTTATATTTTTCAGTCGAAACTGATATTTTAATTTAAAATAAATAAGTCTGTTATTGATTAATTTATTATTAAAGCCGCATTAAAACACTTTCAGATTATGAAATTAAATATAACACTATGTTTTAAATGGTTAATTTTTAAATTTTTTTATAAAAAAATCACAACTAAACAGCAAAAATAGTAAATCATTTAACAGGTAATAAGGCAATAACAGACACTTGACACTCAGACAGTCTCAGAAAGGCTGACAGATGATGTTATGACTGAAAAACCGCTTACATCCGTCAGCCGATAAACAACGCAGGTTTCTGACAGTCACTGTTCAGAAAAATGATAAGGGTTTCTTATTGTCGAATAAAAGCAGATGCAGAGATTTACAGGCTGTGCGATTCCGTATAATACCTTTAACAACCGGCTTTAGCTGCTGGTCATCCGCAGCACGGTGACTCAGCGCCTTGCGTATTTATCGAAACAATCCGGCAGATATTTTCTGTCTGTGTCGGGTCAGCAGCCCCGGGGGGATAAGAGACGCTGATTATAAAAAACAGCTTAATATCAATATATTATATATTATCTTCCCGGTAATAACAGAGTCTGCAGCGTATCCGTTTCAGAACCAGTGTTTTCCTGTACTGACCGGCAGTGAAACCGGAATAATCACCGGTAATATCGTCAGCCAGTCAGAAATTTATCAGGACAGGTAGTCACCTCTGCAACGCTGAAACTTCCGCGCTGCGGATTTGGGGTTTATCTGCCTTGTGGTGTCCGGCAGCCAGTCCGCAGAGTACAGCCGGCTTCCCTGCGGGGATAATCTACGGCCACAGGCAGAGGACAGAGAAAATTACAACGCGTCTGCACAGGCAGCAGCCGAACTCCAGGCCCATTGAAAATTATAGCCGCCCAGCCAGCCGGTAACATCCACAACTTCACCAATAAAATACAACCCCGGCACATCACGGGCTTCCATGGTGCGTGAAGAAAGCTGGTCAGTATCAACCCCACCCAGTGTGACTTCAGCGGTACGGTAACCTTCAGTGCCGTTTGGTTGTATTGTCCAGCAGGTCAGCTGTTGTACCAGCAGCTGTTGCTGTTTCTGATTCAGTTGCTTCAGGGTAATATCCGGTACTGTCTGCAGCTGTTGCAGTATCTCCGTCAGACGTTTTGGTAAAATTTTTGCCAGGCAGTTTTTCAGGCTGAGATTGGGGTGCGCTGTCCGCTGCGTGTCCAGAAATTCCGGCAGACTGATATCCGGCAATAAATTGATGGTCAGGGATTCACCGGGTTGCCAGTAACTGGAAATCTGCAACATAGAGGGGCCGGACAGTCCGCGATGAGTAAACAGCATCGCCTCTTTAAATAATTGTCCCTGTGCTGCACTCACCGTGACCGGCAGAGCGACCCCGGACAACGTCCGGAGTTGCTCCAGTAAAGGTTTATGCAACGTAAAAGGGACCAGTGCAGCACGGGTCGGAAATACCCGCAGCCCGAACTGCGCGGCCACTTTATAACCATACGGGGTCGCGCCCAGCCCGGGCATAGACAGTCCGCCAGAAGCGATAACAAGTTTGCGAGCACTTACTTCAGATTCGTTCACCTGCAGCAGGTAGTCACCCGTTTCCGTACGTGCAGTACTCAGAATGTCGCTGCGCAGCCGCAGAGTGACATTACCTGCCTGACATTCCGTCAGCAGTAAGTCGACAATCTGCTGTGCTGAGTCATCACAAAACAGCTGGCCGAGGGTTTTTTCATGCCAGGCAATACCATGACGCCCCACCAGCTCAATAAAATCCCACTGTGTGTAGCGAGCAAGTGCTGACTTACAAAAGTGCGGATTATGTGAAAGGTAGGCGGCAGGTTCAGTGTACAGATTGGTAAAGTTACAGCGCCCGCCGCCGGACATCAGGATTTTACGGCCCGCTTTTTTGCCGTTATCCAGCACCAGCACTTTCAGGCCGCGCTGTCCGGCCTGAGCCGCGCAAAACAGCCCGGCAGCCCCTGCGCCCACAACGATTACGTCAAACTTTTCCATACTTCCCCCGCCGAAAAACGGCTGATTGTAGAGATATGCGTGACCCGACTCCAGAATGAAAATTTCTCAGCCGGCGGGATACAACATAACTTGATAATTTTTAAGTGATTTTAAAACAAAATATTCCGCCACCGGCCACTGCCATGTAAAAAAAAGGAGATTTCTCTTTCCTGAATGGACCTCTGTCGCTGATAATGCGCGGGGTTCATGTCCTCAAAAAATGGCGTAACGTTTATGCTTCATCTTTTTGCTGGTATCGATTTAAGTACTGGCCTACTACTGATAGTTGCTCTGCTGTTTGTTTTGTTTTACGAAGCAATCAACGGATTCCATGATACCGCTAATGCAGTGGCGACGGTAATTTATACCCGTGCCATGCGTGCGCAGCTGGCTGTTGCAATGGCGGGGATCTTTAACTTTCTGGGAGTTCTGTTGGGAGGACTGAGCGTAGCCTATGCTATCGTTCATATGCTGCCGACGGATCTGCTGCTGAATGTCGGTTCAGCCCATGGCTTAGCTATGGTCTTTTCCATGTTGCTGGCAGCAATTATCTGGAACCTCGGCACCTGGTATTTTGGTCTGCCGGCCTCCAGTTCCCATACATTGATCGGCGCAATTATCGGCATTGCGCTGACAAATGCACTGGTCACCGACAGTTCACTGATTGATGCACTGAATATCCCGAAAGTCATTAATATCTTTATGTCGCTGATACTGTCACCGATCGTCGGGATGGTACTGGCAGGGGTATTGATTTTTCTGCTGCGGAAATACTGGAGCGGGACGCGTAAGCGCTCACGGATCCATATGACGCCAGCCGAACGTGAAAAGATTGATGGCAAGAAAAAGCCGCCTTTCTGGACACGGATTGCATTAATTGTCTCAGCAGTGGGTGTCAGTTACTCACACGGTGCGAATGACGGACAGAAAGGCATTGGTCTGATTATGCTGGTCCTGATTGGCGTGGCACCGGCCGGATTTGTCGTCAACATGAATGCATCCGGATACGATATTACCCGTACCCGTGACGCGGTTGATCATCTGCAACAGTATTACCAGCAGAACAGTCAGTCACTGCAGTCGATTATTGCGCCGTCGGTAACGCCGGTTGTGATCAGCACGCCGGTGGAAGAGTTCCATTGCAGTAATGAACGGGCACTGGAAGCTGTTGCCCATGCCCGTGCAATGCTGACAAACCTCAGCAGTTATGACCAGCTGACGGTCGAAAACCGTGCCCAGATGCGACGTTTGCTGCTGTGTATTTCGGATACCGCGGATAAAGTGGCCAAACTGCCGCAAACCAGCAGTCAGGATCGCCGTTTCCTTGATGATTTACGCCATGACCTGCTCGGAACCATCGAGTATGCACCGGTCTGGATTATCGTTGCGGTTGCGCTGGCCTTGTCACTGGGCACCATGGTTGGCTGGCGTCGCGTCGCTACCACTATTGGTGAAAAAATCGGCAAGAAAGGCATGACATACGCACAGGGGATGGCGGCGCAGGTGACGGCGGCTACCTCTATCGGTATTGCCAGTTATACGGGTATGCCTGTATCGACCACCCATATACTGTCATCATCCGTTGCCGGGACGATGCTGGTCGATGGTGGCGGCCTGCAAAGCAAAACCATCAAGAATATTGTGATGGCATGGGTCCTGACTCTGCCGGTCTCTATTCTGTTATCGGCGGGCCTTTACTGGATTGCGCTGCATATTATTTAATCAGCCACGTAAAGTTATCGCGACTAAAAGCTGCCTCTGCCGGGGCAGCTTTTTTTTCCCCTGGCCGCCGCTAATGCCAGATAATCAGCCCTGCCAGGCTGATCACTATAAGGGCACACAGGCTACTGGTCAGAATAAACTGCCGGCGCAGCCGTTCACAACGCCGGATAAATTCCTCATCATGGTGATCCAGGTAACGTTTTTCATAGATATAGCGTACCAGTCGCATCTGCTTCGAGGGCTGGCCATGTGCGGTAAAAAAACCGCCACCGTCCACAAACTGATACAGTAACGGATCACAGCCACGCATCACCACCAGCAAGGTACGTAATGAAGAAACATACCTCAGCATATTAATGACACAGACAATACAGAGCCCGATAAAAAGTGCCGTTGTGTTTATCATCATTCCCCTCTGCCTGTCCCCTTGTCACACCGCTATATCATACAGCTGGCCACAGCCGTGATGACTATTGATTAGTACAGATAATATTTTTCCGTCCGGTAAGTGAATATTCATTATAACCCGGGAGGAAAAAAGCACGCTGCTTTGACCCGTTTCATCGCTGGCGTACTGCCAGACAGGCGATAATCATTCTATACTCACTTCTGCCGCCCTATGGTAGGATAAATTCACAGCACACAGTAGAAAATCGCCATAGTGGTCAGCAACCTGTCGTTGATATGCCTTTGCTGATCCCTACCTTTTTCGTATTAAGGAGTCTGTCATGTCTTATAAACATATTCTGGTCGCCGTTGATCTTTCCCCGGAAAGTCAGCTGCTGGTTGAAAAAGCGGTCTCACTCGCCAGCCCTTACAATGCTAAAGTGTCATTAATTCATGTCGACGTTAATTACTCTGATCTTTATACCGGTCTGATTGACGTTAATCTGGGAGATATGCAGAAACGTATTTCCGAAGAGACTCAGTCAGCACTGACTCACCTGTCAACCAGCGCCGGTTATCCCATCAGTCAGACCCTGAGTGGCAGCGGCGATTTGGCACAGGTACTGATTGATGCGATCCATAAATATCATGCTGACCTGGTGATCTGTGGTCACCATCAGGATTTCTGGAGCAAACTGATGTCCTCGGCCCGCCAGTTAATCAATACCGTACATATCGATATGCTGATTGTGCCGATGAAAGACGAAGAATAACCGGTAACAGTCACAGGCCCTGATAAGGGTGTTCTCTGTCAGACGACAGTGACCGGAGAGTAAGTAATTACTCACTCTCCGGTCAGCAAATTGCCGGCTGGCCGGAAACCGTTACTCTGCCGGGGCCAGTGACGGATAGATATCAAACCGATGACTTTTGGTAACTACCGCCGAAGAGGTTGCAACCCCGTCGAGAGGTTCAGCATAGTCAGGGCGCTTCACTACAATACGTTTTTTGGCCAGTAACCGGGCCGGAGACAGTAACCCGTCAGCGTCTTCATCTGCCCCGACCAGAGACTGAAACACCCGCATTTCTTTCTTTACCATGGCACTTTTCTGCCGGTGCGGATACATCGGGTCCAGATAGACCACATCCGGGCGCGGGGTGATGTCGGCCAGGGCCTGATGACTGGTGGCATGGATCAGGGTCAGCCGCTGCCGCAGCCAGGGACCGATTTCCGCATCACGGTAACCGCGTTGTAAACCATCGTCCAGCAACGCCGCCACAACCGGATGACGTTCCAGCATTCTGACACGGCAGCCGGCAGACGCCAGTACAAAAGCATCACGTCCCAGTCCTGCAGTCGCGTCCACCACCTCCGGCAGATAGTTGCCTTTAATCCCGACGGCTTTGGCTACCGCCTCACCACGTCCGCCGCCAAATTTACGCCGGTGGGCCATGGCGCCGGATACAAAGTCGACATAAATGCCGCCCAGCTTTGGCTCATCACGTTTACGTAATTCCAGGTGTGACGCCGTCATCACCAGCGCCATCGGCGCCTGCTGATCATGGGTCAGTTGCCAGCGTTCAGCTAAAACAGATAAGGCGCCGTCTCCGGCGCCCGTTTCATCAATCAGACAAATATTCACCCGCGGGTTATCCCTTAATCCCGTAGTGTTCCAGCATCGCATCCAGCTGTGGTTCACGGCCACGGAAACGACTGAACAGCACCATCGGTTCTTCGGAACCGCCACGGCTCAGAATGTTGTCGAGGAAAGACTGTCCGGTCTCACGGTTAAAAATACCTTCCTCTTCAAACCGCGAGTAGGCATCAGCAGCCAGCACATCCGCCCACAGATAGCTGTAGTAACCCGCGGCGTAGCCCCCGGCAAAGATATGGCTGAAGGCATGCGGGAAACGCCCCCATGAGGGTGACGGTACTACCGCAACCTGTTTTTTCACTTCCTGCAAGGTTTCCAGCAGACGGGCCCCTTTGGCCGGGTCATATTCCGCATGTAACCGGAAATCAAACAGCCCGAACTCCAGCTGACGCAGGATAAACATGGCTGCATTATAGTTTTTCGCCGCCAGCATTTTCTCCAGCAGCGCTTCCGGCAGCGGTTCACCGGTTTCATAATGGCCGGAAATAAATGCCAGCGCTTCCGGTTCCCAGCACCAGTTTTCCATAAACTGGCTTGGCAGCTCTACGGCATCCCAGGGAACCCCGTTAATACCGGAAACCCCGGCGGTGTCGATTTCGGTCAGCATATGATGCAGGCCGTGACCAAATTCATGGAATAAAGTGATCACTTCATCATGGGTAAACAGTGCCGGTTTACCCTTCAGCGGACGGTTAAAGTTGCAGGTCAGGTAAGCGACCGGTTTCTGTAAGGTGCCATCGGCTTTACGCATCCGGCCAGCACAGTCATCCATCCACGCCCCGCCCCGTTTATGCTCCCGGGCATACAGATCCAGATAGAAGCTGCCCCGCAGTTCACCGCGTTCATCGTACAGTTCAAAGAAGCGGACATCCGGATGCCAGACATCAACATCCTTACGTTCTCTGGCGGTAATACCGTAAATACGTTTTACCACTTCAAACAGGCCACTGACGGCTCTGTCTTCAGGGAAATAAGGGCGCAGTTGTTCGTCGCTGATGGTGTACAGGTACTGTTTCTGTTTCTCAGCATAGAAGGTGATATCCCAGGCTTCCGGGTTCTCCACGTTATAGTGCTGTCGGGCAAATTCCCGTAACCGGGCCAGCTCTTTTTCACCCTGCGGGCGGGCACGTGTCGCCAGGTCTGACAGGAAATCCAGTACATGGCGGGGAGAGGTTGCCATTTTCGTTGCCAGTGATTTTTCGGCAAAAGAGCCAAAGCCCAGTAACTGAGCCAGCTCATGACGCAGGGCCAGTTCTTCTTCGATCAGCGGGCCATTATCCCATTGACCGGCATTCGGTCCCTGGTCAGAAGCGCGGGTGCTGTAGGCACGATACATTTCTTCACGCAGGGCCCGGTTTTCGCAGTAGGTCATTACCGGCAGATAGCTCGGAATGTCCAGAGTCAGTAACCAGCCCTGTTGCTCTCTGGCTTCGGCCTGCGCTTTCGCCGCCGCCAGTGCACTTTCCGGCATCCCGGCCAGTTCGGCTTCATCGGTGATCAGCTTACTCCAGCCCATGGTTGCGTCCAGCACATTGTTACTGTAAGCCGCACCAATTTCTGACAAGCGGGAAGCGATTTCGCCATAGCGTTGCTGCTTCTCTTCCGGCAGACCGATACCGGATAACTCGAAATCACGCAGTGCATTATCGACAGCTTTTTTCTGCGCAGTACTCAGGGTTTCATAACTGTCGCCTTCCTTCAGGCTGACATACGCCTGATACAGCCCTTTATGCTGCCCTGCCCAGGTGCCATATTCCGATAATAAGGGCAGAACCTGCTCATAGGCCTGACGGAGTTCAGGGCTGTTTTTCACTGAGTTCAGGTGACTGACCGGCGAGAACAGGCGGCTCAGCCGATCATCGCTCTCTGCCAGCGGCTCACATAATGTTTCCCAGCGATAAGGGCCGCCCTGTGCCACGACTTTTTCGACCGTGGCACGGCATTGCTGTAAAGCTTCAGTAACGGCCGGCACCACATGTTCAGGCTTAATCAACGAAAACGGGGGCAGTGTGAACGGAGTCAGTAACGGGTTAGTCATAACACAATCCTGTTGATGTTAGGGGGCGCTCAGCATGCGCGATAGGATCAGGATGGGGGCGGACCGACAGAAAATCAATGTCCTGCCGCCAGGCAGATCACGGAATTTTATCTGCAGACGCCCTGAGCGCCCGGCCGGCCAGCGGTGACCGCCGGATAAATAACCGCCCTGACTACTGTGCGTCAGCCAATACTGCTATACTCGCCGCCCGGCCGCATGACGCTGCCGGACAGGCTGAAATTTGTCTCTACCGTGAGGGTGTGACGATAGCCGGGTTTACATCTCACAGAACAAAAAATCCCACTAAGGTTAATAACATGCTGAGCTATCGTCATAGTTTCCATGCAGGTAATCATGCGGATGTTTTAAAACATACCGTACAGAGCCTGATCATTCAGTCACTGCAGGAAAAAGAGAAACCTTTCCTCTACCTGGACACCCATGCCGGTGCCGGACGTTATCTGCTGAACAGCGAACATGCTGAACGCACCGGCGAATATCTGGAAGGGATTGCCCGTATCTGGCAGCATCCGGAAGCTCCGCAGCAACTGGCCCCTTATCTGGCCGCGGTCAGTGCACTGAATCCGTCAGGTCGCCTGAAATATTATCCCGGCTCGCCACTGATTGCCCGTCATATGCTGCGCGGGCAGGATACGCTGCAACTGACCGAGCTGCACCCGTCAGACTTTCCGTTGTTGCGTAATGAGTTTCTTAAAGATGAACGTGCGCGGGTGTCCCGTGCCGACGGCTATCAACAGCTGAAATCAAAACTGCCCCCTCCTTCCCGTCGCGGGCTGGTGCTGATTGACCCGCCTTACGAGCTCAAAACCGATTATCAGGCCGTGGTGGCCGGTATTCAGGAAGGCTATAAGCGTTTTGCGACCGGGGTTTACGCTTTATGGTATCCGGTGGTATTACGTCAGCAAATCAAACGGATGCTGAACGACTTACAGGCGACCGGCATTAAACGGATTTTACAAATTGAACTGGCCGTGCGTCCGGACAGTGACCAGCGCGGCATGACCGCATCAGGCATGATTGTGATTAACCCGCCCTGGAAACTGGCATCCGATATGGAAGCGGTTTTACCCTGGCTGCACAAGCAACTGGTGCCCTCAGGCACCGGACACACCCTGGTTAACTGGGTCGTTCCTGAATAACCCTCGTTTTAAATCTCAAAAACCGCAAAATCATATGCCAGTTCGGTCGCCGGAAAGACCGACTGGCATTCTGCCAGTAAACGTGGCATATCCCCGGTACCGTAACGTGAGCTGAAATGGGTTGCGATCAGCCGTTTAGCGCCGGCATCCCTTGCGGTACAGGCTGCCTGAACCGTCGTCGAGTGGCCACGGCTATTGGCTTTTTCTGCCATCGCCGCCTCCAGTGTGGTTTCATGTACCATCACATCCACGTTTTCTGCCAGTAACCGGCCAGCGGCTGACGGGGCAGTGTCACCAAAAATAGCCACTGATTTGCCTTTAATCGCCGGCCCCAGATAGTCACGCCCCGCCACATGCCGTCCGTCCGGCAGAGTAATAGTCGCGCCCTGCTTCAGTTGCTGAAACCAGGGACCGGAAGGGATGCCTTCGGCTTTCAGCCGCGCGGCATCCAGGTAACCGGGTTTATCATATTGTTCAATACGATAGCCAAAGCAAGGCACCACATGGCTGAGGGGAAAGGCGGTCACCCGGTACCCGCCGTCATCGAAAATAACACCTTCATCAATTTCGATAATCTCCAGCGGGAAACTGACCCATGAGCCACTGAGTGACAGGGCATTATCGATAAATGCCCTGATACCGGCCGGACCATAGACAGTCAGCGGCTGGCTGATACTGCTCATGGAGCGGCTGGTCAGCAGGCCGGGCAAACCAAAAATATGGTCGCCGTGCAAATGTGTAATAAAAATCTTTTCCAGCTTGCCGGGTTTTAACGCACTGCGCATATATTGGTGCTGCGTGGCTTCACCACAGTCAAATAACCAGTCGCCTGCCGCTGGCAGCGTCAGCGCAATCGCGGTGACATTACGCTGCAGGCTGGGTGTGCCGGCACAGGTGCCCAGAAAGGTGAGGTACATGCTATGCTTCCGGATATTCAGTCAGAACCAGCCCGCATCCTATCACAACTATAGGTGCAAACTTTGCGGCATTTACCAGAGTCGCGTTACACTGGTAGCAATGAATACAGCACAGCAGAAACAGCCGCAGGCGCCCCGCAGTGGTCTGCATAACCGAATCACCCTCTGCGTAACCCGAAAACGGACGGACATTTTCAATGACTAAACATTATGACTATCTTGCCATTGGCGGCGGCAGCGGCGGCATCGCCTCAATCAATCGCGCGGCCATGTACGGTAAGAAGTGTGCCCTGATTGAAGCCAAAGCACTGGGCGGTACCTGTGTTAACGTCGGTTGTGTACCGAAAAAAGTCATGTGGCACGCTGCACAGATTTCTGAAGCCATTCGTTTATATGGCCCTGATTATGGGTTTGATACCACCATTAATCATTTTGACTGGGCAACGCTGGTCAAAAGCCGTACCGCCTATATCGACCGCATCCATACCTCTTACGATAACGTGCTGGGAAAAAATAACGTCGATGTGATTAAAGGCTTTGCCCGTTTTGTTGATGCACATACGGTCGAGGTGAACGGCGAACAGATTACGGCTGACCATATTCTGATTGCCACCGGCGGACGCCCGGCGCATCCGGATATTCCCGGCGCTGAGTGGGGTATTGATTCCGACGGCTTCTTTGAGCTGGATACATTACCGAAGCGTGTTGCTGTGGTCGGTGCCGGTTATATCGCGGTGGAAATTGCGGGGGTGGTCAACGGACTGGGGGCCGAAACGCATCTGTTTGTCCGTAAGCAGTCACCTTTGCGCCAGTTTGATCCGCTGCTGTCTGACACCCTGGTGGAAGTAATGAACGCCGAGGGACCGTCACTGCATACTCAGGCAGTGCCGAAACAAGTCGACAAAAACAGTGATGGCAGCCTGACCCTGACCCTGGAAAACGGCGAACAATATACGGTTGACTGTCTGATATGGGCGATTGGCCGTCAGCCTGCCACCGATAACCTGAATCTGCAGGCCAGCGGTGTGGCACTGAATGAGAAAGGCTGCATTGTGGTGGATAAATTCCAGAACACCAGTGTCAGTGGGATCTATGCGGTCGGTGATAATACAGGGGCCGTTGAACTGACGCCGGTCGCGGTTGCTGCCGGTCGCCGGTTATCCGAACGTTTGTTTAATAACAAACCGGCAGAACACCTGGATTACAGTAATATCCCGACAGTGGTCTTCAGCCATCCGCCTATCGGGACGGTCGGATTATCCGAACCGGAGGCACGCCAGCAGTACGGCGATGACGCGGTGAAAGTCTATACATCGTCATTTACCGCCATGTATACCGCCGTCACCCGCCATCGCCAGCCTTGCCGGATGAAACTGGTGTGTGTCGGTGCCGATGAAAAAATTGTCGGTATCCACGGTATTGGGTTTGGTGTCGATGAAATGCTGCAGGGCTTTGCCGTGGCACTGAAAATGGGTGCCACCAAAAAAGATTTCGACAACACTGTCGCTATCCACCCGACCGGTGCAGAAGAGTTTGTTACCATGCGCTAAAGTGGCCTGGCCGGACGATGGCTGTCCGGCCGCTACTCAATACTGAAGCCTGTTACCGGCTTTCAGTATTGACGCCACCTGCCGTTAGCCGGTTATATCACCCGGATATCCGCAGGGCGTACACCTGGTCGCAACAAAGCAATAAAACATCCTGTTTACCTGCCTGCCTGATAACAACCTTCGTCTGACGCTTTTTCGGGACGCCGGACCGGAACAATATCCCGAAATCCTTTTTACCGCGCTGGCCGGCGGACCGCCACACCTTGTCACTGGCCGAATTTTACAGCGTCGCTGCGGGTAAGTTCGCTAGTCAATCTGATGCAGTGCCTGACCCACCGCGTCAAACAGACGATCCAGCTCCGCTGGCCGGGTATTAAACATCGGCCCGAATTGCAGGGTATCCCCGCCAAAACGTACATAGAATCCGGCTTTCCATAGGGCTATTCCCGCGTCAAATGGCCGGATTACCGTATCGCCATCACGGGGTGCCAGCTGGATTGCACCGACCAGCCCGCAGTTACGGATATCAGTCACATTCGGACAGCCGCGCAACGCATGGAGTTTGGTTTCAAATACCGGAGCCAGCTCAGCCGACTGCCCCACCAGCTGCTCTCTTTCCAGTAATTGCAAGGTGGCAAGTCCGGCCGCACAGGCGACCGGATGCCCTGAATAAGTATAACCATGAGCAAACTCTGCCGCGTGTTCCGGTAATGCCTGCGACATATAGGTCTGATAGATTTCATGGCTGGCAACCACACCGCCCAGCGGAATTGCGCCATTAGTGATCTGTTTGGCAAAATTCAGGATATCCGGCGTCACACCAAAGAACTCAGCACCGGTCCAGCGTCCCATACGTCCAAAGCCAGTGATTACCTCATCAAAAATCAGCAGGATATTATGCTGGTCACAGATATCACGCAGCCGCTGCAGATAACCCTGTGGCGGAATAATCGCCCCGGCAGAGCCGGACAGCGGCTCAACAATCACTGCCGCAATATTCGACGCATCATGCAGTTCAATCAGCTTCAGCATTTCGTCAGCCAGTGCGACACCTCCGGTCGCCGCCATCCCCGGGGTAAACGCATGACCCGCCTGTAAGGTATGAGGTAAATGATCAGCATCCATCAGCTGACCGAACATCTTACGATTACCGCCGATCCCCCCGAGACTGCTACCGCCGACATTCACCCCATGGTAGCCCCTGGCCCGGCCGATAAATTTAGTTTTTGACGGCTGACCTTTAGCACGCCAGTATCCGCGGGCCATTTTGATCGCCGTATCGGCCGACTCCGATCCCGACCCGGTAAAAAAGACATGGTCCAGTGTACCGGGCATATGCTCTGCTATTTTCTCTGCCAGCCGGAATGATAAGGGATGGCCATATTGAAATGCCGGTGCATAGTCGAGAGAAGCGAGTTGTTTTGCCACTGCCTGCTGGATTTCACTGCGGCAATGGCCCGCACCACAGGTCCATAATCCGGACAGGCTGTCAAATAACTGACGCCCTTTATCGTCAGTCAGCCAGCGTCCGTTCGCTGAGACAATAAAACGCGGATCACGCTGAAAATGACGGTTAGCACTGAAGGGCATCCAGTGGGACTGCAAATTAAGACCGGAAGTTGCTATCGATTCAGACATAGTGGTTCCTCATAACAGGGATGAAGAACAGTGTGCAGCCAACCCGGCGTCAGGTTAAATGCATATTAGCGAACCTTTAGTTATCAAAATACTCATCTATATTAAAAACTTATCTCTTTGCCCCTGCAGGGAGATTATCATCAGATAATCCCCCTGTTGCCCGGCACAGACCCGGCGGTGCCGGGAACCGATTATCCCTGATGATAGACGGGGATAGCACCAAAGAGAATTCCGCCAGCCAGCAGCATCAAACTGATAAATATTCCCCATTTGATAGAAAATCGCTGATGATCACCAATATCCACTTTCGCCAGACCGACCAGCAGATAGACAGAGGGTACCAGCGGACTCAGTAAATGGAACGGCTGTCCGACAATCGAGGCCCGGGCAATTTCTTCCGCTGAAATACCATATCCGGCAGCGGTCTGGGCTATCACCGGCAGAATGCCAAAGTAGAAGGCATCATTAGACATAAAGAAAGTGAATGGCAGACTGATAACCGCCGTAAATACTGCCAGGTAAGGGCCAAAGCTGTGGGGTATCACCGACAGCAGACTTTTTGCCATCGCATCCACCATGCCGGTACCGGATAAAATACCGGTAAATATTCCGGCGGCGAAAATCAGTGACGTGACTGCCAGCACATTGCCCGCATGGGCGCTGATACGCTCTTTCTGCTGCTCCAGTGACGGATAATTCAGCATTGCCGCAATAGCAAATGCCAGCATAAATAATATCTGGATCGGTAACGTGCCCATCACCAGCATCACCAGTAATACTGTGGTCAGAATAAAATTAGGCCAGAACATTTCAGGCCGCCGGTTAGCCGCGCCGGCAGTTTCATCACCGGTGTCGGGGCTGATATTCCGGTTATCCGGAACGGCAACGGTGATCATGCCCAGCCGCCGCCGTTCTGCCAGACCAAACCAGACGGCAAGCCCGACCAGCGAACAACAGGCCACCAGCATCGCGGGGATCATCGGAATAAAAATATCCAGCGCATCAATACGTAAAGCTGCCGCGGCTCTTGCTGTGGGTCCACCCCATGGCGAAAGATTCATAATACCGCTGGCAAGGTTCACCAGGCAGGTCATCGCCAGTATGTTCATGCCGAGCTTACGATATAATGGCAGAAATGCGGCAATAGCAATCATATAGGTGGTTGAACTGTCGCCATCCAGCGAAACCAGTAAGGTCAGTATTGCGGTTCCCATCAGGACTTTTAATGGGTCACCGCGCACAATTTTCAGAATAAAACGTACCAGCGGGTCAAACAGGCCGGCATCAATCATCAGGCCGAAATACAGAATCGAAAATGTCAGCATCACACCGGTGGGTGCCAGTTTTTTCACCCCGTCCAGCATCATATCTCCCAGTCCATAATAAAACCCGCCTGCCAGAGCAAACAATGTCGGCACAATGATCAGAGCGATCAGCGCAGACATCCGTTTGGTCATAATCAGGTACATAAAGCAAACGACCATCGCAAAACCCAGAATCGTCAACACGCTGCTACCCTCCGGCATTGTTCAGAATAAAAAAATCTGCGGCGGTTATCTGTCAGCCTTTTCCGGGGCTGACCAGACCCTTTTTTCCACCGGCAAAGAAGAAAGTTTCTTGTTTTATCTGAACACAGCTAAACACAAAACCAGCTTACTAATTAACATTTAATAAACATTTAAATCAGAAAATCGATATACATCATGTTTTGCTTTTTTCGGCGAATAATTTTGTGATCAGAATCGGATAAACACCGGAGAGACGGCATTCAGAGAACCGGCCGGACAGAAAAGAGAGCCTGAAGGTATCAAAGCGGGGAACGGGAAGAAACAATAGCGCCCGGACAAGTCCCTCCGTCCGGTATTACTGTCATCTGCTTTATAATGATGCTGCCGTGGTAATACGCTGCTACATACCGTGATCAGTTGCTCTTTCTCAGCCTGATACGGCAGGCTTCAATCACCCAGGCAGAAAAGTTTTCGCTGCTTTCTTTCTTTAATGATTCCTGAATATCACTCAGGATATGGTGTGGAAAACGAATATGTTTAGCACGTGTTTTCGAGGTACTCATTTTCATTGTTTATAACTCCTTTAATTCTTCACTCACTGTAACTCAATCGTTATAGCCAAAAATAAAACCGGTACACCATTCTTTAAGACACGGCTGAGATCCTGAATAGTCAGAAAATCACCGAAATTAACAGCAAATGCCATCTTCTGGTAAACAATTACAACAGAATTTTATATTTCGATTAATGAAATTTTGTTCCAGAGGGTGTTTTACGCTGTTTATCTGCTGTGCGGTGCCTGACAAGCCCGCACGTTTTTTCAGCAATACAGCACAGGGACGGAAAACCGGACAAATTACATGGATAAAAATAGCCGGAGAGCGCTGTACCCACCGACAGGCGGCCAGAGAGTCTTAATAGCAGACTGTTTTATTCTGCCGGGGCTGAAAAACAGAAAAAATAATCTCAGAAATGAAACATAAAATAAGTTTTCTATTTCCGGTTCAGGTGAAAACTTATAAGTATGCTAAAAAAATACGCCTGAAATTAACTTATAGTACCTTACTTATACATTAATTTAACCTGCTGCCAGATATAAAAAATAAACACCGCCGATTATCCCGCCGTCAGAAAGCCTTAATTTCCGGAAATCCGTCCTTTGCTGCAAGACGCAAAATAAAAAAACCATTAATTTCATCAAGATAAAATTTATCAGCCATTGGCACGCCCGTTGCAATAGATAACCAGGATTAGCAAACGCGTTATTTCACTGGTTTTATTCTATTGTTTACAGGAGCTATATCATGACTATGGAAACAATTTCCCTTTCAGGCATGGATTTACTGCATAACGCAGCAGGGAATAAAGGCACTGCATTCAGCGAGCAGGAACGTAAAAGTAAACATCTGGAAGGGTTACTGCCACCGTCCATAGAATCACTTGACCTGCAGGTTCAGCGCGTACTGAATCATCTGGACAGCAAAAAAGACGACCTGGAACGTTATATCTATCTGATTGGCCTTGAAGAACGTAATGAGGTCGTCTTCTATAAAACCGTTATGTCCGATCCGAAACGCTTCATTCCGATCCTGTACGATCCAATCGTTGCCGACGCCTGCCTGGAGTTTGGCCATATCTATCGTCGTCCGCGCGGTATGTACATTACCCGCCATATGAAAGGCCGTATGGCCGAAGTACTGAAAAACTGGCCAGTCAAAGATGTTCGATTTATCTGTGTCTCTACCGGCGGACGTATTCTTGGCCTGGGCGATATCGGGGCGAACGGCATGGGGATCCCTATCGGTAAACTGCAACTGTATACCGCCTGTGCTGCTGTTCCTCCGGAATGTTTACTGCCGGTACTGTTCGATATCGGTACCACTAACGAAAAACTGCGTGCTGATCCGCTGTATCTGGGTACCCGCGAAGCACCTGTCAGCGAGCAGGAACTGAACGAACTGACCGAAGAGTTTGTGCAGGCAGTTCAGACGGTGTTCCCTGGTTGTTGTATTCATTTTGAAGACTGGAAAGGCACTGATGCGATCCGTTATCTGGACCGCTATAAAGATAAAGTGCTGTGCTACAACGATGATATTCAGGGCACCGCCAGCGTTGCACTGGCCGGTATCGCCAGCGCGATGAACATCACCGGTTCCACCCTGACAGAACAACGGGTGCTGTTCTACGGCGCAGGTTCTGCCGGTATCGGTATCGGTAAACTGATTTGTGCAGAGCTGCGTGACCTGGGCCTGTCAGAAGAACAAGCCCGTTCACGCATTGCCTACATGGATATCAACGGTCTTATCGAAACCTCCCGTCAGGATCTGAGTCCGGAACAACAGAAGTTTGCTCTGGATGCGAAACCTTCCCGTGATTTAGTGCAGGTGATTGAAGATTTCAAACCGACCATTCTGTTTGGTGTCAGTACCAGCGCCGGTGCCTTTACCCGTGAGGTGGTAGAAAAAATGAGTGAAATTAATCCGCGGCCAATTATTTTTGCTCTGTCTAATCCCACCAGCAAAGTGGAATGTACAGCTGAGCAGGCATATACCTGGTCCGGAGGTAAAGCCCTGTTTGCGGCCGGTGTCCAGTTCCCGGAATTTGATATGGACGGCAAAACCTTCCTGCCCGGCCAGGCAAATAATTTCTACATTTACCCGGCCATTGGCCTGGCAACCTACGCCGCCAGACCGCTGCTACTAAACGATGAATGCTTTATTGTGGCCGCTCATGCAACCGCTGAGCAGGTGACCGCCGACATGCAGAAAAAAGGCATGCTGTATCCGAGCCAGGACAATATTCTGGAGACCGAAATCACCACCGCAACCCGTATTGTCGAATACATGTTTGACAGCGGACTGGCACAGGCTGAACGTCCGGCGAATATCCGCAGCTGGATCGAAGAGATGCTTTATAAACCTCACTATTAATTCCCCGACTGAGGTTTATTTCAGGGACAGTATTTCAGGGGCGTTTACCCGCCCCTTTTTTCCATCAGGAGAAAATCATGAACTTCTTTATTTCCACTCTGCATGAGAATCCCGATATTGCGATTTACCTGACCCTCGCATTAGGCGCATGGTTTGGTACCTTTACCTTCGGAAAATTCAGTCTTGGGGTGGTCACCAGTACATTAATTGCCGGACTACTGATAGGTCAGCTCGACTTACATATTTCCCCGGTCATGCAATCGACGTTTTTTGATATGTTCCTGTTCGCCGTCGGTTATGCGGTGGGCCCGGAATTTATTCGTGCCCTGAAAAGTGACGGTCTGCCTCAGGTAGTGTTTACGGTAATTATCTGTCTGTCAGGACTGGGAACCGCCATTCTGTTAGGCAAAATCTTCCACTATGACAGCGCGCTGACCGCAGGGTTACTGTCCGGGGGATATACTAACTCGACGGTGCTGGGTGTAGCGTCCAGTGTGATGTCCCAGAATGCCGCGGCTGCGGCTGCATTACTGCCGGTCGCCTATGCGGTTACCTATCCGTTTGGTACCGCCGGTTCTGCCTGGTTCCTGGCAACCCTGGGCCCCAGACTGATGGGAATTAACCTGCCCGAAGCCTGCCGTGACTACGAAAAAACGCATAGCCGCCACCAGGAAATTAAAGATTCTGCGTACATTGCCCATGTCGCCAGAGCACTGACTGTGCAAAACCCCGATTTTGACCAAAAAACGGTCGCGCAGGCAGAAGATATGCTGGGACATAAAGTATTTATCCGCCGTATTCGTTATCAGCCACAAGGTCCGGTGACACAGTGCGAAGCCGATACCCTGCTGACTCAGGGCGCGGAAATTATTGCCTCCGGCAGCCTGCAGGATATTGTCGCCAGTCAGTCGCTGATTGGTCCGGAAAGTGCCGATATTAACCTGCTTAATTTTGCCACTGAGAAACTGGATATTGTCCTCAGTAAACAGGCGGCACGCGGTAAAACCCTCGGCGAGCTGGTCTATACCGAGTTCAGCCGTCCCGGCCATGGTATTTTTCTGCTTTCCGTCACCCGTGCCGATGAAACACTGCCGCTGGATATGGATTTAGCCCTGAAACCCGGCGATGTACTGACCGTCAAAGGTGAAGGCAAAGATGTCGCCGCCCTGGCCGCAAAAACCGGTTATGCTGACCGTAACAGCAATACCTCTGATTTAATGTTTATGTGTGCCGGTATTGCCATTGGCTGCCTGATTGGTGCCATTACTATCCATGTGGGCGGCATTCCGCTTAGCCTCGGTACCAATGTTGGTGCCATTGTTGCAGGGGTTATTTGCGGTTATATCCGTTCGGTCAAACGGACTTTTGGTAAAATAGCCAATCCGGCTATCTGGTTATTAAATAATCTGGGTCTGAATGGTTTTATTGCCATTGTCGGGATTAATGCCGCATCAGGATTTATTGGCGGACTTAAACATTACGGGTTGCCCTTATTTATCTGCGGGATCATTGTTACACTGGTTCCCCTGATCCTTGGATTGATATTAGGACGTTACGTTTTCCGCTTTCATCCGGGAATTTTATTTGGTGTCTGTGCCGGCGCCCGTTCCACCACGGCAGCCCTCGGCGCAATTCAGGATGCGGCCCAAAGCAGCGTTCCGGCCATCGGCTATACGGTAGGTTATGCGGTGTCGCGCTTAGTGATGGCAGTACTGACTATCGTGCTTCTTAATATTTATTAAGGCGCGGCCTTACTCTGAAACACTGATCCGGATCCGGTCGTCAGAAGAAGTGCTGCCGCCCGGATCCCCGCGATACAATCAGTAAAGCAGGAAAATGAGCAATGTTTCAGAAAGAAAACAAAATCCCCCCCGCCAGTGGTTTTTTTAACTTTTCGCGTCATAGTCTGTTACTGGCCGCGAGTATTATCCTTGCGGTATTGCTGACTGACTGGCTGAGTTACCTCTGTCTTCTGCCGCGAGCGCTGGCTAAAACCGAGGCACAGATTCAGCGAAGCCTGAAAAGTAAAATAAATACGTTCGAACGTAATCTGGATAAATACCGCTATCTGCCACTGACCCTGGCAATGGACAGTGACCTGCAAAATTATCTCCTCACTCCGCAACGCGTACCCTATACCGTCATCAGTCAGAAACTCAGAAATATCAGTCAGGTGATTGGTGCCGGTCAGGTTTTCCTGGCCTCACAAGCGGGCATTATCATCGCCTCAGAGCAGTCTTGCGGGCCGAATGCACTGCGCGGGCACGATATTTCTTTCCGGCCCTATTTTCGCCAGGCAGTGAGTGATCATGTGATGGCATTCTATGCGGTCGGCACCACAGAAAATATGCCCGGCTACTACCTCTCGACCCGGATGACGGCCGGAGGAAAAGATATCGGGGTGCTGGCACTGAAAATTAATATGGACCATTTATTCGTCGCCGATGCGCCGCTCAGTGAACCACTGGCCCTGTCAGATGCCAGCGGGATAATCATTGCTTCGAATATCCCGGGCTGGAAATACCATACTCTGGGGATTGCGGAAGCCGAAGACTTACAAACCGCAGTGAATACACGGCAATTTGGCGGTTATAAGATCACTCCGCTGCCGGAAGTCCGTGCTGACCGGCATCCGGCAGGTTTCACGCTTATGACGATTGCCGGTCAGCATTATCTGGCCGCCCGGGCGCCGATCCCCGGTACCAGTATGTATTTAACCGGTATGTTGCCGGCAACGCCGGTTTACCGCGATATCTGGCTGCGTATTGCGTTAATCGACAGCATACTCAGTTCAATTATTTTCTTCGGTTATTTTGTCAGCCAGCGTATGAAACTGGTCCGTAAGATTGCCGAGAATAACAACGCGATCAGGGATGCTTATAGTCAGCTGGAAGTGCTGGTCGCAGAGAGAAGCCGTGAACTCCGGACCAAAAATCTGGAGCTGGAAAAAGAAATTACCGAACGGCTCGGCTTTGAAGAACGGGAGCGGAATCTGCAAAAGGAGCTGATTCGTACAGAAAAACTGGCAGTTATCGGCCAGCTCTCTGCCGGACTGGCCCATGAGATTAATCAGCCACTGGCTGCTATCCGCGCCTATTCTGAGAATACGCTTATTTTTCTGCAACGCGGCAACCTGAAAGCCACCGGTGAAAATCTGACCCGGATCTCAGCACTGGTTGACCGTATTGGCGTGCTGACCGGCCAGCTGCGTTCTTTCGCCAGGCCCTCCGATGAGAGCATCAGCCAGGTACGCCTCAGCCACTGTATCGATAATGTGATGATGCTGCTGAAACACCGGCTGGAAAAGAAACATATTACGCTGCACAAAGTGTTTCCGTGTGACGAAATTTATGCGCAATGCAACGGCTTACGTCTCGAACAGGTGTTGGTAAACCTGCTGGCGAATGCGATTGATGTCCTGGATAACCGGCCATCCCCGGAAATTTCGGTGCGCTTATTCCGTTTCTTTTCAGAAGCGATTATTGAGGTTTCCGATAACGGTCCGGGGCTGGCCGCCGGGATTATCGAACATATTTTTGAACCCTTTTTTACGACCAAAAAAACCACCGGACTCGGACTGGGGCTGGCCATTTCGGCAGATATTATCAGAAGCTTTCATGGCAGCCTGAGCGCCGATAACCTGGCCAGCGGCGGGGCCAGATTTACCATCCGATTGCAGCTCAGTCCGGCACAGCAGGAGAATCTCATTGGCTGATTACCATGTATTAATTATCGAGGACGATGAGTCCGTGCGCACCAGCTGTATTCAGTCGCTGGAGATTGAAGATATCCCCGCCGCCGGAGCCGGCTCAGTTGAGGAGGCACAGAAAATGTTGCCCCCCGGTTTTAGCGGCGTGGTGGTGACTGATTTACGCCTGCCGGGCCTCAGTGGTATGGATTTTCTGCAGCAAATGCAGTCCGTCGCTCCTCAGGTTCCGGTGATTATGATCACCGGTCACGGCGATATTATGACGGCGGTCGAAGCTATGCGCAGCGGTGCCTACGACTTTCTGCCTAAGCCCTTTTCACCCCAGGTATTAATCCAGCAAGTACGCCGTGCGCTGGAAAAGAGAAAACTGACACTGGAAGTTGAGAAACTGCGCCAGAAACTGGCCCATGTCAGTGACCTGGATAGTCGTTTTATCGGCCATGCACAACCGATGTGTGAGTTGCGTGAAACTGTGAGGAATATCGCAGCAACGCCCGCGAATGTCTTGATCCATGGTGAAACCGGTACCGGTAAAGAGCTGCTTGCCCGCTGTATTCATGACCTCAGTGGCAGGCCCGGTAATTTCGTCGCCCTCAACTGTGGTGGTCTGCCGGAGACGCTGTTCGACAGCGAGATTTTTGGCCACGAACGCGGCGCATTTTCCGGAGCAACCCAGAAACGGATTGGTAAAATTGAATATGCTCAGGGCGGGACGCTGTTTCTCGACGAAATTGAAAGTATGCCGATGGCTATGCAAATCAAGCTGTTGCGTGTACTGCAGGAGCGAATGATTGAGCGACTCGGTTCCAATCAGGCGATTCCTGTGGATATCCGGGTGATCAGTGCCACCAAAGCCGATTTGGGATTGCTGGCAGAACAGGGACAATTCCGTGCTGACCTTAATTTCCGCCTGAATGTCATTGAACTGCCTATCCCGCCACTGCGTGAGCGCCGTGAAGATATTCCTCTGTTATTTAAATATTTTTCCGAAACCGCAGCCACAACCTTTGGCCGTGAGGTACCGGTAATTGATGTAATAAAAATGCAGAACTACCTGACCTGGTCCTGGCCCGGAAATGTGCGTGAACTGAGGAATGAAGCCGAACGTTGTGTCCTCGGTATGACCGGGGAAGCCGGGCGTCACAGCTCCGAGACAGTGCTGACATTACCGCAGCTGGTTGAGCATTTCGAAAGAGATTTAATTATTTCCGAACTCAGCAAACATCACGGTAATGTTTCCCAGGCGGCAGAAGCTCTGGGGATCGCAAAAAGTACACTGTTCGATAAAGTAAAAAAGTACGCACTGCAATAACCTGACGGCCACTGTCGGGCTCACCGGCCGGGCCGCCATTACCGCAGTACGGTAGATTCAGAAACGATAGTCAGCGCCTATCTGCCAGCTGCGATCCCGTCCTATCCAGCAATAGCTGCTACTGTAACAGGTATAGGTCATTTTATTGGTCAGGTTCTGGGCACCGGCTTTCAGTGTCAGCCCTTGCAGTGACTGACTTAATACCCCCATATCGTAGCTGACCGCCAGGTCATACTGCGTATTACCGCCAATCGCAGGTAACGCATTGTCCGGAGTGATTTCACTTTTACCGTAATAACGCATACCAGCCCCCAGCATCAGTCCGTTAAAAATGCCCTGCTCAAAGGTGTAGTCTCCCCACAGATTGAGGCTGTTTTGCGGAACCTGCGTCACCCGTTTGCCCTGGTAGAGGTCATCTTTCTTATTTACCGCATCGGTATAGGCATAGCTGGCAATCAGCGTCATATTGTCCTGCGGGCGGCTGACAATACTGAGTTCTGCCCCGTCGGACCTGACTTCACCGGTTTGACGATAATTCAGTAACCCGCCGGCAGTGTAGGTATAGTCAGTCGTCAGCACATTTTTTTGTCTGATCTCAAAGACCGATGCGGTCAGTGTAGTCGCATACTCAGACAGTAAATATTTTACCCCGCCTTCCAGTTGTTTACTGGTAGTCGCTTTTGCCTGGCTGGCCGTCAGGGTGCCCTGCGGCGCTACCGGCAGGAAACCTTCTGAATAACTGAGATAAGGTGCCAGGCCGTTACTGAACTGATACAGAACACCGAGCCGTTTAGTCAGTTTATGCTGGTCAATCGATGATTTACTGCCCCCGCTCAGGTAATCGGTCGTCGATGACTGATAATCGTCATAACGCAGACTGGCCAGCACATTCAGGCCACCCCGCGTCATTTGGTCCTGGAGATAATAACCGCTCTGGTGAAAACTGAGCCGGTTATTCGTCGAGGTATACAGCCCCGCATTATCTGTTGTTACCTGATCATAATCGGGGTTGAGCATATTAATGCCGGGGTTACGGGTGGCATAACGCCAGGTCATATCAGAGTTAAGGTGCTGATAATCAAAACCGGCCAGCAGATGATGCTGCCAGCCTGCCCATTCCAGGGTTTTGGTCAGCTGATTATCAAGGTTAATACTGTCAACGCTTTCATCTGTGGTATAGCCAAAGCGTGACAGTTGTGTGTCACTGGTGTCGGTGCCGGTGGCGTAAATGCTGCGCTGGTGACTGTTCAGGGTAAAATAACGGGCCCGCTGTACCACACCCCAGCCACTATTAAACTGATGTTCAAAACTGTAGCCGATCATCCCCTGCCGTTGTTTAAACCCATTCCAGCGGTCACCGGCATATGAGCGGCGTGACGCATAACCGCTGCGCAGGTAAGCCAGTGGTAAAGGATTTGACGGTGTCAGCCCGGGTTGATTCTCATACAACGCATCCAGCGTAAGGCGGGTATCTGAATCAGGCTGCCAGCTCACGGAAGGTGCTATCAGATAGCTTTCATGTTTGGTAGTGACCGGCTGATCACGGCCTTCACTGCCTTTCCCTGCCAGACGGTAATTCCAGTTGCTGTCAGCAATAGGCCCGGTCGAGTCCAGATAGCCTTCTTTCAGCCCCCGGTTACCGGTAGTCACACCAAGACGGGTACTGCTGTGTGACAGGGGTTTTTTCCCTACGATATTGACCAGTCCGCCGGGTGAGGCATTGCCATATAATACGGATGACGGACCTTTCAGAATATCCACGCGGTCAATCAGTAACGGGTCGATAAACGCTTTGGTATTGCCGACCACATTATAGGGGAGTGCCAGACCATCATAATATTCATGGTCTGCCGCAAAACCGCGGATTTTATATTCACTCATATAGGTAGTGGAGCCGCGCATTTCGGAAGCCACCCCCGCGTCATAGCGTAAAATTTCGTTCAGGGAATTCCCATGGCGCATGCCGATTTGTTGCTGGCTGATTGAGTCAACCGTCTGAGGGGTCCGGGTTTCCGGCACTGCCGATTTCGTCGCACTGTTGATATACGGCGCGACGGTATTTTGTTGCCCGCCCGCTTCCCCGCTGGCAGTCACCACCAGCGTCTCTGTCGCTGCCCATAACGGCGATGACAGCATCAATGCTGTACTCACTGCCAGCCGGTAACCACAGAGCCCCGGAGCGGTTTTTTTCATCTGCCTTGCCATAAAAAGTATTACCGTAATTTATTGATTTTCAGGCTGCTATTATTACGTTTTTCAACAGGATGACGCCTATGCCAGGTGACATGTTGTGTATGAAAAACGACAAAAGACAGACGGCAGGCGCACCGGTCATATACGTGACGCGGGGCTGCTGCACAGATGACTGGGGCTGATACCATAGCGACGCCGAAAGGCAGTGGAAAAGTTAGTAGCATGCTGGTAGCCAGACATCCATGCTGCCTGCTGTACACTGTAGCCCTGCTGCAGATAACGTCTGGCCAGTGCCAGGCGACAATCACGTAAATAGTTAAAAACAGAATCACCATAAGCCTGACGGAATTTAGTCCGCAGACTGCTGCTGCTCATGGCTGCTGTTTTTGCCAGGGATTCGAGAGAATGGTTTTTTTCCGGACTGGAGGCCAGTAACTGACGAACAACTTCCAGCCGGTGACGTTCACCGGGCAAGGTTCGTGTATTCTGCTGCCAGTCGGGGGGCGTTATCATCGTCCCCAGTAACTGCAGCATCAGTCCTTCCAGCATCAGTTCACGGGCAGCGGCCGTCGACTGATAACCGATAGCAAAGCGCATACTGGCCAGCAGAGAGTCGGGCAAATGCCAGACCGTAAACGGGGTACCGGTGCGTGGCCCGCTTTTCAATACCCTTGCCAGCGGAGACTGTGGCGGGGAGGAAACCGGGCTAAATCCGAGGGAAAGAGTGATTAGCCGCTGATCTTTATGATGACGGGCAGAGAGAACCGACGTTTTTCCCAGCGGGGTACTCAGCACCCTACCTGCTGACAGGCTGACGGGCTGACCATTCAGTTGTAAATCCACATGGCCTTCCAGTACCACCAGCATATACAGGGGAGAACTGCCCGCCGATGTTGACTCATAGGGATGCAGGATTTGTAAGTCAGAATGGGTCACACTCATCCCGGATGACAGTCGCCACTCTTCCACCCGCCCTCTGACCAGTTCGGTAGTATCGTCACCGCCGGGAAAACGATAATCAATCCCATAGCGGCTGCCGAATTCACGAAAATCCGCGACTAAAAATGAGCGCTGATTGATTTCAGACGAAAGACTGTTCATAGGGAAAGTTGCCGGTAAAGACGGAAGAGGCCCCGCTGATGAATTATTGCCCGGCATATTAGCATTGAGAATCACAGCGAGTAAATTAAATGATACTCATTTTCATTTAATGGCCGGTAACAGCACCCCGCGGTCAGTCAGTAAATCAGTAAGAAAGGCAATACCGGGAGCAGCGCCTCCCGGTACTAATATTAGTTATGCAGGTGGCGGCTGCATAAACGCACCACCAGAGCCAGCACCGCCGCAATCACTGACAGGATCACGACACCATTCCAGCCCCCGTGGGTCAGTGCCAGGCTTCCGAGGGCGGAACCGGCCGCCATACCGATAAATACGACCGTAAATAGCAGTGCATTCAGGCGGCTGCGTGCTTCCGGCGCCAGCCGGAAGACCAGGGTCTGATGGGCGACCAGTGATGCCTGGATCCCGAGGTCAAAAATAATGGCACTGACAACAATTATCCCCAGCTTCCCTTCTGCCGGGAATAACGGCATCAGCAGCATCAGCCCGAACGCAAAAATAACCAGTCCGGCACCTAACTGAGTGACGCGGGCAGGACCAATACGGTCCGCCATTCCCCCGGCTAAAGGTGCTGCCAGGGCGCCCGCGGCCCCTGCCAGACCGAATGCCCCCGCCACCGCACTGTCCAGACCAAAATCCTGATACAGCATCAGCGCCAGCGTTGACCAGAAAGCACTGAAAGCGACAGATAACAGACCTTGCGCAATCGCAGCACGCCGCAGTGTCGCGTGTTGATGCCACAGCTTCCAGAGGGAGCGCATCAGTGAAGTCCAGGGAACCGCTGCCGATGGACGAAAAACCGGTAATACCCGCCATAGTGCCAGAGTAATCAATAATACCGATGCCGCAGCAATAAAATACAGACTCCGCCAGCCCAGATATTCACCGATAATCCCGCTGACTACCCGTGATAACAGGATCCCGGTGAGTAGCCCGGTCATTACCGTGCCGACGGTTTTCCCGCGGCTGCGTTCCGGTGCCAGAGCCGCCGATGCCGGGACAATATCCTGTGCCATGGTCGCCGCCAGCCCGGTCAGCAAGCTCGCGACCAGTAATAAATTCAGTCCCGGTGCAACCGCACAGAGTATCAGTGCCGCAACCAGTAATAATCCTTTCACGGCGATCAGCTTACGACGATCAAAGCGATCCCCCAGTGGCGTCAGCAACAGGATCCCCAGTGCGTAACCTGCCTGAGTCAGCATCGGGATCAGTCCCGACTGGGCGGTAGTCGCATTAAACTGTTTTCCCATCAGTCCCAGCATTGGCTGGCTGTAATAAATAGCAGCAACACTTAGCCCGGCACCGGCGGCCAGGGTAAACAGTAGCGGGGCTGAAAGGTGTTCATCGTTTGTGGTCTGCTCAATTGCTGACATTATTCTTTCTCCGTATCAGGGTTGAGTTAAGTAAACCTGAACTCTTTAATGCATGGTAGACTCGGATTACACAAATCTGTTATGCGTGGTACGTATGAAAGTCGTCTCGTCCGGCAGTATTGACCGCATTGAATTGATGCAAACCTTTATCAGGATTGTGGAAAGTGGCAGTTTATCGGCCTGTGCACGGCAGCTTTCGGTCAGTCAGCCAACGGTCAGCCGCCGGTTACAGGCATTAGAAAATATGCTCGGCCAGAAACTGATTATGCGCTCAACCCACGCACTGAAACTTACCGATGACGGGGAACGCTGTTACCGCAGGGCCCGGCAGCTGGTGGGTAACTGGTATGCGCTGGAAGATGAACTGACTAACAGCCACGATGAACCGGTGGGTACACTGCGGGTGCGGGCTCCCCATGCCTTTGGTCAGGACCAGATGATTGCGCCACTGGTTGACTGGTTACAACAGTCCCCGGCCCTGAATATCGAGTGGATGCTGAATGATCGTACCCCTGATTTTGTGGCCGAAAATATTGACTGTGCTATCCAGGTCGGTGCGCTCAGTGACCCGGATTTAGTCGCGATTCAAATCGCCGAAGTCCCCCGCAGTCTGGTTGCCACACCACAATTGCTGGCCAGTGTACCGCCGCTGGAAACACTCGACCATCTGGCGGCCCTTCCGTGGCTTTCCCTGAGCACTTTTTATCGTACTGAAATTACCCTGAAACACACTCATCATGCACTCAGTCAGACCATCACCATCAGTCCCCGCCTGCTCAGTGACAGCATTTATGCTGTAAGAAAAGCGGCGGTGGCGGGAATGGGGGTCGCGCTGGTATCGTCCTGGCTGGTGGCTGATGATCTGGCGACAGGCCGTTTACTGGAACCTTTGCCGGAATGGCAGGCTCCGCCACTACCGGTCTGGCTGACTTATCCGTGGGCCAGCTATTACCCGGCCAGGCTACGCCATTTTTTCAGCATGATAAAGCAGGTGATGCCCACCCTGACAGGTACCCGCCCGGCGACAAAATAGTCTGTTCCGGTGATCCGCGGATCCAAACCGCAGGCTGGCAGAGAAGAAAACGGCCCCGTCAGAAAGCGGAGCCGTTGCAGCATCAGGTTAACGGTAAGGACTAATGGGCTGATTTGCCATAACGTGACATTTTATCCAGGTATCCCATCACAAAGGCTGACAGTACAAAGGTCAGGTGCAACAGGATATACCAGAGTATTTTGCTGTTATCGATACTTTTCATTTCCATAAATACTCTGAGCAGATGAATCGAAGAGATGGCGACAATCGAGGCCGCGACCTTATTCTTCAGCGAGCCGGAGTCCATTTTTCCCAGCCAGTTCAGCTTTTCTTTATGCTCATCAATATCCAGCGCTGAGATAAAGTTTTCATAGCCGGACAGCATCACCATAATCAGCAATCCCCCCACCAGCGCCATATCTATCAGCGATAATAACAACAGGATAAGTTCATTTTCGGTCACCGAGAGAATATGCGGCAGAACATGCACAATTTCCTGAAAGAATTTGATCGTTAATGCCAGCAGCCCGAGCGACAGTCCTAAGTAAACCGGCGCTAACAGCCAGCGAGTGGCATACATCATATTTTCGATAAAACGTTCCATAACAACCCGCAAAATATTAAATATATCCCGGCAGTATACCCGACTGGAGATTCAGCCTGTAACCCCGTGGTTGTTTTTCTCTGCACCGGCGGGCAACCCCGCCTGTCACCGCCGGCGGTTAATCTGTGCCGACAAAACCGCCGGTTTGTCGCTGCCATAAGCGCGCATAGACGCCCTGTTTTTCCAGCAACTGCTGATGATTCCCCGTTTCTGCAATTTTTCCCTGTTCCAGCACAATCAGCCGATCCATCCGTGCGATGGTCGATAGACGGTGGGCGATGGCTATCACCGTTTTTCCGGTCATCAGTGATTCCAGGCTTTCCTGAATTGCCGCTTCGACTTCTGAATCCAGTGCCGAAGTCGCTTCGTCCATAATCAGAATCGGGGCATTTTTCAGCAGTACCCTGGCAATCGCAATACGCTGCCGCTGACCGCCGGAAAGTTTTACCCCCCGCTCACCGACATGTGCATCCAGCCCGTACCGTCCCAGGGAGTCAGACAACTGAGGTATAAATTCTTCCGCCCGCGCCCCGCGGATAGCCGCGGCGATTTCAGCATCACTGGCATCAGGACGGCCATACAGCAGGTTGTCACGGATAGAACGGTGCAGTAACGAGGTGTCCTGGGTGATCATCCCAATCTGACTACGCAGACTTTGCTGGGTTACCCCGGCAATATCCTGCCCGTCGATACAGATACGGCCTTCATTCAGGTCATACATCCGCAGTAACAGGTTCACCAGGGTAGATTTACCCGCTCCGGAAGCACCAATCAGACCGATTTTTTCTCCGGGTTTAATTGTGATATCGATATCCGACAGAATTGGCCGGCCATGACCATAGCGGAAAGAGAGGTGGTCGAAGTGAATTTCTCCGGCAGTGACCTTCAGTTCCGGGGCTGCGGGCTTATCCTGAACACTCAGTGGTTGTGAGATAGTCGCCATACCATCCTGGACCATACCAATATTGGCAAAAATACCGTTCACCACCCACATAATCCAGCCGGACATATTCACCAGCCGGATCACTAACCCGGTCGCGAGTGCAATAGCGCCGACCGAAATTAACGACTGAGTCCATAAAATTAACGCCATACCGGTGGTACTGACGATCAGTGCGCCATTCAGTATCGAGAGCGTAACATCCATGGCGGTTATCATTCGCCCGGCATGCTGCGTTTTCACGGTCTGGTTATGAATCGCCTCGCGGGCCTTATTTTCTTCCAGTGAACTGTGGGCGAATAACTTCAGGGTCGCAATATTAGTATAACCATCAACAATAAAACCCATCAGTTTCGACCGGGCCTCAGAAGATACCACTGAACGTTGTTTTACCCTCGGGACAAAAAATAATAATGAGGAAACGTATATTACCATCCAGATAATTAACGGAATCATTAATTTCCAGTCTGCGGCCGCAAACAGTACCAGGGCGGTGATGGCATAGATTAAGACGTGCCAGATAGCATCCACCAGCTGTACTGCAGAATCACATAATGAATTACCGGTCTGCATAATTCGCTGGGCAATACGCCCGGCAAAATCATTCTGGAAAAAGGTCAGGCTCTGCCGCAGCACATATTTATGATGCTGCCAGCGTATCATACTGGTCATCCGCGGATTAATCGTCTGGTGGATTAACAGATCATGCAAGCCAATAAACAGCGGCCGGATGATCAATGCAACAGCCCCCATCCAGCTAAGTAATATCCAGTGGTCAGTGAATAAGGTCGCCGGTTTTGAGGCATTCACTAAATCGATAATCTTACTCAGATAGCCAAACAGCGACACTTCAATCAGCGCGCCGACTAAGCCAACCACCAGTAACCCGGCAAAAGATGGCCAGACCTGGCGCAGATAATAAGCGTAGAAGCGGCCAATGGTTTCAGGAGGAGAATCGGAAGGTGCTTCACGGAAAATATCGATAAATCGTTCAAAACGTTCAGATAGCATAGCGTATGACCCGGAGCTGAAGAATTAACCGATAGCTTAGTGCAAAACGCACCATCCTTCAGCATGTCAGCGGAAAACGGGCTGATGCCGCAGATCGGCGGCGGCCACAGGATCCGATCACGCGGATCCTGTGGCCGGACCGGCAATTCATCTCACCGGACCGGCCGTGATACTCTGCTACCCGATGAGGGTAATCAGTGTAAAGCCGGCAAATGTCATCAGTAAAGTACCGAACAGATGAAGGCAGGCACTGCTCATTGCCCAGAAATACTTACCGGATTGCAGCATGACCATCAGTTCCGCCGAAAAGGTCGAAAAGGTTGTCAGACCACCACAGAGTCCGGTAGTGATTAATAGTTTCCAGGCAGGATCCAGCTGAGGATGGCGAACAAACCAGGCCAGAGCCCCGCCGATAATAAATCCACCGGCCAGGTTGACCAGTAACGTGCCGAGCGGTAAGCCCGGAAATACCGGATTAAATCTGACCGAGCACCACCAGCGTAACAAACACCCGGCACCACCCCCGAGTAACACAGCCATAAAAGACTTCAGCATACCAGTTTCCTGAATATTATTATGCCGCGGGGAGACATGACCGGTGACAGGGGAAAGCACCTGACACAGCAAACTCCCCGCCAGGCGGGTTAAGTTTTATGTCAGGCGTCATCAGCTGTTCCGGTATCAGAACAGCGGTTGGTTGAGGCGGAACACCATCACCCCGCAGTGGCAGTAAAACGGCAGATCATGATGATCTGCCGTCACTGTATATACTGCCGGAAAATAATAGCCTGTGAAGGCGGATCAGACAACATGCCTTTGCTGAATACTGCCGGAAAGGCAGACCCGGGGAACCCGGTATCAGCTGAATATACCCAGATGTTCAGTAAGGATGGTACAGCCAATGCCTATCAGCACAACGCCGCCCAGAACTTCAGCCCATTTCCCAAGGATAGGACCGATAAACCGGCCAACTAAGACTCCGGTGGTTGCCATAATCGTCGTCGCCGCTCCGATAGCCACTGCGGTAATAACTATATTCACCTGCAGAAAAGCCAGCCCCACGCCTACGGCCAGTGCATCCAGGCTGGTGGCGACTGCTGTCATCGCCAGCACCATAAAGCCATGACGCTCAGGGGCAACACACTCCTCAGCGGCGCCATGCCGGAAGCCACCCATCACCATTCTGCCGCCCAGTATCGTCAGCAGGAGAAAAGCAATCCAGTGATCCCACGCCATCACATACTGGCTGGCCGCCAGGCCAATACCCCAGCCAATCAATGGCGTCAGCATTTCGATACCACCAAAGATAGCACCGGTACGTAATGCCTCTTTCATTCCCGGCCGTTTAAGTGCTGCGCCTTTTCCCAGCGCCGCGGCAAAGGCATCCATCGACATGCCAAAGGCAAGAATAATTGTAGTAATTACATCCATCAGGTTTATCGCTCAGACTTGTCTCTCAGGACAATTAAAGTTGCTCTGACTTCCGGCAACCGGGTGATGCGCAGTCTACCACGAAGGGATGGATTAAAAAAGACAATAAAATCATGGGGTTAGTTATAGCAAAGGCTATAACTTATAACATTCGCTAAGTTTATGCTAACTCAATGGAAAATAAGCAACTTCAGAAAGATCCTGCTGTCTGCAGGCATAAGTTCCGCCTTATGAATATCCCCTGATGATGATTGAAACCGGCCAGCAATTCCCGGAGAATGTCAGGCACTCTTCTTTTCCTGTTGCGGATCATTATGAAAAACCCTCTCGAAAGCTTGCTTATTCCCTGTGGCATATTATTAGCGGGGTTCTTATCAGCCTTACTGTTGCCGGCACCGGCATTCGGGTTGCCTGTCGCCAGAGCGCTGATGTCTGCACTGCATATTATGGATTTAAACCAGCTGTATACCATCGTCTTCAGCCTGTGGTTTTTGTTACTTGGCAGCGTGGAATTTTTTGTGATTCGCTTTCTGTGGCGTCGTTTCACCCGCCACTGAAATAAGCCTGCATTCCCCGCGATGCCGGGGAGGATAACCCGCAGAGGTGATACACAATTAAATAACAAATAACATACAAATATTGATCTTTATATCTCTTCCTCCTCTAAACAATAACAGAATAAATATATTTTATTATCAATTAGTTGAAAATTTTGTTTTTTTGAACTTCTTCACACTTTCTTTCAGACCGTTTATTTTTCCTTCCGCGAAGAAAAATATATAAACAGTTGAAATTCAACAATTTTAAATATTAATGCTGTCGGTAAAAGGCAGAAATTCCGCCTGTTTTTTTAATAAAAGATCCGCGACAAAGACTTGTTTAATTCTGAGGCAGAAATGTTATATTCATAGGTAAAACATATAACCTGGTATTAACGCCTTCCCCCCCGGGCAGGATATTACCGGATAACTTTTGGCCTGTCAGACAAGCTCCGGATGCTTAACGAAAGGCCTCTATTTTGCCCGCAAGCCTGTCAGGGAAAGACACCCGACAGAAGAGGAGATATTGCCTCATGTGTAAATCAACAATGAACCTTTCTCTCGCCATGAGCACTGCGGTCAGCGCAGGACAAAAGGTTCAGCAAGGAAAAGACATCGATGTATTACTGATCGGTGCTGGTGTGATGAGTGCCACACTGGGGACTTTTCTGCAGGAGCTGGAACCTGAATGGACTCTGGAGATGACAGAACGCCTGTCCGGTGTTGCTGAAGAATCCTCTAATGGCTGGAATAATGCCGGGACCGGACACTCGGCTCTGGCCGAACTTAACTACACTCCGCAAAAAGCCGACGGAAGCATTGATATCAGTAAAGCCGTGGCAATTAATGAAGCGTTTCAGATTTCACGACAGTTCTGGGCCTCCCAGGTCGAAATGGGACGCCTGAGTGAGCCGGAGCGCTTTATTAATACCACCCCGCATATGAGCTTTGTCTGGGGAAACGAGAATGTTCAGTTTCTGCGTAAGCGTTTTGAGGCACTGAAATCCAGTACCCTGTTTCGCGGCATGGAATATTCAGAAGACCCGCAGCAGATCGCTGAGTGGGTGCCTCTGCTGATGCAGGGCCGTACTGGCGGTGCCCCGATTGCCGCAACCCGTACCGAGACCGGAACCGATGTTAACTTTGGTGAAATTACCCGGCAGCTGATTAATGCACTGCAAAAAAATGATAATTTCACCCTGCGTACCCGCCATGAAGTCCGGGAGATCAACCGATTACCCGACGGGCGCTGGCAGGTCACAGTACAGGACCTGAACTTAAATACCTCAAAAAAACTGACCGCCCGCCATGTGTTTATCGGTGCCGGCGGTGCAGCATTACCACTGCTACAAAAAACCGGTATTCCGGAAGCCCGTCGTTATGCCGGTTTCCCGGTGGGCGGATCGTTTCTGGTCACCGACAATCCGCAGCTGGTGAAGCAACACCTGGCGAAAGTGTATGGTAAGGCCAGTGTCGGTGCGCCGCCAATGTCGGTACCGCATGTCGATACCAGAATGCTGGACGGTAAGCAGGTACTGTTGTTCGGTCCTTTTGCTACCTTCTCGACCAAATTCCTGAAGCAGGGCTCATTACTGGATATGTTCAGTTCCATGACACCGGCAAATATGCTGCCAATGTTGCAGGTCGGCAGTAAGAACCTCAACCTGATTAAATATCTGATTGGTCAGGTGCTGCAGAATGATAATGACCGGATGGAAGCGCTGCAGAATTATGTGCCGGGTGCCCGCCCGGAAGACTGGCGTCTGGTGACGGCGGGACAACGGGTGCAGATCATCGAAAATGATGAAAAGCAGGGAGGCGTGCTGCGTTTAGGCACCGAAATTGTCACGTCACAAGACGGTACCATTTCGGCCCTGCTGGGAGCCTCACCGGGTGCATCAACTGTCGCAAAAATCATGCTCGATCTGATCGCAAAAGTCTTTCCGGCAGAACTCAGTTCAGCACCATGGCAGCAGAAAATTCGCCGGATGATCCCGTCTTACGGAACATCCCTTGACGGTAACGTGGCAGCAACCGAACAGGTGCTTTCAGCAACCAGCCATCGTCTGAATTTACATTATGCAGCCCCGGAGCAACTCAGCTCCGCGCCTGAGAATACAGCGCCGGCCGCGGCTAATGATGAGGGTCATCACACGGCAAACGTCGTGGGAAAGTAACTCCGGAGTGAATACCCGCTCACCGTTAGCGTAAAGAGAGCGCTGAGCCGCTGGTCCCGCTTTCTGTCGCGTCACTGCCGGTTAGCGGGGCTCCCGTTTTCCCTTATCCCGGCGACCCGGGATGAGAGCATCGCAATCAGTACCGCCCTGCGGTGATACTCCGGTATAAAAGTAAGCACCAACTTATCTTTCAGCCCGCGGGGGATTTATTCCCCGCCGGGCTTCTTCATCTCCGCACGGATATTCACACCACAATATCACCGGCTTCTCTGTCAGGGATCAGGCCCCGTCACCGCCGGATCCGCTGACAAATCAATGTAATATAACCTGCTGTTATCCCGGTTAAAAAAGCGCCTTATCCCGGCCATCCGATGGCATACTGAGCTGTCGTCCACCCGCCAGGGGTTATCAATCGGTCACCATGGCCGCATTGTCATTGATTACGCCGGGGAAGAGGTGTGGATAGGTGGCCAGGTCACTACCCGCATCCGTGGAAATTTCCTGCTGCCCTGATACCGGTTCGTCTGTCAGGGAATTGCCCGCTATAATTATCCTGTTGTTTATTACATTACAAAAGGATCCCTGACCTCCATGGTGGAAAAAACACCCGTCACTGACGGAGAAAAAAAACAGCCGGAACCCGTGATTAAGACCGGCAATCCTTCCGTCGATCGCTCGATCACTAAAGCAACCGAAGGTATTCACTGGTTCAGAAATATACCTGCTGTCGCCCATTTTTTACGCGCAATTGAACGGTTTAATGACCGGATGGGTAGCCAGTTTGGCGCGGCGATTACCTATTTTTCCTTTCTTTCGATTATCCCGATATTAATGGTGTCATTCGCTGCCATAGGTTTTGTTCTGGCGTCGAATCAAAACCTGCTGGCTGAACTCATTGATAAGATAGTGAACAGTATCAGTGACCCTTCGCTGGCCGGAACCCTGAAAAGTACAGTAAACACGGCTATCCAGCAACGCACCACCGTGGGCATTACGGGGTTATTACTGGCGCTCTATTCCGGTATCAGCTGGGTGGGGAATTTACGCGAAGCTATCCGCGCACAGTCCCGGGATATCTGGGAACGGACCGAACGGGATCGTGAAAAAATCTGGCGGAAATATATCCGTGATTTTATTTCTCTGACCGGTCTGATGCTGGCGCTGGTGATTGCTCTTTCTCTGACATCGGTGGCAGGTTCTGCGCAGGCAATCATTGTTCATGCGCTGGGGTTAGATCATATCGACTGGCTGCGGCCGGTAATGACGATTATTGCCCTGACCATCTCTGTATCAGCAAACTTCCTGATTTTTTTATGGATTTTCTGGGTATTACCCGCCCACCAGCCACCCAGAAAAGCCTTACTGCGGGGCACATTACTGGCCGCTATTGGCTTTGAAGTGATTAAATTTATTATGACGATTATGCTGCCGAAGGTGGCGTCTTCGCCTTCCGGTGCCGCATTCGGTTCAGTGCTGGGCCTGATGGCATTCTTTTACTTTTTTGCCCGGCTGACATTGTTCTGTGCAGCATGGATAGCCACCGCTCAGTATAATACTGCACAGACTCAGAGTGCCGCCGCGGAAAGTGATTCGTCCGCCGAGATATCACAAAATGTAACCAGAGATTAAATCAGCGAGAAATTTTATCTCACGGATATTTTTAAGCCAAAAAGGCCGATCAGAGTGACAGAGCCACTTTTTTTCGGCCTTAAATTAGCGAAATACTCTGAAACCCCCCCGACTAACCATTGCCATCTGTTGGCAAAGAGAACACATCAAAGATTATTCACTTTATCGCCTGATATCCGCACCAGCTCAGGCTTTTTGGTGATTGAAGGCTATAAAACAGCTGCGTAATATGGTTCGTCCATCGTTACAAAAATAAGAATCTATTATTATGCAAACCAGCCATACTGAGCCTTACTTATCAGCCGCAGACTCTCCCACGGTGAACTCAAGAGGAAAAGTCGTTATCGCCTCCCTGGTGGGTACCGCCATTGAATTTTTTGATTTCTATATTTATGCCACTGCGGCCGTTATTGTATTTCCACATATTTTTTTCCCGCAGGGTGATGCCACTGTCGCGACACTTCAGTCGCTGGCAACTTTCGCCATTGCTTTCGTTGCCCGGCCCATCGGCTCAGCAGTATTTGGTCACTTCGGCGACCGGATCGGCCGTAAAGCGACACTGGTAGCCTCTTTATTAACGATGGGTATTTCGACGGTCGTGATCGGATTACTGCCTGGCTATAGCACCATCGGCGTGGCAGCGCCTTTATTGCTGGCCCTGGCCCGCTTTGGCCAGGGGCTGGGACTGGGCGGAGAATGGGGAGGTGCAGCTCTGCTGGCGACCGAAAATGCGCCGGCCAGAAAACGGGCGTTTTATGGTTCGTTCCCGCAGCTGGGTGCGCCTATCGGTTTCTTTTTCGCAAACGGCACTTTTTTACTGCTTTCCTGGCTGCTGACTGACCAGCAGTTTATGGACTGGGGCTGGCGAGTGCCTTTTATTCTGTCAGCCGTACTGGTGATTATTGGCCTGTATGTACGTGTGTCGCTGCATGAAAGCCCGGTATTCGACAAAGTTAAACAAGAGAATAAACAGGTTAAAGTGCCGATTGCCACCCTGCTTTCTGAACATTTCGGGGCCACAATTATCGGGACGTTTATTATGCTGGCCACCTATACCCTGTTTTATATTATGACTGTCTATTCAATGAGTTTCGGCACTGCACCCGCACCCGCCGGTTTAGGCTTCTCGCGTAACAGTTTCCTGTGGATGCTGATGATTGCGGTTATCGGATTCGGCATTACCATCCCGCTGGCCGGTATTATGGCGGACCGGTTTGGTCGCCGCCGCACCATGATCGCGATCACGTTGCTGATTATTGCCTTCGCCTTGCTGTTCCCTGCCCTGCTGGGATCCGGATCATCATGGCTGGTGATGCTGTTCTTACTGACCGGACTGAGTATTATGGGCCTGACTTTCGGGCCGATGGGTGCGTTATTACCGGAGTTGTTCCCGACCGAAGTCCGTTATACCGGAGCATCTTTCTCCTATAACCTGTCGTCAATTTTAGGTGCTTCTGTCGCCCCTTATATTGCCACCTGGCTGAATGCTAAGTACGGACTGTTCGCTGTCGGATTATATCTGGCGTCGATGGCGGTACTGACACTGCTGGCACTGGTGCTCAGCAAAGAAACACGCCATCAGACCCTGTTTGAAGTCTCCTGAGTCCTGAAACCTCTTCCTCGCCACAGGGGGAAGAGGTCACTTTTCTGTTTCCCTTTCCGTGTTCAGTGCCACAAAATTCAGGTTGTTCACTCAGGCTGAATAACAGTGAAGCGGCGTATAACCGCTCCCTGCCCGGCAATATTGATCAGACTTAGGATAATCAATACACCCTATTGCCTGATCGCCAGCACCAGTGGCAAAAGCAATAGCGGACAGAAAAGGTGACAGATGAAGGGCTGTATTTCGTCCCTGAGGTACGGGCTGTTACCTGGCAACAAAAAACCCGGCATTGCCGGGCTGTTTGTTAAACCTTGGTTAGCATTAACCGGCAACGGCAATGCGTTTCATATCGGTCATATAACCGCGCAGTTTACCACCGACCTTTTCAATCGGGTGCTGGCGGATAGCTTCATTAACTTCACGCAGCTGCGCATTATCAACGCCATTACCCTTCAGGGTTTCCTGACCTAAATCACCGGTTTGCAGCTGAGCCATAAAGTCTTTCAGCAGCGGAACCGCCGCAAAAGAGAACAGATAGTTACCGTACTCGGCAGTATCGGAAATAACGACATTCATTTCATACAGACGCTTACGTGCAATGGTATTCGCGATCAGAGGCAGTTCATGCAGTGATTCATAATATGCAGACTCTTCGATAATTCCGGAGTCAACCATGGTTTCAAACGCCAGTTCAACGCCGGCTTTAACCATCGCAATCATCACCACGCCCTGGTCGTAGTAGTCCTGCTCAGCAATTTTTCCTTCGAACTGCGCAGCATTTTCGAAGGCTGTTTTACCGGTCTCTTCACGCCAGGTCAGCAAATCTTTATCATTATTAGCCCAGTCAGCCATCATACCGGAAGAGAATGCACCAGAGATAATGTCATCCATATGTTTCTGAAACAGAGGAGCCATGATCTCTTTCAGCTGTTCTGACAGTTCATACGCACGAATTTTTGCAGGATTCGACAGACGATCCATCATCAGGGTAATACCACCAAACTTCAGTGATTCGGTGATCGTTTCCCAGCCAAACTGGATCAGTTTTTCAGCATAAGCGGCATCGGTACCTTCAGCCACCAGCTTATCAAAACACAGTAAAGAACCCGCCTGTAACATACCGCACAGGATAGTCTGTTCACCCATCAGGTCTGATTTTACTTCGGCAACAAAAGAAGATTCCAGCACCCCGGCACGGTGGCCTCCGGTAGCTGCTGCCCATGCTTTGGCAATCGCCAGACCTTCACCCTTAGGATCATTTTCCGGATGTACGGCGATCAGGGTAGGAACCCCGAAACCACGCTTATATTCTTCACGGACTTCAGTGCCCGGACATTTTGGCGCGACCATCACGACCGTAATATCTTTACGGATAGTTTCGCCGACTTCAACAATGTTAAAACCATGAGAGTAACCCAGTGCAGAGCCTTCTTTCATCAGAGGCTGCACTGCCTGAACTACAGCAGAGTGCTGCTTGTCCGGCGTCAGGTTGACCACCAGGTCGGCCTGCGGGATCAGCTGTTCATAGGTACCGACTTTAAAGCCGTTATCTGTCGCTTTGCGCCATGAGGCACGTTTCTCAGCAATCGCTTCAGCACGCAGGGCGTAAGCAATATCCAGACCGGAATCACGCATATTCAGCCCCTGGTTAAGGCCCTGCGCACCACAACCAACAATCACGATTTTTTTGCCTTTCAGAAAGCTGGCTTCGTCCGCAAATTCGTCACGGGACATAAAACGACATTTGCCTAACTGCGCTAACTGGTTACGCAGATTCAGAGTGTTGAAATAGTTAGCCATGGGTACTCCGGTTGAGTTGTGTTTGTATTTATAAGGTATTCAGCCGCGAAGGTTGCGTGACTGAGAATACCTCCATCATATGTCAGGATTTCTATTGCTTAAATTGATATATTAACAACGTTATATTGCAATAACTGCAATACACTACGGAGTCACTCAGCATGGATTTACGGGATCTGAAATTATTTCTGCATCTGGCCGACAGCCGTCATTTTGGCCAGACGGCCCGCGCTATGCACGTCAGTCCCTCCACCCTTTCACGTCAAATCCAGCGGCTGGAAGAGGACGTGGGTCACCCGTTATTTATGCGCGATAATCGTTCAGTTGCCCTGACCACCGCCGGAGAAAATTTCAGCCTGTTTGCCAGACAAACCCTGCTGCATTATCAGCAACTGCGTCACCTGATGGACCTTAATAGTCCTTCCCTGAGTGGTGAGTTACATCTGTTCTGCTCCGTGACTGCTGCCTATAGCCATCTGCCTCCTGTCCTTGACCGTTTTCGGGCCGAACATCCGCAGGTGGAAATTAAATTATCTACCGGCGACCCTTCTGATGCCGTAGAGAAAATCAGTTCCGGTGAAGCCGACCTGGCAATAGCCGGTAAACCTGAGTCTCTGCCTGCAGGAATAGCATTTAATCCTCTGGATGTGCTGCCCCTGGCACTGATTGCGCCGGCATTACCTTGCCCGGTCAGGAGCGAGGTCACCTCGGTCGATCCTGACTGGAGCCGGGTACCCTTTATTTTTCCTGAGCAAGGGCCGGTACGGCGCAGCGTCGATCTGTGGCTGCGCCGCAGAAAAATCACCAATCCGCTGATTTATGCCACGGTCGCAGGACACGAAGCGATAGTGTCGATGGTTGCCCTCGGCTGTGGTGTGGCTTTATTGCCGGTCGTGGTGCTGGAAAACAGCCCCGAGCCGGTACGTAACCGTATTATGTCCCTGCCACTCAGCGATACGGGTACTCCGCTGGAACTGGGGGTGTGTGTCCGGAAGAAGCGGCTCGGAGAGCCGCTGATCAATGCTTTCTGGGATTTACTCTGATCACCGGCCAGCAAGGAAAAACCGGAAGGCCGGATTATTACTTTCATCATGAAAATCATAACCCAGTGCGGACAGATGCTCCGCAAACCGGGGATCATTATTACCGAGTTCAAATGCAGCCAGTACCCGGCCATAGTCTGTGCCATGACTACGGTAGTGAAACAGGGAGATATTCCAGTGCGTGCCCAGGGTCTGCAGAAATTTCAGCAGAGCTCCCGGCGATTCAGGAAACTCAAAACTGTATAACCTTTCCTGCAATGGTTTACCCGGCCTGCCCCCGACCATATAACGCAGATGCAGTTTAGCCATTTCGTCGTCTGACAGGTCCACCACCAGGTAACCTTCGTCACTCAGTTGCCGGACAATTTCAGTGCGTTCGTCCAGCCCGCGGGTTAAACGCACGCCGACAAAAATGCAGGCATTCTGGTCATCCGCATAACGATAATTAAATTCGGTCACCGCACGGCCACCGAGGATCTGACAAAACTTCAGGAAGCTCCCCGGCTGTTCCGGGATCGTCACTGCCAGCAAAGCTTCGCGCTGTTCGCCCAGCTCACAGCGTTCTGAGACATAACGCAGTCCGTGAAAATTGACGTTAGCACCGGATAAAACATGTGCCAGCCGCTCATCTTTAATATCATGCTGCTGAATATATTTTTTCATCCCTGCCAGCGCCAGAGCCCCGGAAGGCTCGGCGATTGCACGCACATCTTCGAAAATATCTTTCATTGCTGAGCAGATAGCATCACTGTCGACAGTCACGATATCATCCAGGTACTCCCTGCAAAGACGATAGGTTTCGTTACCAATACGCTTAACAGCCACCCCTTCGGCAAACAAACCGACCCGCGATAAATCCACCGGCCCACCCGCCTTGAGTGCGGCATTAAGGCAGGCGGAATCTTCAGCTTCAACAGCGATCACTTTAATTTCCGGCATCAGTTGTTTAATAACCACCGCCACCCCGGCAGCCAGACCGCCACCACCCACCGGGACGAAGATACGATCGATATGTGCATCCTGCTGCAGCAGTTCCAGTGCCAGGGTACCCTGCCCCGCGATCACTGCCGGATGATCGAACGGCGGCACAAAGGTATAACCATGTTCTTCTGCCAGCGAGATAGCTTTCGCTTTTGCTTCATCAAAGTTTGCGCCATGCAGACAGGCCTCTCCGCCAAAAGCACGCACCGCATCTACCTTAATTTCTGCGGTGGCTACCGGCATCACAATCAGAGACTTGATGCCTAGCTGGCTGGCAGACAGTGCAACCCCCTGAGCATGGTTACCGGCCGACGCAGTCACCACTCCCCGGGTGCGTTGCTGTTGATTCAACCCGGCAATCATTGCGTAAGCTCCGCGCAATTTAAAGCTATGCACCGGCTGACGATCTTCACGTTTTACCATGATGGTATTGCCAAGACGCCGCGACAGTTTTTCCATCGTCTGTAACGGAGTGACCCGGGTAATCTCATAGACCGGGGATCGCAACGCTGCATGCAGGTACTCCGCACCCGAAGGTGCGGAAGAAAGAGGTTTGGAAGCTGCCATGATCGATTAACCTCCCAGTTTACTCTTGTCGCGAACGGCACCTTTATCGGCACTGGTCGCCAGTGAAGCGTAAGCCCGCAGTGCAAACGACACTTCACGCTGACGATCCTGTGGGGTATAAGCGGCATTGCCACGGGCTTCTTCCGCGGTACGACGTGTCTGCAGTTCTGCATCGCTGATATCCAGGCTGATACTGCGGCCAGGGATATTGATATCAATCATGTCACCGTCTTTTACCAGGGCAATAGTGCCGCCATTCGCTGCTTCCGGAGACGCGTGGCCGATAGATAATCCGGATGTCCCTCCGGAGAAACGACCATCAGTAATTAATGCGCAGCTTTTACCCAGGCCCATCGATTTCAGATAAGTGGTGGGGTACAGCATTTCCTGCATACCCGGCCCTCCTTTCGGGCCTTCGTAGCGGATCACCACAACATCGCCGGCAACAACCTTACCGCCAAGGATCGCCTCTACGGCATCATCCTGACTTTCATACACTTTTGCCGGACCACGGAAGGTCAGAATGTCTTTATCCACCCCGGCTGTTTTCACAATACAGCCATCCAGCGCCATATTGCCGTACAGTACTGCCAGCCCGCCATCCTGTGAATATGCATGTTCACGGGTCCGGATACAGCCCTGTTCACGGTCATCATCCAGCGTATCCCAGCGACAGTTCTGCGAGAAAGCTTTCGTGGTACGTATCCCGGCAGGGCCGGCACGGTACATTTCTTTCACTGCTTCATCTTTCGTCAGCATGATATCGTAATTATCCAGGGCTTCCCGCAGGGTGGTACCCAGGATATTCGGTACTGAGGTGTTCAGCAGGCCTGCACGGTCCAGCTCACCGAGAATACCAATCACTCCACCGGCACGGTGCACATCCTCCATATGGTATTTCGGGGTACTGGGTGCCACTTTACACAGATGAGGTACCTGACGGGACAGGCGATCGATATCTGAAATATCGAAGTCAATTTCCCCTTCCCGCGCCGCTGCCAGTAAGTGCAGTACGGTATTTGTCGACCCGCCCATGGCGATATCCAGCGTCATCGCATTTTCAAATGCTTCCTTGCTGGCGATATTACGTGGCAGCACAGAAGTATCATCCTGTTCATAATAACGCTTTGTCAGGCTGACAATTCGCTTACCGGCGTTGATAAACAGTTGTTCGCGATCGGCATGGGTCGCCAGCAGAGAACCATTTCCCGGCTGAGAAAGACCCAGAGCTTCGGTCAGACAGTTCATGGAGTTTGCCGTAAACATACCGGAGCAGGAACCACAGGTCGGACAGGCTGAACGTTCAATCTGTTCACTGTCGGCATCGCTGACATTCGGATTCGCACCCTGAATCATCGCATCCACCAAATCCAGCTTAATGATTTGGTCTGACAGTTTAGTTTTACCGGCTTCCATCGGGCCGCCGGACACAAAAATGACCGGAATATTCAGACGCAATGACGCCATCAGCATTCCCGGGGTGATCTTATCGCAGTTTGAGATACAGACCATGGCATCAGCACAGTGCGCATTTACCATATATTCTACGGAGTCAGCAATCAGCTCACGTGATGGCAGTGAATACAGCATACCGCCATGGCCCATTGCGATACCATCGTCAACCGCAATGGTATTAAATTCTTTAGCAACGCCCCCTGATGCTTCAATTTGTTCGGCAACCAGCTTACCCAGATCACGTAAGTGCACATGGCCCGGCACAAACTGAGTGAATGAGTTTACAACCGCAATGATCGGCTTACCGAAATCATCATCAGTCATTCCGGTTGCGCGCCACAGGGCGCGGGCTCCGGCCATATTACGTCCATGGGTGGTGGTGGCGGAACGGTACTTAGGCATGCTCTGTTTACTCCAGTCTGGAAAAAATTCGCGGGCAGTGACTACCCGCGTGATATCTCAATTATTATGGGTTGACCTGATCCAACCAGCCCCATTTATCTTCCGTTTCACCGGTAAACAGACCAAAGAATGCCTGCTGAATACGTTTTGTCACCGGGCCACAGCGACCTTCGCCGACCTGAATGCCGTCAACACTGCGCACCGGTGTGATTTCTGCTGCAGTCCCGGACATAAAGACTTCGTCCGCCAGGTACAGGGATTCACGGGACAGCACCTGTTCACGGACTTCGATACCTAAGTCTGCGGCCAGTTTAATGATGGCATCACGGGTGATCCCCGGCAGCGCCGAAGAGGTGAATGGCGGGGTAAACAGAATGCCATCTTTCACTTCGAACAGGTTTTCACCTGCGCCTTCTGAAACGTAGCCGTTCACATCCAGCGCGATCCCTTCCTGATAGCCATGACGACGCGCTTCGCTGCCCACCAGCAATGAGGACAGGTAGTTCCCTCCGGCTTTCGCCGCTGTCGGGATGGTATTTGCCGCAACACGGTTCCAGGAGGAGACCATAGCATCAATACCCTGGTCCAGGGCTTCTGCGCCCAGATAGGCTCCCCACGGGAAGGCGGCAATAATGACATCGGTACTGAATCCTTCCGGCGGGTTAACTCCCAGGCCGACATCTCCGACAAAGACTAACGGACGGATATAAGCACTTTTCAGGTTATTCACCCGCAGAACTTCACGGCATGCTTCCATCAGTTGATCAACGCTTTGTGACACAGGGAAACGATAGATTTTGGCTGAGTCGCGCAGGCGCTGCATATGTTCACGATGGCGAAAAACAACCGGGCCTTTATGCGAGTCATAGCAACGGATACCTTCAAATACTGAAGTACCATAGTGCAGTGCGTGTGACATCACACTGACTTTAGCCTCTTCCCATTTAACCATTTCCCCGTTGAACCAGATAAGCTCTGCTTTTTTAGTCGTCATTATTCTGTCCTTTTACGCTTTAGCGTGGATGTGTTGTGTTTGTCTGTTATTGAACCTGAACGCGGGTAACGTCCATCAGTTTTGTAAGTTGTACCGACAATAAATCAATCGGCCGCTGGCTGGCCACGGTCAGGTCAATACTGACCTGCTCATTGTCCGCTGCCCGGGCGACAACATTCATAGTGCATACCCGAAAACCACGATGGCGGATAACCCGTAAAATACGTTCTAAAATTTCAGGGCGGAACTGTGCTTCGATAGATAACTGATGCTGTTTCATAAACTGTCCTCCATCATATTGGCATTGCTGGCACCGGGAGGAACCAGTGGCCAGACATTTTCAGCTTCATCGATGGAGACATGCAGAAAGTAAGGCCCGTCGCTGTTCAGCATTTCGGCTAATGCACCATCAATCTGCTCTTTACGGCTGATTTGCTGCCCCGGAATACCGAAAGCGCTTGCCAGCGTCAGGAAGTCAGGATTATCGGTCAGAATGGTTTCACTGTAGCGTTGTTCAAAAAACAATTGCTGCCACTGGCGAACCATACCCAGTCGCTGGTTATCCAGCAGCAGGATTTTCACCGGTAATTTCCGGCGTTTAATGGTGCCAAGTTCCTGAATATTCATCATGATAGAGCCATCGCCGGATACACAAATGACGGTATCCTGCGGACAGGCCACCTGAGCACCAATGGCGGCGGGTAAACCAAAGCCCATGGTCCCCAGACCACTGGAGGTAATAAAACGATCCGGTGTATCAAACGTCATATGCTGAGCCGCCCACATTTGGTGCTGGCCGACGTCGGTTGTGATAATGGTTGCGGGCGGTTTTTTTTCTGAGAGGGTATTTAATAATGCAGGGGCATAGATGGCGTCACCGGGATGATTATACGCGGGGGCGAAATCCCGCTTCATCGACGCTGTGGCGCTGCACCATTCAGCGATATCCATTGGCTGGCTGATGGCGGGTAACAGCTGATTCAGGCATCCCTGCAGGCTGACATGGGCACGGCGCAGTTTATTCAACTCTGCAGGGTCAATATCCAGATGGATAACCGAGGCATCAGGCGCAAAAGTGTCCAGTTTCCCGGTCACGCGGTCATCAAAACGGGCCCCGACAGCAATCAGCAAATCACACTGCTGGACTGCCAGGTTGGCCACTTTACTGCCATGCATGCCCAGCATGCCCAGATAAGCCTCTTCCGTATCCGCAACTGCCCCTAACCCTTTCAGGGTACAAACTGACGGGATGCCGGTCACCCGCAGAAAATCACGTAACGCCGGAACCGCACCGGCGATCCCCACACCACCACCGATGTACACTACCGGTTTTACTGACCGGGACATTAACTGCCGGGCGGCTGCGATATCCGCGTCAGGCAGCTGTAGCGGCGGATTAACCGGTAACTGATGTGGCGTGAAATCAGCAGAACCCAGCTGGATATCTTTAGGGATATCGACCAGAACCGGCCCCGGACGACCGGAATTAGCAATATCAAACGCGCTTTCCAGTATCGCAGGCAGTTCTTCCAGTGACTGCACCATAAAACTGTGTTTAGTACAGGCCAGGGATAATCCAAGAACATCAATCTCCTGGAAAGCATCAGTACCAATCACAGCAGAAGAAACCTGTCCGGTGATGGCAACCACAGGAACTGAATCCATCATCGCATCCGCCAGCCCGGTGATCAGGTTAGTCGCTCCCGGACCAGAAGTTGCAATACACACGCCCGTATTACCGGTCGCTCTGGCATAACCAATTGCCGCCATTACAGCGCCTTGCTCATGCCGGCACAGCAGGTGTTCAACACCACCATCATAAAGAGCATCATACACTGGCATAATTGCCCCGCCCGGATAACCAAAAACGGTCTGAATCCCCTGTGTCCGTAATGCCTGAACTACCCACTGTGCTCCGGTCATGGCTATTCTCCTGCCTTTTGTCGGGAACAACAGAATTTCATACTACTTTTCATCATCTGCTCCACATTAAAATACTGTAATGCCTGATAACCAAAAAAAAACCCCCGGACCTTTCGGTGCGGGGGTTCTCTTTCGATTAAGGCTTGATTTTTAAGCCTTTCTTTCTCCGAGTGCAGCCCCGCACGATGGTAGAATAATCACCACCACACTAATCACGACCAGGCTAATCACTCGTAGAAGGGCTTTCATAATAAGTACAATAATTCGCTTAATTCGAAGTAATGCCTAAAGAGTTATCACAGATTAATGTGATGTGACAACATTTTTCTGTGTTTATTTTTTTGGGAACCGGTATGGTATTTTTTTAAGATATTGATAAGTATTAGTTATATTTAAAAAGATAATTGCCATCTTTTTATGTCGAAAAAATAGCAGTACTGTAAAACCGCTCATAATGACACCGCAAAAATTTTTTCCCCGGCCTGTTTCTTTGCGTGGTAACTTCTGAATTTTGCTTATTTTCTCACCGTATCCATGACCAGCATTTTACACTGGCGATGATCATAAGGAGAGAATATGTCATTAGCCAGAGTAATGACCCGGGCAAGTATCGGTATTGATGCACCCTTAGTCATGATTGAAGTACATCTGAGCAGCGGGCTCCCCGGGCTGACACTGGTCGGATTACCCGAAGCAACGGTAAAAGAAGCCCGCGAGCGGGTGCGCAGCGCCATACTCAATAGCGGATTCACTTTTCCCGCACGCCGTATTACCGTTAACCTGGCACCGGCAGATATGCCTAAAGAGGGCGGACGCTATGACCTGCCTATCGCCATCGCTATCCTGGCTGCGTCTCATCAAATACCTGCGGCACAGTTGCCCCGGCTAGAATTCCTCAGTGAACTGGCACTGAATGGCAGCCTGAGAGCAGTCAGAGGTGCAATCCCTGCCGTTATCGCTGCCCGGAATGCACAGCGAACCATGATCCTTTCTGCCGATAACGAAGCCGAAGCCGGGCTCATCCAGGGCGATACCGCCTGTATTGGCAAAACTCTGCTTGAAATCTGTCATTTTCTGCACGGTAAAGGCGAGTTACGTCAGGCAGAAAATCACCTGCCCGTTATCAGCAGGCAGTATCCCGACCTGCAGGATATTATCGGCCAGCAGCATGCCCGCCGGGCATTAGAGATTACAGCCGCCGGCGGACACAATATGTTGCTGGTTGGTCCGCCGGGAACCGGGAAAACGATGCTGGCAGCCAGACTTCCCGGCCTTTTACCCCCGCTGACAGCGCACGAAGCCCTGGAATGTACCGCCCTGCTGAGTCTGAGCCATAATGCCCCTGCTGCAACACTCTGTACCGATCGCCCGTTTCGCGCTCCCCACCACAGTGCTTCCATGTTTGCTCTGGTCGGGGGAGGCTCTCTGCCACTGCCCGGAGAGATATCTCTGGCCCATAACGGGGTACTGTTCCTCGATGAACTACCCGAATTTGAGCGAAAAACACTGGATGCCCTCCGCCAGCCTCTGGAGTCCGGAGACATATCAATTGCCAGAGCAAAAGCAAGGATCACTTTTCCGGCACGTTTTCAGTTAATTGCTGCTATGAATCCCGGCCCGACCGGACATTACGAAGGAGTGCATCGCCGGCAGTCAGCCAGCCAGTTACTTCGTTATCTGAACCGGTTATCAGGACCATTCCTCGACCGCTTTGATCTCTCTCTTGAAGTCCCCCTGTTACCGCCGGGTACACTGAGCAAAACATTCCAGCCTGGCGAAAGTAGCGGACAGGTCCGTGAACGGGTTATCAGGGCCAGGGAATACCAACAGAAACGGGCCGGTAAGATAAATGCTTTGCTGAATAATGCAGAGGTAAGGCGCTGGTGTCAGATCACTCAGCAAGATGCACAATGGCTTGAAGAGACGTTATCTGCTCTCGGTCTGTCCGTCCGGGCATGGCAGCGCATTCTGAAAGTTGCCAGGACGCTGGCTGATCTCAGGCTGCAACCGGAAATTACCAAAGAGCAACTGCTGGAGGCATTAAGCTACCGTGCGATGGACAGATTATTACATCGTTTACAACAGGAACGGACCTGATAAATAACAGACGAAAAAAAGGGCCGCTGGCCCTTTCACTGATACTATTAATCGTCGCTGTCATTAAACTCTTCGACGGTATCCATCTGCGGTTTACCGCCGGATAACGTGTGGAAACGTTTTGGACGTTTAATTCTGGACATGTATTTTGACCAGACGCGTTCTGCTTCGGTTGCCGGCTCACGAATACCGCGACAGACTTCTACAAATCTGTGTTCTTCTTCCGTTACAGGTTCACGCTTTGCCAAATCCAGCTCATTAAAAGCAAAGCCATGACGCTCAAGTAGCTGGGCTTCCCTGATGGTAAAATCACCGTGGCGTGAGAACCCTCGCGGGTAGTGTTTATTATCAAAAAAGCGATTGGTTGTGGTAAAGCTGTCCGACATTTTACACGCTCCTAACTCTTTTATGGTCGTGTGATTTATGGCGCGGAGTATTAGATACGCTTGACAAAGTGTAAAACAAAAGATTTAAATCATAACGATTAATGATTTTGGAGATGAAATTGTGGATACTGAATTGCTGAAAACTTTCCTCGAAGTCAGCAGAACACGCCATTTTGGAAGGGCTGCAGAAGCATTGTATCTGACCCAGTCCGCGGTAAGTTTCCGCATTCGCCAGCTCGAAAATCAGCTCGGTGTCAGCCTGTTTACCCGACACCGGAATAATATTCGTCTGACATCAGCTGGCGAACGCCTGCTGCCGTATGCAGAGAACCTGATGAATACCTGGCAGCTGGCAAAGAAAGAGGTATCCCTGTCACTACAGCACCATGAACTGACGATCGGTGCCAGTACTGCGCTCTGGGAGGCTTATATGACCCCCTGGCTGAAAAGCCTGTATCAGACCAGGGAAAACCTGCATATTGAAGCCAGGGTCGCCCAGAGGCACCTGCTGGTCAAACAGATCCACGAACGGCAACTGGATGTTCTGATCACCACCGAAGCACCAAAAATGGATGAATTATCCAGCCAGCAAATTGGCCATATTTCGCTGGCATTATTCCGTTCCCGTCACTCAGAGAAAAAAGAGAAGTACCGGTATATCAAACTGGAATGGGGGGCAGACTTTCATCAGCACGAGTTTTATCTGTCAGGAAATGAGGATACCCCGATACTGACGACGACATCCGCTCATATTGCCCGGGATTTACTGCACACTACCGATTCCTGTGCATTTCTGCCGGAATACTGGCAAACACTGTATAAAGATTTGGTTCCGGTGACCGATACAGCAACAGTTGTCAGACCTTTATATGCTGTCTGGCTGCAAAATAGTGATCAGCAATCAGCCCTGAAACAATTACTGAAAGTACCGGTAGTGTTACGTTAAATAATTATCAGATAAACATTTATTCAGGAAAATACAGAAAGAACAGGAACCGGCATCGCCAGACGGCGAATGTCGGTAAAAGACAGCTTTTTTCAGACAAAAAAAAATCCTTTGCCAGGCAAAGGATTATTTTTTCTGGCAGGGGCGGAGGGACTCGAACCCCCAACACCCGGTTTTGGAGACCGGTGCTCTACCAATTGAACTACGCCCCTAAATAGGGTGGCGGAACGGACGGGACTCGAACCCGCGACCCCCTGCGTGACAGGCAGGTATTCTAACCAACTGAACTACCGCTCCACCGATTCTGTACTGATTTCAGAAATTGTCTGAATTCAGGTATTTCACCTTTTACCCGTCACGGTAAAAGTCACGACCGTTATTACGGTCTGAATTGGATGCCTGGCAGTTCCCTACTCTCGCATGGGGAGACCCCACACTACCATCGGCGCTACGGCGTTTCACTTCT
>NZ_JAERJN010000012.1:0-186 GCF_018257595.1 Tatumella sp. JGM94 | reverse complement strand
ACCACCGCGCTCTAGCCGCCAGGCAAATTCTTGCTGCTGTGTCCTGTGTCTTTTTCACTGATACTGTGTTGGCTTCATTCGTGCTGTTCAGTCACATACCGGTGTATGCTCCTTCTCATCACTCATTTGCCGCCTTGTCTCAGCAAAAAATCCTTCGGACTCATGTCCGCAGGGCACTGCTAATTC
>NZ_JAERJN010000011.1:0-114270 GCF_018257595.1 Tatumella sp. JGM94 | reverse complement strand
AACGATCTGCCGCACAGGCCCGGAGTGCAGAGGGCGCGGCCATTGCGCCCTTTGCCTGGTCGCCCGCAGCGGGGCAGTAAAAAATGACTTTACGTAATGGCGAACAGAACCCTGGCGGATTGATATATTGCATGTCAGCGCAAACGTTACGTCACAGCCCCCGGCCATTGAGCCCTCCCGGACTTATATATTCAAACCAACTCAAAAACTGATTCTCCGATAAAACGGTTGCTCCGGTGTGCTATCTGCGCTTAGATCATATCTTCAATTAAGATATTGCCCGCCGGGTTTAACCATTCACAGCGGGATAATCTGTGTGGCGGGGTGAAAGTGAAACTGGATGAAATTGCACGTCTGGCAGGGGTTTCCAGGACGACAGCGAGTTATGTGATCAATGGCAAGGCCAGGCAATACCGGGTCAGTGAAAAAACGGTAGAGAAAGTGATGGCCATCGTCCGTGAATATAATTATCAGCCGAATGCGGTTGCCGCCGGATTACGTGCCGGGCGGACACGCTCTATCGGGCTGGTTATTCCGGATCTGGAGAATACCAGCTACACCCGCATTGCTAAGTATCTGGAGTTACAGGCAAGACAACGGGGCTATCAGTTACTGATTGCCTGCTCCGAAGATCAGCCTGATAACGAAATCCGCTGCATTGAACATCTGCTGCAGCGTAAAGTGGATGCACTGATTGTTTCGACCTCTCTCCCCCCGGAGCACCCTTTCTATCAGCGCTGGGTTGACGGGCCTTTGCCAATAATTGCCCTCGACCGTGCGCTGGATCGTGAGCATTTCACCAGTGTGGTCGGTGCCGATCAGGAAGATGCCTTCGCGCTTTCCAGTGAGTTACGTAAGCAGCCGGTAGATAATGTCCTGTTTCTTGGCGCACTGCCTGAACTGTCCGTGAGTTTTCTGCGTGAACAGGGCTTCCGGGATGCCTGGCAGGGCGATGAACGTAGCGTAAGATTTATTTATAGCAACAGTTTTGAACGCAGTGCAGCCGCTGAAACCTTTGTCCGCTACCTGGAAAATAATCCGATGCCGTCAGCCTTGTTTACTACCTCTTTCGGGCTACTGCAGGGAATGATGGATGCCTGTTTACGGGTGAATGGTCATTTACCCGGCCATGTCTCAATTGCTACCTTCGGGGATAATGAATTGCTGGATTTCCTGGAATGTCCGGTATTGTCTGCCGGGCAGCGGCATCGGGATGTTGCTGAGAGAGTGCTGGAACTGGTGCTGGCCAGCCTGGATGAGCCCAAACGGCCTAAACCCGGATTGACCCGTATCCGTCGTAATCTTTATCAGCGGGGTAAACTGGGGCGTCGTCCCCGCTGACGCCGTCGTATTGCAGGTGTACCCTCCGGTCTGCAGTAGGTTCTGGCCGGGGTTGTTTACTTTTCTCCGGCGAAAGGTGCTTTGATCCCGTTAAGAAATTCCTTAAAATGCCGCGGGTGAATACATTGCCCGAAGTTAACAATTCCGTCGTTCTCGCCGATATTTTTTAACCTTTCCCCGCCGTGTTTTCAATTTATTGTAGTTATTCATTGGGTTAATTCTTCTGTCTCTGCATTTTGTCAGTAATGCCTCTGGAATTACGTGAATTTACCGCAGGAAATAATGTTATTAAGCGACCGTTGTCGCTTGACAAGGATTTCATCCGCTCCGTACACTCAATTAGTGGTAAAATGTGGGGTAAAGTGGTGAAACAGGTTTACTGAGGGGTACAACAGTCATGTTTCGCGGGGCAACGCTGGTTAATCTCGATAGTAAAGGCCGGATAGCAGTGCCTACACGCTACCGGGAAATACTGATCGGAGAGTCTCAGGGGCAAATGGTCTGTACTATTGACCTCCATCAGCCCTGCCTGCTGCTTTATACCCTGCCTGAGTGGGAAGTGATTGAACGAAAGTTGTCACGTCTGTCGACCATGAACCCGGCAGAACGTCGCGTACAACGCTTGTTGCTGGGGCATGCCAGCGAATGTCAGATGGACAGTGCCGGACGGTTATTACTGGCCGGGACACTCAGGCAACATGCCGGTTTACAAAAAGAAATCATGCTGGTCGGCCAGTTTAATAAATTTGAACTGTGGGATGAACAGACCTGGTATCAACAAATCAAGGAAGATATCGAAGCAGAAACTGCTCAGGACGTGTTATCTGAGCGTTTGCAGGATTTATCGCTATAGCTTATGTCGGAAAATTTTAAACATACCACAGTGCTGTTAGACGAAGCGGTCAACGGACTTAACCTTCAGAATGATGGCATCTATATCGATGGCACCTTTGGCCGTGGTGGCCATTCACGTCTGATCCTTTCACAGCTCGGGGAACAGGGGCGTTTAATCGCGATCGACCGGGATCCGCAGGCGATTGCCGCTGCTGCTGAGATAGACGATCCGCGATTTTCTATTATTCACGGGCCTTTTTCAGGGCTGGCGGAGTATGCAGAGTCGCTGGGACTGAACGGAAAGATTAACGGCATATTACTGGACTTAGGGGTTTCATCGCCGCAACTGGATGATGCAGAACGCGGATTCTCTTTTATGCGTGACGGGCCGTTAGATATGCGAATGGATCCTACCCGTGGCCAGTCCGCCGCGGAGTGGCTGTTACAGGCAGAAGAACAGGATATCGCTTTTGTGCTGAAAGCTTATGGTGAAGAACGTTTTGCTAAACGTATCGCCAGAGCAATTGTTGAGCGTAATCGTGAACAGCCGATGACCCGCACCAAAGAGCTGGCGGAGGTTATTTATAACGCGACTCCGGTTAAAGACAAATTTAAGCATCCGGCGACCCGCAGTTTTCAGGCTATCCGTATCTGGGTAAACAGCGAACTGGACGAAATCTCGCAGGCATTGAAAGGTGCACTGACGGTGCTTGCCCCGGGCGGACGTCTTTCGGTGATCAGTTTCCATTCACTGGAAGACCGGCTGGTAAAACGCTTTATGCGCGATCAAAGTCGGGGAGCGCGGGTGCCTGCCGGGTTACCGCTGACCGAAGATCAATTGAAAGCGCTGGGCGGCCGTGAATTAAAAACCCTCGGTAAACTGGTGCCCGGCGAGCAGGAAGTTTCAGATAACCCGCGTGCCCGCAGTTCGGTGTTACGTATCGCCCAGAGGACTGCCGAATGACAGGCAATGAACGTCACAGTCTTCCTGCGATTATCGGTGGTGATCTGTTACGTCATGGCAAATTACCGTTGCTGTTACTTATTGCGGTGCTGGCCTCGGCAATTATGGTGGTGATTACTACCCATAAAACCCGGTTACTTACTGCTCAGCGCGAGCAGTTGGTGCTGGAAAAAGATTCGCTGGATATTGAATGGCGAAATTTGATCCTCGAAGAGAATGCTCTGGGGGATCATAGCCGGGTCGAACGGCTGGCTATCGAAAAGCTTCATATGCAGCATGTTGATCCTTCTCAGGAAAATATTGTGGTTCAACCATAGGAAATCGGTAACGGCATGAGCAGCGCGAAAAAAACGCTGAATTCCAGAAAGTCAGAAAATAAGGCCAGCTTTATAAGCTGGCGTTTTGCGTTACTTTGTGTCGGTATTCTGGTTGCCTTGCTGGGGCTGGTATCACGGGTCGGATATTTACAGGTCGTCAACCCGGATCGTTTAGTTAAAGAGGGGGATCTGCGGTCATTACGGGTGCAGGCTGTCCCGGCTTCCCGTGGCATGATAAGTGATCGCGGTGGCCGGCCTTTAGCGGTAAGTGTGCCGGTGAATGCCGTATGGATAGACCCGAAAGAGCTGAATGAAAAAGGGGGGATCACGCTCGACAGTCGCTGGAAAGCACTGGCTGATGCACTTTCAATGACTCAGGACCAGCTCTACGCGAGGGTCAAAACCAATCCTAACGGCCGTTTTATCTATCTTGCAAGACAGATTAACCCGTCGATTGGCGAATATATTCAGAAACTCAAACTGCCGGGGGTTTACCTGCGGCAGGAATCCCGTCGTTATTATCCGGCAGGCCAGGTAACGGCCCATTTAATAGGTTTTACCAATATCGATGGTATCGGTATTGAAGGTGTCGAAAAAAGTTTTGACCAGTGGCTGACCGGAACGCCGGGTGCACGCACGGTGCGTAAGGATCGCCAGGGGCGGGTAATTGAAGATATTTCTTCCGTCGACAGCCAGGCCGCCCATAATCTTACCCTGAGTATTGATGAACGTCTGCAGGCGCTGGTGTACCGGGAGCTTAACAATGCTGTTGCATTTAACAAGGCCGAGTCAGGCTCTGCCGTACTGGTGGATGTTAATACCGGTGAAGTGCTGGCAATGGCTAACAGCCCCGCATACAACCCGAATAATCTCGGAACAACCACCAAAGATGCGATGCGCAACCGGGCGATCACCGATATTTTTGAGCCGGGATCGACCGTGAAACCGATGGTGGTTATGACCGCGCTGGATCGGGGAGTTGTCCGTGAAGGCAGTGTAATCAATACGGTACCGTACCGGATTAATGGTCATGAAATTAAAGATGTCGCCCGCTATAACGAGCTGACCCTGACCGGAGTATTACAGAAGTCGAGCAATGTCGGGGTTTCCAGGCTGGCATTAGCCATGCCTTCTTCTGCTCTGGCTGAGACTTATGCTCGTTTTGGTCTCGGCAAGCCGACCAACCTCGGTCTGGTGGGTGAAAGTACGGGGATTTACCCTAAAAAACAACGCTGGTCTGATATCGAAAGGGCTACTTTCTCGTTTGGTTATGGCCTGATGGTGACACCATTACAGTTAGCCCGTGTCTACGCGACTATCGGCAGCTACGGCATTGCCAGACCGTTATCGATTACCAAAGTCGATCCTCCGGTCGCCGGTGAACGGGTATTCCCTGAAGCGACCGTGAAAACCGTACTACATATGATGGAAAGTGTCGCACTACCAGGCGGCGGCGGCGTGAAGGCGGCAATTAAAGGGTACCGGATAGCGATCAAAACGGGGACGGCCAAAAAAGTCGGCCCTGATGGTCGTTATATTAATAAATATATCGCCTATACGGCAGGGGTAGCTCCCGCCAGTCATCCGCGTTTTGCTCTGGTGGTCGTGATTAACGATCCACAGGCCGGTAAGTATTACGGCGGGGCAGTTTCAGCTCCGGTATTCGGCGCGATTATGGGAGGGGTGTTACGCACCATGAACATCGAGCCTGATGCCTTACCGGCCAATGAAAATAATGATTTAGTGATTAACCGAAATGAGGTTTCAAGTGACAGATCGTAACTTGCGTGACCTGCTGGCGCCCTGGGTGCCTGGTGCGCCGGAACGTCAGCTGAAAGAAATGACACTGGACAGCCGTACGGCGGCTTCCGGCGATCTGTTTGTGGCAGTGACGGGGCATAGTGTCGACGGGCGCCATTATATTCCCCAGGCCATTGCCCAGGGGGTAGCGGCAGTGATTGCCGAGGCTGACGGTGAGGCCACCGACGGTGATATCCGTGAACTGCATGGCGTGCCGGTGATTTACCTGAAACAGTTGTCTCAGCGTTTATCGGCACTGGCCGGGCGATTTTATGGACAGCCAGCAGAAAAACAGACGCTGATCGGTATTACCGGTACTAACGGAAAAACAACGACCAGCCAGTTACTTGCCCAGTGGGCTCAGCTGTTGGGAGAAACATCCGCAGTTATGGGTACGGTGGGTAATGGTCTATATGGTCATCTTATCCCGAGCGACAATACCACTGGTTCAGCGGTAGATATTCAGCAGCAACTGGCTGGATTAGCCGCACAGGGTGCAACCCTGACGGCCATGGAAGTGTCTTCTCACGGGCTGGTGCAGCACAGGGTTGCAGCATTGCCATTTGCTGCGGCGGTATTTACTAATCTCAGCCGTGATCACCTGGATTACCATGGTGATATGCAAAGCTATGAAGCTGCCAAGTGGTCACTGTTCTCTGAGCATCAGACCGGGCAGGCCATTATTAATGCCGATGACGACACCGGCCGGCGCTGGCTGAGGAAACTGACAGATGCCGTGGCTGTGACTATGCAGGGGCAGATTCCGACAGATCACCATGGCCGCCGTCTGGAAGCGACTCGTATTGAGTATCTGGATAAAGGGGCGAAGGTCTCTTTCCGCTCTGACTGGGGAAGTGGCGAACTTACCAGCCCGCTGATGGGAGCTTTCAATGTCAGCAATATGCTGATGGCGATGTCAACATTACTGGCTCTGGGCTACCCGTCAGCTGCCCTGTGTGAAACGGCGGGGCAGTTACAGCCGGTCTGTGGCCGTATGGAGGTGTTCCATGCACAAGGACGTCCGACGGCGGTGGTTGATTATGCTCATACGCCGGATGCTCTGGAGAAAGCGCTGACGGCGGCCCGTTTACACTGTCGGGGCAAACTGTGGTGTGTGTTTGGCTGTGGCGGTGATCGGGATAAAGGCAAACGCCCGCTGATGGGGGCCATTGCCGAGCAGCTGGCTGATCATGTCGTGATTACGGATGATAATCCTCGCAGTGAGGAACCGCAGGCTATTGTCAGGGATATCCTCAATGGCCTGCTGGATGCAGGCAAGGCTCAGGTCGTACCGGGCCGGGCACGCGCGGTAACCCATACCCTGATGCAGGCTGGTCCGCAGGATATTGTACTGGTGGCGGGAAAAGGCCATGAAGACTATCAGATCATTGGTCAGCGGCGGATGGATTACTCTGACAGAACGACCGTTGCCGCATTGCTGGGGGTATTGGCATGATCAGTGTAACACTGCAACAACTGGCAACATTAGCCCGCGGACAACTGTCCGGAGACCCGCAACTGAGTTTTTCTGCGGTAACGACCGATACCCGTAAAGTCACAGCAGGCTGCCTGTTTGTTGCTTTAATCGGGGAACGCTTCGACGCACATGATTTTATTGCTGACGCCATTAAGGCCGGAGCCTCAGCTCTGCTGGTCAGTAAACCTCTGCCTGTGGATATTCCGCAGGTAGTGGTCAGAGATACACGTATTGCGTTTGGCGAACTGGCGGCTTTTGTTCGCCAGCAGGTACCGGCCCGGGTTGTAGCCCTGACCGGTTCTTCGGGAAAAACCTCCGTTAAGGAGATGACGGCTTCGATCCTCAGACAATGCGGTAATACCCTGTATACCGCCGGTAACCTGAATAATGATATCGGGGTGCCGATGACTCTGTTACGGCTGACCGGAGAACATCAGTTTGCCGTTATTGAACTGGGGGCTAACCACCAGGGAGAAATCGCCTATACCACGGCAATGGTTCGTCCGGAGGCAGCGCTGGTGAATAACCTGGCTGCGGCACATCTGGAAGGGTTTGGTTCTCTGGCCGGGGTGGCAAAAGCCAAAGGTGAAATTTTTGGCGGATTAACAGAACACGGGATCGCGATACTGAATGATGACAGCAACGACTGGCCGCACTGGCAGGCTCAGCTGTCTGATAAAACGGTCTGGCGTTTTTCTCCGCTGGCAGGCTCCGTCGCCGACTTTCATGCCAGTGATATTGTTGTCAGCGGTGCAGGGACCTCATTTACTTTACATTCTCCTCAGGGAACAGTTGCGATACAACTGCCTCTGCCGGGACGACACAATATTGCGAATGCACTGGCCGCCGCGGCACTGGCGCTGGCTGTCGGTGCGCCGCTTCCGGCGATTGCTGCCGGACTGAGTGAGCTGACACCGGTTGCAGGACGTTTATTCCCGATCAGGCTGTCAGAACATCAGCGTCTGCTTGATGACAGCTATAACGCTAATGTCGGTTCAATGACCGCAGCGGCGCAGGTACTGGGCGAAATGCCGGGCTACCGGATTATGGTGGTCGGGGATATGGCGGAGCTGGGAGACGAAGCCGAACAGTGCCATCGTGCTGTTGGCCTGGCTGCCTGTGAAGCCGGTATCGATAAAGTTCTGAGTGTCGGATTCCTGAGTCAGTACATTTCTCAGGAAAGCCGCCACGGTGAGCATTTTTCCGATAAACCGGCACTGGTTGCCCGGTTACGGACATTATTATCTGAACATCAGGAAGTTACCATTTTGATTAAAGGTTCGAGAAGTGCTGCTATGGAAGATGTGGTTCAGCAATTACAGGAGAAAGTTACATGTTAGTCTGGCTGGCTGAACACCTGGTGCCGTTTTATTCAGGATTTAATATCTTTTCGTACCTGACGTTCCGGGCGATTGTCAGTTTACTGACATCGCTGTTTATCAGTCTGTGGATGGGGCCACGCTTAATCGCCTGGCTGCAAAAATTACAGATTGGCCAGGTTGTCCGTAACGATGGCCCTGAGTCACATTTCAGTAAACGTGGCACGCCGACGATGGGCGGCCTGATGATTCTGACGTCGATTACTATTTCTGTATTAATGTGGGCTTACCCGTCTAACCCTTATGTCTGGTGTGTGCTGGTGGTACTGATTGGTTACGGTATCGTCGGTTTTGTCGATGACTACCGCAAAGTGGTACGTAAAGATACCAAGGGACTGATCGCTCGCTGGAAATATTTCTGGCAGTCAGTGATCGCCCTTGGGGTTGCTTTTGCCCTGTATGCCATCGGTAAAGATACCCCGGCCACTCAGCTGGTTGTCCCTTTCTTTAAAGATGTGATGCCTCAGTTAGGGATCAGCTATCTGCTGCTGACCTACTTTGTGATTGTCGGTACCAGCAATGCGGTTAACCTGACCGATGGGCTGGACGGTCTGGCGATTATGCCAACCGTATTTGTCGCGGCTGGCTTTGGTCTGGTCGCCTGGGCAACCGGTAACGTAAATTTTGCAGAGTATCTGCATATCCCCTATCTGCGTCATGCGGGTGAGCTGGTGATTGTCTGTACGGCGATTGTCGGGGCAGGGCTGGGCTTTCTTTGGTTTAACACTTATCCGGCACAGGTGTTTATGGGTGATGTCGGCTCACTGGCCCTGGGCGGTGCATTAGGGACGATTGCCGTATTATTACGTGAAGAGTTTTTGCTGGTGATTATGGGAGGGGTCTTTGTCGTAGAGACACTTTCGGTCATCTTGCAGGTCGGGTCATTTAAGCTTCGCGGGCAGCGTATCTTCCGGATGGCACCTATTCATCACCATTATGAATTGAAGGGCTGGCCTGAGCCGCGCGTGATTGTACGCTTCTGGATTATTTCATTAATGCTGGTTCTGATTGGGCTGGCGACCCTTAAGGTACGTTAATTATGACTGACTATCGGGGCAGGAAAGTTGTCATTATCGGACTCGGGCTTACCGGCCTGTCCTGTGTTGATTTCTTTTTAGCGCGCGGGGTTATACCCCGCGTGATTGATACCCGAGTCTCTCCGCCGGGGCTGGATAAATTACCGGAAGCCCCGCAGCGTCATCTCGGGGGGATCAACGAGGACTGGCTGCTGGAGGCAGATTTGATTGTCGCCAGCCCGGGAATGGCGTTGTCACACCCGGCACTGGCGTCGGCCGCTGACGCCGGTGTGGAAATTGTGGGCGATGTCGAGTTGTTCTGTCGGGAAGTTCGTGCCCCGGTAGTGGCTATTACCGGTTCTAATGGTAAAAGCACGGTGACCACCCTGGTCGGTGAAATGGCCAAAGCGGCGGGCTGGCAGGTGGGGGTCGGCGGTAATATTGGTTTACCGGTACTGTCCCTGCTGGATACTCCAGCTCAGCTTTATGTGCTGGAACTGTCCAGCTTTCAGCTGGAAACCACCCATAGCCTGGCGGCAGCGGCGGCAACCATTCTGAATGTGACCGAAGACCATATGGACCGTTATCCGCTGGGAATGCAGCAATACCGCGCAGCAAAATTACGTATTTATGAAAATGCCCGCGTCTGTGTGGTAAATGCCGACGATGGCCTGACGATGCCGGTGCGCGGTGTGGATGAGCGTTGTATCAGTTTCGGGGTGAATATCGGTGATTATCATCTGAATACCCAGCAGGGAAGTACCTGGTTACGGGTAAACGGCGAAAAGGTACTGGATACCCGCGAAATGCAGCTGACCGGACAGCATAATTATACCAATGCATTAGCCGCGCTGGCGCTGGCGGATGCCGTCGGTTTACCCCGCGCCACCAGCCTGAAAGCGCTGACCACCTTTCCGGGGCTGAGCCACCGTTTCTGTCTGGCGTACCGCAACAACGGGGTGGACTGGATTAATGATTCAAAGGCGACCAATGTCGGCAGTACCGAAGCCGCGCTGAAAGGGTTAAAAGTTCAGGGTACATTATGGCTGCTGCTGGGCGGTGACGGTAAATCTGCGGATTTTTCACCGTTACAGACTTATCTGCAGGCGGACAACCTGAAAATTTATTGCTTTGGCCGGGATGCTGCGGCATTAGCGGCATTGCGTCCTGATGCCTCGGTATGTACCGACACGCTGCAGCAGGCGATGGTCAGGATTGCTTCCCTGACCCGTCCGGGAGATATGGTGTTGCTGTCTCCGGCCTGCGCCAGCCTCGATCAGTTTAAAAATTTTGAGCAGCGTGGTGATCTGTTTACCCGTTTAGCGAAGGAGTTAGGCTAATGCGTATTCCTGGCCTGGCACTGCCGGGCGCATTGTTGATGTCGATTGGTAGCCGGTTAAGAGACTGGGTAATGGGTGCCAGAGAAAGTGATGATACTGCCATTATTCTCTATGACCGAACCCTGTTATGGCTGACCTTTGGCCTGGCGATTATTGGTTTTGTAATGGTGACTTCGGCTTCTGTGCCGGTGGGCCAGAGAATGAACGATGATCCCTTCTATTTTGCCAAACGTGATGCCTTTTATCTCGGGCTGGGATTTGCCATCTCTTTGGTGACCTTACGGTTACCGATGTCGTTCTGGCAGCGTTACAGCAACGTGATGTTACTGGCGTCGGTGGTGATGTTACTGGTGGTACTGGTGGTCGGCAGCTCGGTTAACGGGGCATCGCGCTGGATTGCCCTGGGGCCATTACGTATTCAGCCGGCAGAGTTTTCCAAACTGTCACTGTTCTGTTATCTCGCCAGTTACCTGGTCCGTAAGGTCGATGAAGTCCGGAGTAATATCTGGGGCTTTTTAAAACCGATGGGCGTCATGGTAGTACTGGCAGTGTTATTGCTGGCTCAGCCTGACCTCGGGACAGTGATTGTTCTGTTTGTAACTACCCTGGCCATGTTGTTTCTGGCCGGGGCCAAGCTATGGCAGTTCCTGGCGATTATCGGCTCCGGAATCTTTGCTGTAATACTGCTGATTATTGCGGAACCCTACCGTATGCGGCGTGTCACGTCGTTCTGGAATCCGTGGGCGGATCCTTTTGGCAGTGGTTATCAGCTGACCCAGTCATTGATGGCTTTTGGCCGCGGTGAATTCTGGGGTCAGGGGCTGGGGAACTCGGTACAGAAACTGGAGTATTTACCCGAAGCGCATACGGATTTTATCTTCTCGATTATTGGTGAAGAACTCGGCTTTTTCGGTGTAGTACTGGCACTTTTGATGGTATTCTTCGTCGCTTTTCGTGCTATGTCCATTGGCCGCAGGGCCCTGGAGATGGAACAACGTTTTTCGGGATTCCTGGCATGTGCCATTGGTGTCTGGTTTAGCTTTCAGGCTCTGGTCAATGTCGGGGCGGCAGCCGGTATGTTACCGACCAAAGGTCTGACGTTACCGTTGATCAGTTATGGTGGTTCCAGCCTGATCATTATGTCGACAGCAATAGTGTTGTTATTACGAATAGATTATGAAACACGTCTGACCAAAGCTCAGGCGTTTACCCGGAGTGCTCGATGAGTGGCAAACGACTGATGGTCATGGCCGGAGGCACTGGCGGACATGTGTTCCCCGGCCTGGCGGTGGCCCATTATCTGATGGAGCAAGGCTGGCAGGTACGCTGGCTGGGAACCGCAGATCGCATGGAAGCCGATTTGGTACCAAAACATGGTATTGATATCGACTTCATCCGTATCAGCGGGTTACGTGGTAAGGGCGTTAAAGCACAGTTGCTGGCACCCTGGCGGATTTTTACCGCATGGCGTCAGGCCCGGGCAATCATGAAAGCCTGGAAACCGGATGTTGTGCTGGGGATGGGGGGATATGTCTCCGGTCCCGGCGGTCTGGCAGCCTGGAGTTGCGGTATTCCGGTGGTACTGCATGAACAAAATGGTATCGCGGGCCTGACAAATAAAGGGTTATCGAAGATAGCCAGCAAAGTGATGCAGGCTTTCCCCGGTGCGTTTGCGGATGCGGAAGTCGTGGGTAATCCGGTGCGTACTGATGTACTGGCCCTGCCCGGCCCCGCGCGGCGTTTTGCCGACAGAGAAGGCCCGATCAGGGTACTGGTGATTGGCGGTAGCCAGGGGGCGAGGATCCTTAATCAGACAATGCCGCAGGTTGCCGAAAAAGCCGGTGACAGTATTACCCTCTGGCACCAGACCGGGAAAGGTGCCCTTGAGGCGGTGAATGCTCTCTATGCCAGTGCCGGACAAACAGGGCATCGGGTGGCGGAATTTATCGATGATATGGCCGAAGCCTATGCCTGGGCGGATGTGGTGGTTTGTCGTTCCGGGGCTCTGACGGTCAGCGAGATAGCCGCCGCAGGCCTGCCAGCGATTTTTGTGCCTTTTCAGCATAAAGACCGGCAGCAGTACTGGAATGCCTTGCCTCTGGAAAAAGCCGGTGCGGCAAAAATTTTTGAACAGCCGGATTTTACTGCGCAGGTTGTGGCAGAGACTCTGGCTGGATGGGATCGTCAGCAATTACTGGCGATGGCCTTAAAAGCCCGCGCAATAGCGATCCCTGATGCAACAGAACGTGTAGCAAATGAAGTGGCGAAAGCCGCCGGATGAATAATGCTCTTAATGAGCGGCTGCCCTGCGAGGCGGGGAACAGTGATAACAGGTAGTGTGAATAAATGAATACTCAGCAATTAGCAAAACTTCGCTCTGTTGTGCCTGAAATGCGTCGGGTCAGGCATATCCATTTTGTCGGTATCGGTGGTGCCGGCATGGGCGGTATTGCTGAAGTGTTAGCCAATGAAGGTTATCAGATCAGTGGTTCTGATCTGGCGCCAAATCCGGTCACTCAGCATCTGAGCGCTTTGGGTGCAACCCTCTATTTTAATCATCGTCCGGAAAATGTGATCGATGCCAGTGTAGTGGTGGTATCCAGTGCCATTTCGCAGGATAACCCGGAACTGGTGGCGGCCCGTGAAGCCCGGATTCCGGTGATCCGCCGCGCAGAGATGCTGGCCGAACTGATGCGCTTCCGTCACGGTATTGCGGTTGCCGGTACCCACGGCAAAACTACCACGACGGCCATGGTTTCCAGTATCTATGCCGAAGGTGGTCTTGATCCGACTTTCGTGAATGGCGGACTGGTAAAAGCAGCCGGTACTCATGCACGTTTAGGCAGCAGCCGTTACCTGATTGCAGAAGCCGATGAAAGTGATGCCTCATTTTTACATTTGCAGCCGATGGTTGCGATTGTGACCAATATTGAAGCAGACCATATGGACACTTATCAGGGGGATTTTGAGAACCTGAAACAGACGTTCGTTAATTTTCTGCATAACCTGCCGTTCTATGGCCGGGCGGTGCTCTGTGTGGACGATCCGGTGATCCGCGAACTGATACCACGTATCGGGCGGCAGATTACGACTTACGGATTCAGTGAAGATGCTGATGTCAGGATCGAAGATTATCAGCAGCACGGAGCGCAGGGGCATTTCCGCGTCATCCGCCAGGATAAACCGGTGCTGAATGTCACCCTGAATGCACCCGGCCGGCATAATGCGCTGAATGCAGCTGCAGCAGTCAGTGTTGCCAGCGAAGAAGGTATTGATGATGCTGATATTCTGGCGGCATTAGAAAGTTTTCAGGGCACCGGACGGCGTTTTGATCTGCTGGGGGAATACCCGACAGAGCCGGTAAATGGTCTGCCGGGGAGCGCTATGCTGGTCGATGATTATGGTCACCATCCGACAGAAGTGGATGCCACCATCAAGGCGGCACGTGCCGGATGGCCGGATAAAAAGCTGGTGATGATCTTCCAGCCTCACCGCTATACCCGTACCCGCGATCTGTTTGATGATTTCGCCAATGTTCTGTGTCAGGCCGATGCACTGCTGATGCTGGATGTTTACCCGGCCGGTGAAACACCGATTGCCGGTGCCGACAGCCGGGCGCTGTGCCGCTCTATCCGTAACCGTGGCAAGGTCGACCCTATCCTGGTGGCCGATAACGAAATGCTGTCCGAGATGCTGGCTCCGGTACTGAGCGGAAATGATCTTATTCTGGCCCAGGGGGCCGGGACAGTCGGACGTATTGCCCGTACCCTTGCCGATCATAAATTGCAACACACTGACCGGGCGGAGCAGCAGCATGACTGAGAAAATTGCTGTTCTGATGGGCGGTACTTCCGCCGAACGTGAAGTGTCACTGGATTCCGGACGTGCGGTGCTGGCCGGATTACGGGCTGCCGGACTGGATGCCGCCGGCATTGATACCCGTGATCATTCGGTACTTGAACTCAGGCAGCAGGGGTTCACCAGAGCATTTATTGCGTTGCATGGCCGTGGCGGTGAAGATGGTACCCTGCAGGCAATACTGGACTTTACAGGGCTGCCTTATACCGGGAGCGGGGTGATGGCTTCGGCCATCACTATGGATAAAGTGCGTTGTAAGCTGTTATGGCAGGGGGCCGGATTACCGACCAGTCGTTTCGTATGGCTGACCCGTCAGCAGCTGACCGCAGGTCTGGATAACGCCGTCAGTGAACAGATCGCTGCACTCGGGCTGCCGTTATTTGTAAAACCTGGTAACGAAGGCTCCAGCGTCGGTATTAGCCGGGTGAATCATCCGGATGAGCTGATGGATGCATTAGCACTGGCGTTTCAATACGATAACGATGTTCTGGTGGAAGCTTTTCTCAGCGGTGCTGAGTATACGGTTGCAATTGTTGGCGATAAAGTTCTGCCTTCGATACGAATTCAGGCTAAAACAGAATTTTACGACTACAATGCAAAGTATCTTGCTGATGACACAGAATATTTTTGCCCGTCAGGATTAGATGAGCAACAACAGAATTTACTGAATGAATTAGTGATGGCGGCATGGCACTCTTTAGGCTGTCGTGGATGGGGCCGTGTCGATGTAATGATGGATGCTGAAGGTCATTTTCAGCTGTTAGAGGTTAACACATCGCCTGGTATGACCAGCCATAGTCTGGTGCCGATGGCGGCGAAGCAGGCAGGTATCGAATTTTCGCAGTTGGTGACCACTATTCTGGAGTTAACAGACTGATATGTCTCAGGCGGCTTTAAATACACGGAACCGGGAACCACAGGATCGTATGGGATCCGGACGTAGTAATGGATCGCGCCTGTTCGGAATGATCTTCTTATTACTGGTTGTCGGTACCATGGTACTGGGCGGAGTGATGGTACTGAAATGGATGGATGATGCGTCCCGCTTACCACTATCAAAACTGGTAGTGACCGGCGAAACCCGTTACACCACCCATGATGATATTCGCCAGGCCATTTTGTCCCTCGGGCCGCCCGGCACTTTTATGTCGCAAAATGTTGATGTGATACAGCAACAGATAGAGCGGCTTCCCTGGATAAAACAGGTAAGTGTACGTAAACAGTGGCCTGATGAATTAAAGATTCATCTGGTTGAATATGTTCCCGTAGCCCGCTGGAATGATCAGAATGTTGTTGATGCGGACGGTGTTTCTTTCAGTTTACCGGTGAACCAGGCCGGGCAGCAGTCCATGCCGATGTTGTATGGGCCTGAAGGCAGTGAGAAAGAAGTGATGGCCGGATTCTATCAGATGAGTGATATGTTAAAGCCATCAAAAATTACCCTGAAAGCCGCATCCATGACAGCAAGGCGTTCATGGCAACTGGTGACCAGCGACGATATGAAAATCGAACTGGGACGTGATGAAACAATGAAGCGCCTTCAGCGCTTTATTGACCTCGACCCGGTACTGCTTCGGCAGGCACAGGCAGAGAACAAACGGATAGGTTATGTGGACTTGCGCTATGAGTCCGGTGCGGCTGTTGGTTGGGTGGCCGCCCCGGTCGATCCACAAAACAGTAATCAGCAACACAAGCAGGCACAGGCTGAACAACAATGATCAAGGCAACGGACAGAAAACTTGTAGTAGGACTTGAAATCGGCACCGCTAAGGTTGCTGCCCTTGTTGGGGAGATTCTGCCCGATGGTATGGTAAACATTATCGGGGTAGGCAGCTGCCCGTCCCGCGGGATGGATAAAGGCGGAGTGAACGACCTTGAGTCGGTAGTGAAGTGTGTTCAGCGGGCCATTGACCAGGCTGAACTGATGGCGGACTGTCAGATATCGTCAGTTTACCTGGCACTTTCCGGTAAACATATTAGCTGTCAGAACGAAATCGGGATGGTTCCGATTTCAGAAGAGGAAGTAACCCAGGATGATGTTGAGAATGTGGTGCATACGGCGAAATCCGTGCGTGTCCGTGATGAACATCGTATTCTGCATGTTATTCCTCAGGAATACGCCATCGATTATCAGGAAGGGATTAAAAACCCGGTAGGATTATCGGGGGTCAGAATGCAGGCGAAAGTGCACCTGATCACTTGTCATAACGATATGGCGAAAAACATTGTCAAAGCCGTGGAACGCTGCGGACTGAAAGTTGACCAGCTGATTTTTGCCGGACTGGCATCCAGCTATGCGGTATTAACCGAAGATGAGCGCGAGCTGGGTGTCTGTGTGGTTGATATTGGTGGTGGTACAATGGATATGGCGGTATACACCGGTGGCGCTTTGCGTCATACCAAAGTTATCCCTTATGCGGGGAACGTGGTCACCAGTGATATTGCCTATGCTTTCGGTACACCGCCGACAGATGCTGAAGCGATTAAAGTCCGTCATGGCTGCGCGTTAGGTTCGATGGTTGGCAAAGACGAAAATGTCGAAGTGCCGAGCGTTGGCGGACGTCCGCCACGCAGTCTGCAACGTCAGACTCTGGCAGAAGTTATCGAACCACGTTACACGGAATTGTTAAACCTGGTGAACGACGAAATCCTTGAATTACAGGAACAGTTACGTCAGCAGGGAGTGAAACATCATCTGGCGGCCGGTATTGTGTTAACCGGCGGGGCAGGGCAGATAGAAGGTCTTGCCGCCTGTGCACAACGGGTATTCCATACCCAGGTGCGTATTGGCCAGCCATTGAATATTACCGGTCTGACTGACTATGCGCAGGAACCTTACTATTCAACAGCCGTGGGCTTGTTGCATTACGGTAAGGAATCGCACATGGGGGGTGAGGGCGATAACGAAAAAAGAGCATCGGTCGGCGGCTGGTTTAAACGAATCAACAGCTGGCTGAAAAAAGAGTTTTAATTTTTACTAAAGGAGATCATGCTAACAGCATTTATGGTCTCCAGGCGACAGGCACATAACGGAGAGAAATCATGTTTGAACCTATGGAATTAACCAACGATGCGGTGATAAAAGTCATCGGCGTTGGCGGTGGCGGCGGTAATGCCGTAGAACACATGGTACGTGAGCGTATCGAAGGTGTTGAATTCTTTGCGGTAAATACCGATGCTCAGGCGTTGCGTAAAACGGCTGTTGGCCAGACTATCCAGATTGGTAATAACATTACCAAAGGTCTGGGGGCCGGTGCTAACCCTGAAGTCGGCCGTAATTCAGCCGAAGAAGACAGGGAAGCACTGCGTGCGGCCCTGGATGGCGCTGATATGGTATTTATCGCCGCCGGTATGGGTGGTGGTACTGGTACCGGTGCCGCCCCGGTTGTGGCTGAAGTGGCTAAAGACCTGGGTATTCTGACGGTAGCGGTGGTCACTAAACCGTTTAACTTTGAAGGCAAAAAGCGTATGGCTTTTGCCGAGCAGGGAATTGCTGAACTTTCCAAGCATGTGGATTCATTAATTACTATCCCGAATGATAAGCTGCTGAAAGTGCTGGGGCGTGGTATTTCATTACTGGATGCTTTTGGCGCGGCGAATGATGTATTAAAAGGTGCGGTTCAGGGTATTGCTGAACTGATTACCCGTCCGGGTCTGATGAACGTCGACTTTGCAGACGTACGTACCGTGATGTCAGAGATGGGGTACGCCATGATGGGCTCAGGTGTTGCCTGTGGTGAAGACCGTGCGGAAGAAGCCGCTGAAATGGCAATTTCCAGCCCGCTGCTGGAAGATATCGATCTGTCCGGTGCCCGCGGAGTACTGGTTAACATCACTGCCGGCTTTGACCTGCGTCTGGATGAGTTTGAGACGGTGGGTAATACTATCCGTGCTTTCGCTTCAGACAATGCGACCGTGGTTATCGGTACGTCTCTGGACCCGGAAATGAACGACGAACTGCGCGTGACTGTGGTAGCAACCGGTATTGGTATGGACAAACGTCCTGAAATCACTCTGGTGACCAATAAAACGGCCAGCCAGCCAGTGATGGATCATCGTTATCAGCAGCACGGTATGACTCCGTTACCTCAGGAGCAGAAACCGGCGGCGAAAGTGGTTAATGACCCGGCAGGCCAGGCGAATAAAGAACCTGACTATCTGGATATTCCGGCATTTTTACGCAAGCAGGCTGACTAAGAATATACCGATATTTGGCCTTGCTCGCTCTTTGTGCTAAAATGGCGGCCATTAAGTAGTGTATAGTCACGAACAAAAGTAATATTGCGAGATTAATACGATGATCAAACAAAGGACATTAAAACGTATTGTTCAGGCGACAGGTATCGGTTTACATACCGGTAAGAAAGTCAGCCTGACACTGCGCCCTGCGCCGGCCAACACCGGGGTCATCTATCGTCGCACTGACTTGAATCCACCGGTAGATTTCCCGGCTGATGCAAAATACGTGCGCGATACCATGCTGAGCACCTGCCTGGTTAACGATGAAGGGGTGCGTATTTCAACCGTTGAGCATTTAAACTCAGCGCTGGCCGGACTGGGTATCGATAACATTATTGTTGAAGTCGATGCGCCGGAAATCCCGATTATGGATGGCAGCGCTGCGCCGTTTGTTTACCTTCTGCTGGATGCAGGGGTAGAGGAACTGAACAGTGCTAAGAAATTTGTTCGTATTAAACAAGCGGTTCGTGTTGAAGACGGTGATAAATGGGCAGAGCTGACTCCTTATAATGGTTTCTCTCTCGACTTTACTATCGATTTTAAACACCCGGCGATTGATTCAAGTTCACAACGTTATCAGCTGAACTTTTCCGCCGATGCGTTTGTTCGCCAGATTAGCCGTGCCCGTACCTTCGGTTTTATGCATGAAATTGAGTATCTGCAGTCTCGTGGCCTGTGCCTGGGCGGAAGTCTTGACTGTGCGATTGGCCTTGATGAATTTCGTGTCCTGAACGAAGAAGGTCTGCGTTTTGAAGACGAGTTTGTACGTCACAAAATGCTGGATGCTATCGGTGACTTATTTATGTGTGGCCATAATGTGATTGGCGCTTTCAGCGCTTATAAATCCGGCCATGCTCTGAATAATAAGTTACTGCAGGCAGTACTGGCAAAACAGGAAGCCTGGGAATGGGCGACCTTCGAAGATGACAAAGAATTGCCACAGGCCTTCCAGGCACCGAATCTGGTTCTGGCCTGATAGCCTCTGATAACAGCAGGTATTACTGATACTCTCTCCGGTCAGTAAGCCTGCTGTTTTTTTTACCTCTCTGTTTCGCTGAAAAAAACATCATAAACACCTGATTTCTGCCCCCGTTTCTTATTCTCTGATGTTGAAAACCACCATTAGTGTTACTATCTCTTCTCTATCAGATGACATATCCGGCCGGCTTTCGCAGGGATAGCTGAATGTACCCCCGGAAATGCAGGTATCAGTTTTCAATGGACAGACAGTGATCGGAATTTTTGCACGTTGGCGACAACTTGGCATGCGTTATTTCTGGCCGCATCTCCTTCTGGGGATGGTCGCGGCGAGTCTTGGCTTGCCGGTAGCAAATGCTCAGGTGGTTGAGTCTGGTAACGGTACCGATGTCCCTGCCAATACATTATTCATTGGTCATGCCGCCCGGTTTGAGAACCTGCTTCGTATTCGCGATACGGTGCGCCGTCCGGGGCTGAGTGTTGACTACTGGCATCAGCATGCCATCAGAGTGGTGATACGCCACCTGTCTTTTTCTTTACCGCAGCTTCAGCCCGAAGCTCAGCAGCAATTACTGCCGCTGACAGTTCAAAAAATCGCGGTATTACAATCGCTGCATGCATTACTGACTAACGGGCGACCAGCCGTCAGTCCTTCCCCCGGGCGGACGTTGATCTATACCGGTAAGCTTGCTGTTTTTAATAGCGGCCTTTGGCTGGCGGGCGTTCAGGGTATCCGGGCCGGGCCTGTTAGCGTCTGAACCCTGATATTCGTTGATTCCCTGATTTTTTGCAGCCCAAATTGCTGAATTGAGATTATAAAAATGGTCATGAAATTATTAACAAAAATTTTCGGTAGCAGTAATGATCGTACTTTACGCCGCATGCGTAAGACGGTTGATATTATTAATAAAATGGAACCTGAGTTCACCGCTCTCTCGGATGAACAATTAAAAGCAAAAACAGTTGAGTTCCGTGAACGACTGGAAAAAGGTGAAGCTTTAGAAAGCCTGATTCCGGAGGCTTTTGCCACCGTACGTGAAGCCAGCCGCCGGATTTTTAACATGCGTCACTTCGATGTGCAGTTAATGGGCGGTATGGTCCTTAATGAGCGTTGTATTGCAGAGATGCGTACCGGTGAGGGTAAAACCCTGACGGCAACCCTGCCCGCTTATCTGAATGCCCTGTCAGGGAAAGGTGTACACGTTGTTACGGTCAATGACTATCTGGCCCAGCGTGATGCGGAAAATAACCGTCCGCTATTCGAATATCTCGGACTGACTGTGGGTATCAACCTGCCGGGTATGCCTGCCCCGGCGAAACGTGAAGCTTATGGTGCCGACATTACTTACGGTACTAACAATGAATATGGCTTCGACTATCTGCGTGACAATATGGCATTCAGCCCTGAAGAGCGTGTGCAGCGTAAGCTGCATTATGCGCTGGTGGATGAAGTTGACTCCATTCTGATCGATGAAGCCCGTACGCCGCTGATTATTTCCGGTCCTGCCGAAGACAGCTCAGAGCTGTATATCAAGGTCAATAAAGTGATCCCGCATCTGGTACGTCAGGAGAAAGAAGACTCCGATACGTTCCAGGGAGAAGGTGATTTCTCGGTAGACGAAAAATCGCGGCAGGTTCATCTGACGGAACGCGGACTGGTAAAAATTGAACAACTGCTGGTCAGTCAGGGAATTATGGAAGAAGGTGAGTCTGTATATTCACCGACTAACATTATGCTGATGCACCACGTGACCGCAGCACTGCGTGCCCACGCTCTGTTTACCCGTGACGTTGATTATATTGTGAAAGACGGTGAAGTTGTTATCGTCGATGAGCACACGGGACGCACTATGCAGGGCCGTCGCTGGTCTGATGGTCTGCATCAGGCAGTAGAAGCCAAAGAAGGGGTTGACATCCAGAACGAAAACCAGACTCTGGCTTCAATTACTTTCCAGAACTATTTCCGCTTGTACGAGAAACTGGCCGGTATGACCGGGACTGCGGATACTGAAGCCTTTGAATTCAGTTCAATCTACAAACTGGATACGATCGTTCTGCCGACTAATCGTCCGATGGTGCGTAAAGATCTCCCTGACCTGGTCTATATGACCGAGAAAGAAAAAATCGATGCTATTATCGAAGATATCCGCGAGCGTACGGCGAACGGTCAGCCGGTACTGGTGGGGACAATCTCCATCGAAAAATCTGAAGTGGTCTCCAGTGAACTGGCGAAAGCAGGTATCAGGCATAATGTACTGAATGCGAAGTTCCATGCCAGTGAAGCGGATATTATTGCCCAGGCCGGTCAGCCTGGTGCGGTGACGATTGCTACCAACATGGCCGGTCGTGGTACCGATATTATGCTGGGTGGCAGCTGGCATGCGGAAGTTGAAGCCCGTCAGAATCCGGATGAAGAAGAAATCAGTGCTATTAAAGCTGAGTGGCAAAAACGTCACGATGCAGTACTGGAATCCGGTGGTTTACATATTATCGGTACTGAACGTCATGAATCACGCCGTATTGATAACCAGTTGCGTGGACGTGCCGGTCGTCAGGGGGATAAAGGGTCTTCTCGTTTCTACCTGTCGATGGAAGATGCCCTGATGCGTATTTTTGCATCAGACCGTGTGTCGGGCATGATGCGTAAACTGGGAATGAAACCAGGCGAAGCGATTGAGCATCCGTGGGTAACCAAGGCAATAGCAAACGCACAGCGTAAAGTTGAAAGCCGTAACTTTGATATCCGTAAACAGTTGCTGGAGTACGATGACGTTGCAAGTGATCAGCGCCGTGCTATCTATACACAGCGTAACGAACTGCTGGACGTCTCTGATGTGAGCGAAACTATCAGTGGGATACGTGATGATGTCATGGCCGCGACCATTGACAGTTATATCCCGCCACAGTCTCTGGAAGAAATGTGGGATGTACCGGGGCTGGAAGAACGGTTACGTAATGATTTCGATCTGGATTTACCGATTGCAGAATGGCTGGATAAAGAGCCTGAACTGCATGAAGAAACCTTACGTGAGCGGATCATGCAGCGTGCTCTGGAAAACTACAATGAAAAAGAAACTGTCGTTGGCACCGAGATGATGCGTAACTTCGAAAAAGGCGTCATGCTTCAGACTCTGGACTCATTGTGGAAAGAACATCTGGCGGCCATGGACTATCTGCGTCAGGGGATCCATTTACGTGGTTATGCACAGAAAGATCCTAAGCAAGAGTATAAACGCGAATCTTTCGCTATGTTTGCCAATATGCTGGAATCACTGAAGTATGAAGTGATTAGTACTCTGAGCAAAGTTCAGGTACGTATGCCGGAAGAAATTGAAGCCCTGGAGCAGCAACGTCGCGAAGAAGCGGAACGCTTAGCCAGTCAGCAACAGCTAAGCCATGTGGATTCTGAAACCGAAGCCGCTGAAGAGTTAGCAGCGCAGGGCGGTGAACGTAAAGTCGGGCGTAATGATCCCTGCCCGTGCGGGTCCGGCAAAAAGTATAAGCAATGTCACGGCCGTATTGCCTGAGTGTCAGCGACCCGGCCTTGTGGCCGGGTTCTCAGGAAATAAACACAAGGTCCATGGCAACATGGACCTTTTTAGTGGCTGTCAGAAGGGGCTGTTGCAGTTAAACCTTGTAATAGCAACACTGCAGAGTGAATCAAAAAGGGTAATTAATGAAACATCTTCAGGTAGCGGTGGGGATTATCCGTGATCCGGTGCGTGGTATTTTTCTGGCACAACGCTCATCAACTTCTCATATGGCGAACAAATGGGAATTTCCCGGTGGAAAGCTTGAGCAGGGAGAAACGGCTGAGCAGGCACTGAGGCGCGAGCTGATGGAAGAAACCGGCATTGAGGTCGTTTCAGCTCAGCCGGCAGGCAGTGCCGATCACACTTACGATGATGTGCGGGTCACACTCTATTTCTTTATTGTTGATCAGTGGCAGGGCGAGCCGTGGGGTAAAGAAGGTCAGCCGCAGCGCTGGGTACAGCCACAGGATTTATGTGCCGAAGAATTTCCGCCGGCAAACCATCGGCTGGTCGAAAAACTGGTAACAGGGCAGCTGTAAAACAGGGACCGGCAATAGGTCATTCTATTGCCGCTGAGCATTCAGTCTGTTGCGGATTATTCGCCGCTCCACTCTTCATCTTCAGAAAGTTTATCGTCTGCCGGGATCCGTTTTTCTTCGGCAGCCCATTCTCCCAAATCGATCATCTGGCAGCGCTTTGAGCAAAACGGCCGCCACGGACTGAGTTGATCCCAGATGACGTCTTTACGGCATTGTGGGCACTGAACCGTGGTAATCTCTTCCTGCATACATTCCTCTTAACAACATGCGAGTTCAAACGATAATCGCGAGGGGATCTCGCTCTCCCCGGTATCCATCGGCAAAAAACGGATGGCATAGCGATTTTTATGGCCGGAGATTTGCGGATACAATGTGACAGCGCTATCCAGCGTTAGCCGTAACAGGTCGGCATCTTCGGCCGTATCCTGAAAGAAACCATTCAGGCTTATTTGTGGCTGAAAACTACCAGACTGACGGATCAATTCCAACACTGAGGTTAAACTTTCCTGTAATGGCCGCAGAGTGTCGTACCATTCTTCGGTCTGCTCCTGACGTTCATTGTCCGGCAGGTTTAACCATATATGAAGGGCCGGCAGGTCAAAGCTGCAACATCCGCCGGGGATACTCAGACGCTGGCGAACCTGGCTGATAAAACGATCTTCTCTGAGTTGCTGACCCATACGCGGTGCAGTCAGTAGCTGCACTGACTGACTTTTCAGTTTCTGCTGTAATTCTGTGACTCTGGCCGTATCCACTCCGCTGACATTCAGCCAGCTCTGTAGCTTGTGCTGTTGCCTGTCCAGTTCTTTCACCAAATCTGCCCGCATATCTCCGCGGTCGAAGATATCCAGTAAGTCAGCGATGCCCCGAAAAAAACTCAATGCAGAGACCGGACTGCTGACCGGCATACTGCCGGTTAACTGTTGTAACAGGTATTCAATTCTCAGCCAGGTGCGCATTTTTTCGTTTAACGGATATTCAAACAAAACAACACTGCTCATGGTACAGATCCTTTTTTTGCGGATGCCAGTGACTGATAGCGCTGATACAACATGGCCACCTTTTGCTGTTGTTCGGCAGGAGAGCCTGAATTATCAATCACATCATCGGCAATCTCTAACCGGGATTGCCGGCTGGCCTGGGCCGCCAGAATATCAGCTGCCTGCTGACGGGTAATATTATCTCTGGCCATTGTACGCCGGACCTGAGTTTCTTCATCAACATCAACCACCAGAACCCGATCGGCGCGGTTATGCAGCCGGTTTTCGGCCAGTAATGGCACGACCCACAGGCACCAGTCATCGGCAATTTGGTCAATTAATTGTTGTGTCCGTTGCTGGATCAGCGGATGCAGCAGATTGTTCAGCCAGTTTTTACTTTCGGCGTCAGCAAATATCTGCTGTCTCAGCCAGCTGCGGTTCAGCCCGCCATCGGCTAATAAGACCCTGTCGCCAAAGTACTGATGAATTTTTTTGAGGGCCGGAGTACCGGCTTGTACAACCTGACGGGAGACTATATCGGCATCAATAACTTTTACCCCGCAACGGGCAAACATCTCTGCAATTGTGGTCTTACCGCTACCGATCCCCCCGGTGAGCGCAACAACATAGGGCATATCACATATATCCTGACAGTAAGCGGAGTGACGGTAATCAGCAGAGATTATTGACTGGCTGACTGGGCGTAATTATCTCTGTCTGACGGGCAAATTGTAGCGCAATAAAAACTAAAAACGCAGTCTTGTTGTTGCTTTATTGCGGGCTGCGGCCTGACCAGCGAATACAAGGTGTCTGATCATAGCAGCAGACCCGAACCTGTGTATTGACGGAGATATTACGCCGGGACTGACCGGTGTTCTTATCTGGCCGACGTGTTCGACACGACAGAACTGCTCTCAGTCAGAACCTGTGCTGGCTTTTATCTCCGGGCCCCCGGACTGCATGGCTGCCGTACCCGCTGGCCTTCAGGGCGGGGAGCGTATCAAAATAGCGCATCACCGAGGCTGAACATTGGCAGATACATAGCAATCACAATGCTCCCGGTAATGATTGCGGTAATAATCAACATGACCGGCTCTACTGAGGCTGCCAGGCTGCCCGCTTTTTGTCGGACAATATTTTCGAACCAGTCCGCCAGCCGGACAAACAGTATATCTGATGCACCGGTCTGTTCTCCGAGCCGTGTCAGTAAGTAACATAACTGTGGAAATTCGTTCCGCAGCCGAAGGCCGGATGACAGAGGTTGTCCTTGCTCAATATGTTGCTGCAGTGCACAGAGAGCCTGCTGCCATAAACCCCGGCCGTGAAGATTTTGCGTAATTGTCAGGCCTTCACGTAACGGGAGTCCTGCCCGCTGGGTCAGAGCCAGTAAGCTGAATATCCGGGCCAGTACCGCAGCCTGCCACAGGCAACCCGCGAGAGGGACTTTCAGCAGCAGGCGCTGTTCAGTGACTATCCAGTCAGGAAAGTGTTTTCTCGCGGTTCGCCAGAACGCTGTCAGTATCACAGTGAGCACCAGCACTGCCGGAGCTACCGATAACAGGAAATCTGACAGATTAATCAGCTGACGGGTAAATGCGGGCAGGGGAGTATCTGATGAGCGATAAATGGCTGCAAACTCCGGCAGAACCCATAGCAGCATCGCGGTACTGATCAGGCATGTCAGCAGCAGAATAAATAGTGGATAGCGCAGGGCTTTGGTCAGTTTTTTTTTAACTTCATTTCACGTTGTTGCTGTTCTGCCAGCTGTCTACAACATTGTTCCAGGTGACCTGTTTGTTCACCGGCATACACCAGCGAGATACATAACAGGGGAAATATTTCCGGCCAGCAGCGCAAAGCGGCCGAAAAGGTAACGCCGGACAGTATCTGCTGCTGTAACTGTATCAGTAACGCCTGCCAGGCTTTTTGCGGGTGGCCTTCTGCCAGCAGTCCCAGCCCGTCGGCCAGCGGCAGGCCGGCCTGTAGCAGGATACTGATTTGGCTGAAGATCAGTATTCTTTGCTCGCATCGCCAGTAACGGGGCGGACATAACTTTTTTTTTGTGATTCTGACGGGGACCAGGCCATCATCGTTCAGTATACGGGATAACTGATGACGGTGTCTCACCAGCCTGTACCCCTCACAAGGCTGCCCTTTACTGTTTACGGCTTGCCAGTAAAACAAAGCATAGTTACTCACGATTGCCCCCGATCACCCGTAATATTTCGGACCATGAAGTGATCCCTTTTTCGACCGCATTGATACCGGTGCTGAATAATGATCGGCCTCCCTGACGGCAGGCGATTTCACGCAATGTCTCCGGAGAGGCATCACTGGCTATCGCCTGGTGTAATGCACCACAGACCGGCAGTATTTCAAACAGTGCGATACGCCCGTAATAGCCGGAAAAGCAGTGGTCGCATCCGTCGGCCAGCCAGTGCCCTAAAGGGGATTTCCGGACAGAAGCGGGGAGCCTGATCTCCGTTCCAGCCGGATGACGGCAGTGAGTACAGAGTTTTCGTACCAGCCGCTGTGCAATGACCAGCCGGAGTGATGCGGCCAGCAGGTAACCGGCGATACCCATCTGCCGGAGGCGTATCAGCGTCTCTCCGGTAGAATTTGTGTGCAGGGTTGAAAGGACCAGATGTCCGGTCTGGGCGGCCTTTACCGCAATATCTGCCGTGTCGTTATCCCGTATTTCTCCGATCATAATCACATCCGGATCCTGGCGGAGTAAAGCCCGCAGGATAAGGGAAAAATCGAGTCCGGCTTTACTGTTGAGCTGTGTCTGGTTCACGCCTTCCAGCGGTATCTCGATGGGATCTTCAACCGTAGAGAGGTTTTTATCCGGGGTATTCAGCTGGCTCAGCAGACTATATAGCGTGAAGGTTTTACCGCTGCCGGTCGGGCCGGTCACCAGAATCATTCCCTGAGGCTGGCGGAGAATAGTAAGCACCTGTTGTAAGTCATCTTTATCAAAACCAAGCTGTGCCGGGGCCAGAGCTTGTTTGACTGAGCGCAGACGTCTGATAACCAGTTTTTCACCACAGCGGGTCGCCAGTGTCGAAAGGCGGAAACTGTGGTTTTCACCGTCCAGAGTCAGGCTCAGCTGACCATCCTGCGGGAGCCTGGTTTCGGCAATATCCAGCCCGGCCAGTACTTTAAACCGTGCAACCAGCGCCTCTGCCGTGCAACTGGCCGTCAGCGGAGTAGGATGCAGTAAACCGTCTATCCGTAACCTTATTACCGGCCCCAGCGGGGTCGATTCCAGATGTATATCTGATGCCCGTTGCTGAATTGCGCGGGATAATAACTGTTCAGCGATCAGCGGTACTGTCTGCGGTTCAGGTTCAGCTAACGACAATGAATGTGACGATTGTTGCCTGCGCTGACTTTCGATACGGGCCTGCGGCCAGTATTCGAATTCGATCTGGCGCTGGCTGGCAAAGCGTAAGGCATCAGTAATATCGGGCGGCGGAGGGGTAACGACCGCGAGCCTCAGATATTTTGTGTCATAAGAGATAATGCAGGCAGGCAGCTGGCGGCAGAGAACTTCCAGTGGCAGGGAGATCATAGTCCCTCCTGCTGATCATCAAACCGGAACTGTGACTTACAGTTATTAAGTAGCAGGCTGTTTTCGCTCTGGCATTTTTTTTGCCACCGGAAATCGCCTGACTGAGGATCCCATTGGGGGAAAAGTCTGACGGTTAACCCGCTAAGGGTTTCCAGCCCCCGCAGTGTCATTTGCCCATCGCTGATTTGTACTTTTTCAGCATAACGGGACCCCTTAACGCCCGGAATGCCGTAGCTTTCGGCATTGCACCCCTGCACAGTCCCTTTTTCCATACTGCATAATTCAATGGCCGTTTTGTAGGGCATCATCAGTTGCAACATATCGGTGATTGCTGCTTTCTGCAGGTAATTCTGGTAAGCGGGCAGACCGATAGCACTGAGGATGGCGATAATCGCAATAACAATCATCAGCTCGATCAGGGTAAATCCTTGCTGGTTATACATGCGGCTCTCCTTATGGACGGGAAAAGGAGAGTAACTCAGAGATACTCAGTGCCGGGCAGCGAAAATAACAGTACCGGGGATGGCTCAGGGTTAACCGGCTTGTGTTGCATTGAGTTTAAAATCTATAGGGGACAGCTTCAGAAAAAGTCCCCGTTATTCGCGCCGTTTAGCCGGCAGTGGCGATAAATTGCAGGGAGATATCCAGCGGGCGATAATGGCGGATCAGTGAATCTGCAGAAATGTAATCGATACCCGTCAGGCTTAGTTCCTGCAGCTGATCCGGTGAAATATTCCCCCCGGCTTCGAGGAGTATTTGTACGGCACTCTGCCGGACGGCCGTAATAGCATCAAGGGTGTCGCCCCGGGTGAAATTGCGCAGCAGGATAATGTTTGCCCCGGCGCGGATAGCCTCTGCCAGTTGCTCACCGGAAGTGACTTCAATCTCAACTGGCCGATCGGGGTCTATCCAGCGGGCATTTTCTATCGCCTCAGAGACTGATCCACAGGCAATGATATGGTTCTCTTTCAGTGGGATCGTATCGCAAAAATCCAGCCGTTTCGATTGTCCGGCGCCGGTCAGCAACGCATATTTCAGGCTATCGGTCCCGCTGATATTGCTGAGAGTATCGATAAAGCGTGTCACGTCGCCCGATAACAGGCTGATACAGTGCGCTATATGGGTTGCCGCGCCGGATAAGGTCTTTAAAAAACGTAACAGGGTACTTTCAGCACTCAGCAGTACAGCCGCAGGGCCACTGACTGTAGCCAGTGTCTGACCGGTGCGGATATTGTCCGCATCATTTACCTGCCACTGTACGTTAATGCCGGGATCCAGCTGACTAAAAAGTTCATCGACCCATGCTTTGCCACAGAAAATACCGTCTTCCCCGCAACTGATTATCGCCTGACCCTGCCTGTGTTTTGGGATCAGACGGCTGGGGCGGGTATCTTTTAGTGCCTGTTTTACGTATTCGGGAATTTCGGTTTTGATTCGTTCGAGTAACAGCTGATGGCTGTGCTCTGCAGCGTAATGGCTTATCGGCATAAGGAAGTTTGCTCCTTTAGTCACAGGAATAAATACTGTAGCCCGGTGTCTGCCGCGCTGCCAGTTGAATAGCGTAACCAGTTAAGTATTTGGTAACCATATGAATCGTCACAATAAGCATCCATGACTGGCCTCCAATGACGTGAAACAATATCATGGCAGTATTTATGATATTCTCGAACCCTGGCGGAGAACAGCGCGAAGATGAAAATAGAATCAGGCTGGCTGGCAGAGGCCAGAAAGGTACCTTCAGAACATTTTAACCTGCGTCCGGAAGATACCAGCCCCTGGCTGTTGGTGGTACATAATATCAGTCTTCCGCCGGGGGAATTCGGCGGGCCGTGGATTGATCAGTTGTTTACGGGGTGCCTTGATCCTCAGGCTGATCCTTATTTCAGTGAAATTGCCGCCCTGAAGGTGGCCGCCCATTGTCTGATCCGCCGTGACGGGGAAATCGTCCAGTATGTTGCTTTTGATAAACGCGCCTGGCATGCCGGACAATCGTCTTATCAGGGGCAGGACAATTGTAACGATTTCTCCATTGGTATTGAGCTGGAAGGGACGGATGTTCTGCCTTATACAGAACAGCAGTATCATGCCCTTTGTCTGCTGACACGGACACTGATGAAGTACTATCCGATTAAAAGTGAACATATCACCGGACACAGTGATATTGCACCGGGCCGTAAGACAGACCCGGGAGAGGCTTTTGACTGGCAATATTACCGGCAACAACTGCTTGCTATGACGAATAAGTAAACCGGAACCCAATGAGATAAAGGCTGGAAAGCATGACGTTATTTACTTTGTTACTGGTACTTGGCTGGGAGCGTTTATTTAAGCTCGGCGAACACTGGCAGCTCGAACACCGCCTTAAACCTGTATTTCGTGGCCAGACCCATTTTTCGCTGGTGCGTACCGGCGGCATGGTGATTCTGGCGATGCTGATTACACTGGTTGTGGTACACAGCTTGCAGGGGCTGTTGTTTGGTGTTGCTTCGTTAGTACTGTGGGTGCTGGTTGGCGTATTGTGTATTGGCGCCGGTATTACCCGCCAGCACTATCATGCTTACCTGAAATCCGCCAGTACGGATGATAATGCCGCACATCAGGCGATGGCAGAAGAGTTAAGTGTGATACATGGTCTGCCGGAAACCGTGAACCAGCGGGTGTATTTGCGCGAGTTACAGAATGCATTACTGTGGATTAACTACCGTTTTTACCTGGCCCCTTTGTTCTGGTTTGTCGCCGGCGGTCCCTGGGGACCGGTGACTCTGGCAGGTTACGCTTTTTTACGTGCTTGGCAGGGATGGCTGGCGGCCCATCATACGGCGGCTGAACGTGAACAGTCGGGAGTCGACCGTCTGCTGTTTATCGCAGACTGGATTCCGGTTCGCCTGGCGGGGCTGGCCTATGCTTTGCTGGGCCACGGGGAAAAAGCGTTACCGGCATGGCTGAAGTTTCTGACTGATTTTCGTCGTAAACCTTATCAGGTACTGACACAGCTTGCTCAGTTTTCGCTGGAGCGTGATCCCTGCAACGATAAAGTCGAAAAGCCGCGTATGGCGGTGGCGCTGGCGAAACGTATTACACTGGTACTGGTGGTGGTGGTGGCACTGCTGACTATTAGCGGTGCATTGTTATAAGTGTGTTGTCCCCGTCAGCCAGTAAAAAAAACGGGCCCGCTAAGTATTACCGGGCCCGTTTTTTATGGTGTCCTGCCGGTCCCCCGCAGACGGGAGAGCGCGTCTTTTTCTGCAGTAATGGTCAGAGAGTGCGACGCTTAACGGTGAACAGATAGCCGATGGCCAGAATTATCAGCCAGACCGGGATGAGCCAGACCGAAATAGCCATACCGGGAGTGATTGCCATAACCACCAGGATTGCAGCGAGGAACAGCAGGCAGATCCAGTTACCAACCGGGTAGAACAGTGCCCTGAAACGGGTGATAACACCCTGCTTATCTTTCGCTTTACGGAACTTCAGGTGTGCCAGACTGATCATTGCCCAGTTGATTACCAGTGCGGATACCACCAGTGACATCAGTAAACCAAAGGCTTTCGCTGGCATCAGGTAATTAATCAGGACACCGATAGCAGTGGCAAACGCCGACAGCCCTAAAGCTATATAGGGGACGCCACGACGGTCAACTTTCAGTAACGCGCGCGGACCATTGCCCTGTTTTGCCAGACCGTACAGCATACGGCTGTTACTGTATACACAGCTGTTATATACAGATAAAGCGGCTGTCAGGATCACCACGTTCAGGGCGTTAGCCACCAGGCTGTCGCCCAGTTCATGGAAGATCAGTACAAACGGACTGCCACCTTCAACAACTTTGGTCCACGGATATAAGGATAACAGTATTGTCAGAGAGCCAATATAAAAAATCAGGATTCGGTACAGGACCTGGTTGGTGGCTTTCGGAATACTTTTTTCAGGGTTGTCTGCTTCAGCAGCCGTAATCCCTACCAGTTCAAGCCCGCCAAACGAGAACATTATGACTGCCATCGACATCACCAGTCCGGTGATCCCGTGCGGGAAAAATCCGCCTGCCTGCCATATATTGGTTACTGAAGCATCGGGTCCGCCAGTACCGCTAAACAGCAGCCAGCCACCGAATATAATCATACCGACCACTGCCACCACTTTGATAATGGAAAACCAGAACTCCATTTCACCATAGACTTTAACGTTGGTCAGATTGATGGCATTAATCAGCACGAAGAAGATAGCTGCAGAAACCCAGGTAGGGATTTCCGGCCACCAGTACTGGATGTAAACACCGACAGCCGTAAGTTCTGCCATGGCGACCAGCACGTACAGTACCCAGTAATTCCAGCCGGAAGCAAAGCCGGCAAAACTGCCCCAGTATTTATAAGCAAAGTGGCTGAATGACCCGGCAACCGGTTCTTCAACTACCATTTCGCCCAGCTGGCGCATAATCAAAAAGGCGATAAATCCGCCAATGGCATAACCCAGCAGAACAGAAGGCCCGGCCATTTTAATTGTTTGTGCAATCCCCAGAAACAGGCCGGTACCAATAGCGCCACCCAGAGCGATCAACTGAATATGGCGGTTTTTCAACCCCCTGTTCAGTGTGTCCTCTTGCTGTTTTTCCATAAAAACCTCGTAATAATGAATAACACTGCGATCCGCAGTAACAGATGCAGCTATTTATTGACTATGATTATTATTTTACCCTGTGACCCCCGGTAGCAGTACCTGTCGGTCCGCGCATCAGAATAGTGATAAGTCAGGTGCTTTGCACCTTGCTTTTGTTGTTTCGTGCGCAAAAGGAGAGAATTGTCATCAGCTTGCAGAGTGGAGAATATAACACAGGGTGGCAGAGCATTTGTTTTCAAACATATTTATCCGGAAAATAAATGCAGATTATCTGCACAACCGCCGAATACTCCTCTGAATGCTGACCTGAAATCTGACAATAACCAGATTTGATCCTTCCGGAAACGTGATTGCAGAATATAGACACCTGGTAAATAGTTTGTTACTTTACCGCCATATTCTGTCAATTGGTAATACCAATTATCCGGAACCCGGTCAGGAAGATAAAAATCATCTGTGATGGCATATAACAAAATCCGACAACCTAAGCTGTCTGATGTGATTGAACAGCAGCTGGAATCGCTTATTATGGAAGGTTCCCTGTGTCCGGGAGAGCAACTCCCCCCGGAGCGTGAACTGGCCCGCCAATTTGAAGTGTCGCGTCCCTCGGTACGTGAGGCTATTCTGCGTCTTGAGGCCAGAGGCCTGTTGCTACGTCGTCAGGGCGGAGGAACCTTTGTGCAAAGTGACCTCTGGCACAGTGTAAGCGATCCGCTGGTCGGTTTACTGGCAAACTCTTCTGAATCCCGCTTTGATCTGCTGGAAACGCGCCATGCGCTGGAAGGGATCGCTGCGTATTATGCAGCATTACGCGGGACCGAAGAAGACTTACTGCGCATTCGTGAATACTATCTCCGTATCCGTCAGGCACAGGATAGCGGGAATCTGGATGCTGAAGCCGATGCTGTCATTAAATATCAAATAACGGTCACTGAAGCCGCCCATAATGCGGTATTACTCCATCTGGTACGTGCGATGGGGCCGTTACTTGAGCAAAATGTCCGGCAAAATTTTGAAATCCTCTACTTACGCCGCGATATGCTGGCGAAAGTGAGCGGGCACCGCGCCAGAATATTTGAGGCGATTATTGCACGAGAGCCGGAAAAAGCCCGTGAAGAATCACACTCACACCTGGCGTTTATTGAGGAAATATTGCTGGACAGAAGCCGGGAGCAAAGCCGGCGGGAACGTTCATTAAGGCGTCTCCAGCAACGCAAGGATTAGGCACATTGAGGTGTGCAATAAAGATAGGGTTATCGCGGTTCTGTACCCTGAAAGACGGCCGTTACAGATAACCTTATTAAAAATCAACGTAATAGACACAGATAAGGAATAACCCCATGTCAGAACGTTTACCTAATGACGTGGATCCGATTGAAACCCGCGACTGGCTACAGGCGCTCGAATCGGTCATCCGTGAAGAAGGTGTTGAACGCGCTCAGTACTTAATTGATCAGGTACTGGATGCTGCACGCAAAGGTGGTGTGAATGTTGCAGCCGGAGTAACGGCACACAACTATGTCAATACTATTGCTGTTGAAGATGAACCGGAATACCCGGGGAATCAGTCACTGGAGCGACGCATTCGTTCAGCCATTCGCTGGAATGCTATTATGGCCGTATTACGTGCTTCCAAAAAAGATTTGGAACTGGGCGGACATATGTCGTCTTTCCAGTCTTCGGCAACTATCTACGAAGTGTGTTTTAACCACTTTTTCCGTGCCCGTACGGCACAGGATGGTGGCGACCTGGTGTATTTCCAGGGACATATTTCTCCGGGAATTTACTCCCGTGCGTTCCTGGAAGGTCGTCTGACCGAAGAGCAGATGAATAACTTCCGTCAGGAAGTACATGGCAAGGGATTATCTTCCTATCCACACCCGAAACTGATGCCGGATTTCTGGCAGTTCCCGACCGTCTCTATGGGGCTGGGGCCACTGGCTGCGATCTATCAGGCTAAATTCCTGAAATATCTGGAACATCGCGGGCTGAAAAAGACATCAGCGCAGACGGTGTATGCCTTCCTTGGTGATGGTGAAATGGATGAGCCGGAATCCAAAGGGGCCATTACCATTGCGACCCGTGAAAAACTGGATAATCTGGTCTTTATCATTAACTGTAACCTGCAGCGACTGGATGGTCCGGTGACAGGTAACGGTAAAATCATTAATGAGCTGGACGGTATTTTTGCCGGAGCCGGCTGGGAAGTGATTAAAGTCATCTGGGGCGATCGCTGGGATGAACTGCTGCGTAAAGATACCAGTGGTAAGCTGATCCAGCTAATGAACGAAACCGTGGATGGCGATTATCAGACCTTTAAATCGAAGAACGGCGCGTATGTCCGTGAACATTTCTTTGGTAAATATCCGGAAACGGCTGAGTTAGTCAAAGATATGACCGATGATGAGATCTGGTCTCTGAACCGTGGTGGTCATGACCCGAAAAAAGTCTATGCGGCACTGAAAAAAGCACAGGACACTCAGGGCAAACCGGTGGTTATTCTGGCGCATACTGTGAAAGGCTACGGTATGGGTGAAACGGCGGAAGGTAAGAATATTGCTCACCAGGTGAAAAAGATGAATATGGATGGCGTACGCTATATCCGTGATCGTTTTAATGTCCCTGTCAGTGATGAGAATATCGAAAGCCTGCCGTACATTACCTTCGAGGAAGGTTCTGAAGAATATAACTATCTGCATGGTCAGCGCGAAAAACTGGGCGGATATCTGCCGAGTCGTCAGGAGAAATTCTCTGAGAAGCTGGCTATTCCTGCTCTGGACGAATTTAAATCCTTGCTGGAAGAACAGAATAAAGAAATCTCTACCACCATCGCTTTCGTGCGTGCACTGAATGTGATGCTGAAAAATCCTTCGATCAAAGATCGTCTGGTACCTATTCTTGCCGATGAAGCCCGTACCTTTGGTATGGAAGGACTGTTCCGGCAGATCGGTATCTATAGCCCGAACGGTCAGCAATATACCCCTCAGGATCGTGAGCAGGTCGCGTACTATAAAGAAGACGAGAAAGGTCAGATCCTGCAGGAAGGGATTAACGAACTGGGTGCCGGGGCGTCCTGGCTGGCGGCTGCAACATCGTACAGCACCAACAACCTGCCAATGATCCCGTTCTACATCTACTACTCAATGTTTGGTTTCCAGCGTATCGGCGATTTATGCTGGGCTGCCGGCGATCAGCAGGCCCGCGGGTTCCTGGTGGGCGGAACATCAGGCCGTACAACACTGAACGGTGAAGGTCTGCAGCATGAAGATGGCCACAGTCATATTCAGTCTCTGACTATCCCTAACTGTATTTCGTATGACCCGGCATATGCTTATGAAGTGGCCGTGATTATGCATGACGGTCTGGAGCGGATGTACGGTGACGCTCAGGAAAATGTCTACTACTACATCACGACCCTGAACGAAAACTACCATATGCCAGCGATGCCGGCAGGTGCCGAAGAGGGTATCCGTAAAGGTATTTATAAGCTGGATACAGTTGCAGGCAGTAAAGGTAAAGTTCAGTTGCTGGGATCAGGTTCCATCCTGCGTCATGTTCGTGAAGCAGCAGAAATTCTGGCCAAAGACTACGGTGTAGGCTCTGATATCTATAGTGTGACTTCCTTCACCGAACTGGCCCGTGACGGACAGGATTGTGAACGCTGGAATATGCTGCATCCGACCGAAGCACCGCGTGTGCCTTATATTGCACAGGTAATGGATGATGCGCCGGCGGTGGCGTCCACCGATTATATGAAACTGTTTGCAGAGCAGGTACGTAACTATATCCCTGCCAGTGATTATCGAGTGCTGGGGACCGACGGATTTGGCCGCTCCGACAGCCGCGAAAATCTGCGTCATCATTTTGAAGTGGATGCTTCTTATGTGGTGGTGGCTGCTCTGGGTGAACTGGCTAAACGTGGTGAAATTGATAAAAATGTGGTGGCTGAAGCTATCCGCAAATTCGATATCCATGCAGATAAAGTCAACCCGCGTCTGGCATAAGAGGTAATTATTGATGTCTATCGAAATCAACGTACCGGATATCGGTTCCGATGAAGTTGAAGTCACCGAGATTCTGGTGAAAGTGGGTGATAAGGTTGAGACAGAACAGTCCATTATCACGGTAGAAGGGGACAAGGCATCGATGGAGGTGCCGTCACCACAGGCGGGTGTGATTAAAGAAATCAGAGTGAATATCGGTGACAAAGTTGCCACCGGATCACTGATCATGATCTTTGACACGGCAGATTCACAACAGTCACCTGCACCCGCAGATGCTCCGGCACCACAGGCTGAAAGCGCTCCGGCTTCTGCCGCAATGCAGGCGAAAGAAGTGAATGTCCCTGATATTGGTGGCGACGAAGTTGAAGTCACTGAAATTATGGTCAAAGTCGGTGACAAGGTTGAAACTGAGCAATCACTGATAACCGTTGAAGGCGACAAAGCGTCAATGGAAGTCCCTGCGCCTTTTGCCGGAACAGTTAAAGAAATCCGGATTGCCACCGGTGATAAAGTCAGTACCGGGTCATTAATCATGGTATTTGACGTTGCCGGTACTAACAATGCGCCGCAGCCAGCCGCGGCAGCGGCCGAAGCTTCGCCTGCTGCACCGGCAACCGCGCCAGCACCGGCACCGGTGAAAACGGCACCGCCGGCAGCAGCGGGCGACTTCGCAGAAAATGATGCCTATGTGCATGCGACTCCGGTGATCCGTCGTCTTGCGCGGGAATTCGGGGTTAACCTGGCGAAAGTCAAAGGGACCGGCCGTAAGCAACGTATTCTGCGTGAAGACGTTCAGGCCTATGTAAAAGAAGCGGTGAAGCGTGCCGAGTCACCTGCCGCTGGCGGGATCAGCGGTATGCTGCCATGGCCAAAAGTCGATTTCAGCAAATTTGGTGATATCGAAGAAGTTGAACTGGGACGCATCCAGAAGCTTTCGGGGGCTAACCTGAGCCGTAACTGGATGATGATCCCGCATGTGACACACTTCGACGAAGCAGATATCACAGAACTGGAAGCGTTCCGCAAGCAGCAGAATGCGGACGCCGGGAAACAAAAACTGGAGGTCAAAATCACTCCGGTTGTGTTTATTATGAAAGCGGTTGCTAAAGCGCTGGAAGCTTTCCCGCGGTTTAACAGTTCAATTTCTGAAGATGCGCAACGTTTAACCCTGAAGAAATATATTAATATCGGGGTAGCCGTTGATACACCTAACGGACTGGTGGTCCCGGTATTCCGTGATGTGAACAAAAAAGGCATTCTTGAGTTATCCCGTGAACTTATGGAGATATCCCAAAAGGCCCGTGGCGGAAAACTGACCTCCGGTGATATGCAGGGCGGATGCTTTACCATCTCCAGCCTTGGCGGACTGGGTACTACCTCGTTCACTCCGATAGTTAACGCGCCTGAAGTGGCTATCCTTGGTGTTTCTAAGTCCGCGATGAAACCTGTATGGAATGGTAAAGAGTTTACTCCGCGTCTGATGCTGCCACTGTCGTTATCTTTTGACCACCGGGTCATTGATGGTGCAGACGGTGCACGCTTCATTACTTATATTAATCAGGTACTGTCAGATATTCGTCGCCTGGTAATGTAATGCAGGGCAGATAAGGCCGGTGAACACCGGCCTTATTGGTATATAAAGACAGTGACAGGTCCCTTTTCGGCGTTGGCAGCCCTGTCCGGCAGCGGTTTCCCGGCGCAGGAAAAGGCGCCGGTCAGTTCAGACAAAGCTGTTTGCAGTTTGTTAACAATTCTGTAAGCTCTTGCGCTAAATGCGTCCCGGTGGCTAGCTGGACGTTATCACTGATAACAACTGACGTCGGACCGCCGGATAGTCAAATAAGAGGTCATGATGAGTACAGAGATTAAAACCCAGGTCGTGGTACTTGGCGCAGGCCCTGCAGGGTACTCTGCGGCTTTCCGCTGCGCCGATTTAGGATTAGAAACCGTTCTGGTTGAACGCTACAGCACCCTGGGCGGTGTATGTCTTAATGTCGGTTGTATCCCTTCCAAAGCATTGTTGCATGTTGCTAAAGTCATCGAAGAAGCGAAGGCACTGGAAGCTCACGGGATTGTCTTCGGACAGCCAAAAACCGATATTGATAAAGTCCGTACCTGGAAAGAGAAAGTGATTAATCAGCTGACCGGCGGATTAGCTGGTATGGCAAAAGGCCGTAAAGTGACTGTGGTCAATGGTATCGGTAAATTCACCGGTGCGAATACCCTGCTGGTCGAAGGTGAAAACGGCGCGACCACGGTTAATTTTGATAATGCGATTATTGCTGCGGGTTCACGTCCGGTAAAACTGCCATTTATTCCTCATGATGATCCAAGAGTCTGGGACTCTACGGATGCACTGGAACTGAAAACCGTCCCTGAACGCCTGCTGGTGATGGGCGGAGGAATTATCGGTCTGGAAATGGGAACCGTGTATCATGCCCTGGGTTCTCAGATTGATGTTGTCGAAATGTTTGATCAGGTTATCCCGGCAGCAGATAAAGATGTGGTCAGAGTCTTCACGAAACGCATCAGTAAGCAGTTCAGACTGATGCTGGAAACCAAAGTAACTCAGGTTGAAGCCAAAGAGGACGGGATCTACGTCTCAATGGAAGGCAAAAATGCCCCGGCAGAGCCGCAGCGTTATGATGCTGTACTGGTAGCGATCGGCCGAGTGCCTAACGGTAAAAACCTTGATGCCGGTCAGGCGGGCGTTGAAGTCGATGAGCGCGGCTTTATTCAGGTGGATAAGCAAATGCGCACCAATGTGCCGCATATCTTTGCTATCGGTGATATTGTCGGACAGCCAATGCTGGCCCATAAAGGGGTACACGAAGGGCATGTGGCCGCAGAAGTTATTTCCGGTAAAAAACACTATTTTGATCCGAAAGTGATTCCGTCAATTGCCTATACGGAGCCGGAAGTTGCCTGGGTGGGGCTGACTGAAAAAGAAGCCAAAGAGAAAGGCATCAGCTATGAAGTTTCTGTCTTCCCATGGGCAGCGTCGGGACGTGCAATTGCTTCCGACTGTGCCGACGGCATGACTAAACTGATTTTCGATAAAGAATCTCATAGGGTTATCGGCGGAGCGATTGTCGGGACAAATGGCGGTGAATTGTTAGGCGAAATCGGACTGGCGATCGAAATGGGTTGTGATGCTGAAGATATTGCGTTAACTATCCATGCACACCCTACATTGCACGAGTCTGTAGGCCTGGCGGCAGAGGTTTATGAAGGCAGTATCACTGACCTGCCTAATCCGAAAGCCGGCAAAAAGTAACTGTATAACATATGTCAGAAACGGCTCCGGTGGAGCCGTTTTTTTTGTTTCCGGAGCCCGGTTCTGCCGGGGCTAAAACCATTGACCGAAACGACGGCAATACAGCTGTTTCATCACCTGGCTCAGTAAACAGTAACCGGCAAGGATCAGGATCAGCCACGGGAAATAGGCCAGTGGTAATGCCTGTAAGTGGAAGTTTGCGGCCAGCGGCGAATAAGGTAATGCAATCCCGATAATCACCACGACCAGAGTACTGAGCAATACCGGCCAGCGGGCACAACTCTGAATAAACGGAATTTTTCGTGTCCGGAGCATATGAACCACCAGTGTTTGTGATAATAAGCCTTCGACAAACCAGCCAGACTGGAACAATGATTGTGTTTCGCTGCTGTGGGCAGCAAATATATGCCACATCACAGCGAAGGTTGCGACATCGAACACGGAGGAGACGGGTCCCATAAACAGCATAAACCGGCCGATGTTCCCGGCATCCCATTGGCGTGGTTTAGCAACGAACTCTTCATCCATCCGGTCCCACGGTAGCAGCATTTGTGAGATATCATAAATCAGGTTTTGCAGCAGTAACTGTATTGCCAGCATCGGCATAAAGGGGATAAAAGCACTGGCGATTAATACCGAAAATACGTTGCCGAAATTAGAACTGGCAGTGATATTCAGGTATTTGATGATATTGCCGAAGGTCTGGCGGCCAATTCTGACCCCTTGCTCCAGTACCTGAAGATCCTTCTCCAGCAAAATGATGTCCGCTGCACTCTGGGCTATTTGTGTTGCATTCTCTACCGAAATACCGACATCAGCCGCATGCAAGGCAGCAGCATCATTGATGCCATCACCAAGAAAACCGACAGTATGCCCTGATTGCTGTAACAGGGTGACGATACGGGTTTTATCGGTTGGTGTCAGCCGGGCAAAAATCGTATGGCTGGCCAGTTTCTGTTGCAGACTGTGGTCATCCATGGCGGCAATCTCCGGGCCCTGTAACGGGGTTCCGGCTGACAGGCCTAAATCACGGCAGATTTTTTCGGTCACCTCAGCGTTATCCCCGGTCAGTACTTTCACGTCAACGCCATGGTCTTTCAGTGACCGTAAAGCCAGGTCGGCCCCTTGTTTTACCGGATCAAGGAATAACAGTACACCACACAGGGTTAAATCCTGTTCGTCTTTATCATTCAGGCGGCGTAATGAATGTTCGGCATCCAGGGTTTTACTTCCGAGGAGTAATACCCGATATCCCTGACGGTTATAGGCGGCAATCCGGTCCCGGAACTGCTGGCGCAGTGCCGGGGTCAGCAGTTGCTCTTTCCCACCGGTCTGAACGTTCAGACAACGGGCCAGCATTTCTTCACTGGCCCCTTTGCTGATCAACTGCTGACGACCATGGTCATCATAAACAGAGACTGACAGGCAGCGGCGGGTGAAGTCGAAAGGCAGCTCATCTGCTTTTCTGATATGCATCAACCGGCGGGATATTCCCTGCTGCCCGGCAAACTGACAGACAGCCCGGTCCATCGGGTTGTCAATTCCTTGCTGAAAATGACTATTCAGCCAGGCCATTTCCGCGACCTGTAAATTTTCTTCACCGTCAGGAGTCAGAGCTTGCTCCAGCACGATATTATCGTCAGTAAGGGTACCGGTTTTATCCGTACACAGAATATTCATCGCCCCGAGGTTCTGAATAGCATTGATGCGTTTAACCACCACTTTTCTGGCAGCCAGCGCCATGGCACCTTTTGCCAGGTTGGTGCTGACTATCATCGGTAACATTTCAGGAGTCAGCCCGACGGCCACCGCCAGTGAGAAGAACAGGGCTTCGGTCCATTCGCCCTTGGTAAAACCATTGATCAGGAAAACGATCGGCACCATCAGTACCATAAAGCGGATCAGTAACCAGCTGACACTGTTCACTCCTTTATCAAAAGAAGTTTTGGGAGCTGCACCGGCAACTTTACCCGCCAGCGAACCAAACCAGGTCTGTTCACCGATAGCGACAACCACGGCCGTCGCTGAACCACTCAGTACACTGGTACTCATTAGTGCAATAGCGGGCTGATGCAGCACGATATTTTCGCTGATAACTTCCGGCATCTCTGCGGCTTCTGGCCGGGCATGTTTTTCTACCGGTAAGGTTTCTCCGGTCAGCGATGACTGATTCAGTTGCAGAGAGTTGGTTTCCAGTAAGCGCAAGTCAGCAGGAATAATGTCACCGGCACTGAGCAAGACAATATCGCCGGGTACCAGCAGATGACGCGGTATTTTGAGGAGTACCGGCTGATGATGTTGATCCTGACGGCGTACGGTCACGGTGACTTCGACAAGAGAGTTCAGTGCTTCAGCGGCTTTGTTGGTACGGAATTCCTGGATAAAGCGCAGCAGAGTACTGAACAGGATCATACAGCCCATGATAGTTACACTGGTAAGATCGGTTTCTTCTCCTGCACGACGCGGGATCCAGTAGTCAGTGATAAAGCTGACAGCGGTTAACGCCAGCAACACATAGATAAACGGGTTATTAAACGCCAGCAGCCATTGCAGTAACGCCGGAGGTGCTTTTTTTACCGCAATTTCGTTCGGGCCAAACTGCGACTGACGGGCCGCGACCTGCTGTTCATCTAATCCTTCTGTAGTGGCAGCCAGGGATTGCAGGGTTGCTTCGGTACTGGTGGCAATATGGCGGGCAATCAGCCAGTCATTTTGTATTGCCGGTTGTTTTTTCCCCTGCACTGGCAGAGCGGAATTTATAATCTGAGTCATCTCTTTATGTCCGTTTGGTTGCTGCCAGGGCACGCTTCACAGCGGCAGAGGGCAGTCAGTCGTTGAGATGCGTTGCAGATTTTTCGGGGATCAGGCGGGAATACCCCTGCAACGCGTATAACGTTGCCTCGTCGGGTCATCATCCATTGTTGGCTCCTTGATGGGTGGTACTAAAAGGCAGTGCTGTGGTACAAAAAATTATGCTGGCTGGTGTATACGGAATATACCCGGGGGAAAAAGGGTGTGGGTAATCATTGGGGATAACCTCGTCTGAGAAAAAGTGGGACAGGCGGGGCGTATTGCTCGCTGTCTGCCAGGGAGGCAGACAAACAACTATCTGCCCTTGTTTATTCGGTAACTGTTCAAGGGATATTCCTGTAAATAAAGACGGGCAAAATATAAGGTTTTTATTATTACCGGTAAACCTGTAACTTAAACCACGGGTCAACCAGCGTAAATTTTATCCGCTGTGCGGGCCGCAGGGCCTTATACGGAGAGTGACCCGTGTGGTTATATTTTGTGATTATGTTTCAATAGTGGTGCAGGGCTTTGTTTTAATGTATTTATTTATCAGACAATTATATAAAAAAATAGCAATATCACTGCGGCAGATAGATGTTGATTTTTTGTAAACAGATTAACAACTGTCCGCGATACTGATATGCTGCCGAAGCGGAACCGGACACCGTTACCCTGCACAGATAAAATTTTAAGTGGTGATCCCGGCGCCCGGAAGTCAAACAATGTGAGTGAGGAGAACGTCGTGCTAGAAGAATACCGTAAGCACGTTGCCGAACGTGCTGCCCAGGGAATTGTTCCAAAACCCTTAGACGCAACCCAAATGGCGGCACTGGTTGAACTGCTTAAAATTCCGCCAAAGGGCGAGGAAGAATTTCTTACAGACTTATTAATAAATCGGGTGCCGCCAGGGGTTGATGAAGCCGCTTACGTAAAAGCCGGTTTTCTGGCCGCAGTTACCAAAGGTGAAGCGGTTTCTCCGCTGATCACCCCGCAAAAAGCGGTCGAATTGCTCGGGACGATGCAGGGCGGATATAACATTCACCCGCTGATTGATGCGCTGGATGACGACAAGCTGGCCGCCGGTGCCGCAAAAGCCCTCTCTCATACCCTGCTGATGTTTGACAGTTTCTATGATGTGGAAGAAAAAGCCAAAGCGGGTAACCGTTATGCACAACAGGTCATGAAATCCTGGGCCGATGCTGAATGGTATCTTTCCCGCCCGCAGCTGGCAGAAAAAATTACCCTGACCGTGTTTAAAGTTACCGGTGAAACGAATACGGATGATCTGTCCCCGGCCCCGGATGCCTGGTCACGACCGGATATTCCGCTGCATGCGCTGGCAATGCTGAAGATCCCCCGTGAAGGCATTGAACCCGATGATGCCGGCACTCTCGGACCGATTAAACAAATCGAAGCGTTGCAAAACAAAGGCTTTCCGCTGGTATATACGGGGGATGTTGTCGGTACCGGTTCTTCGCGTAAATCGGCCACCAACTCGGTATTGTGGTTTATGGGGGAAGATATTCCCTATGTGCCGAATAAAAAAGGCGGGGGTCTGGTATTGGGCGGTAAAATTGCGCCGATCTTCTTTAATACGATGGAAGATGCGGGGGCATTACCGATCGAACTGGATGTCAGTAAGCTGAATATGGGCGATGTCATTGATGTTTATCCGTATAAGGGTGAAGTCCGTCGTCATGACAACGATCAATTACTGGATACCTTTTCACTGAAAACAGAAGTATTGCTGGATGAAGTCCGTGCCGGCGGCCGGATCCCGCTGATTATCGGGCGTGGTCTGACTGCGCGTGCCCGTGAATCTCTTGGGCTGCCACACAGTAATGTATTCCGCAAGGCGAAGGATGTTGAGAAAAGCAGCCGGGGTTTCTCGCTGGCCCAGAAAATGGTTGGTCGTGCCTGTGGCGTTACCGGGATCCGTCCGGGTGAATATTGCGAGCCTAAAATGACCTCGGTCGGGTCTCAGGATACCACTGGCCCGATGACCCGTGATGAGCTGAAAGATCTTGCCTGTCTGGGCTTCTCCGCCGACCTGGTGATGCAGTCATTTTGCCATACGGCAGCGTACCCGAAACCGGTTGACGTTGCGATGCAGCATTCATTGCCGGACTTTATTATGAACCGCGGCGGGGTTTCACTGCGTCCGGGGGACGGGATTATACATAGCTGGCTAAACCGGATGTTATTGCCGGATACTGTCGGGACTGGCGGTGATTCTCATACCCGATTCCCGATTGGTATTTCTTTCCCTGCCGGTTCCGGACTGGTCGCTTTTGCGGCTGCAACAGGGGTTATGCCACTGGATATGCCTGAGTCGGTATTAGTCCGTTTTAGCGGAAAAATGCAGCCGGGCATCACTCTGCGTGATCTGGTCCATGCTATCCCGTTATATGCCATCAGACAGGGACTGCTGACTGTTGAGAAAAAAGGGAAGAAAAATATTTTCTCCGGCCGGATACTGGAGATAGAAGGTCTGCCGGATCTGAAAGCCGAGCAGGCATTTGAGTTGTCAGATGCATCAGCAGAACGTTCAGCTGCGGGATGCACCATTAAACTGGATAAAGCGCCGATTATTGAGTACCTGAATTCAAATATTGTGCTGCTGAAATGGATGATTGCTGAAGGTTACGGTGACCGCCGTACTATCGAACGCCGTATTCAGGGAATGGAAAAATGGCTGGCGGACCCGCAGTTACTGGAAGCTGATACAGACGCAGAATATGCTGCCGTTATTGATATCGATCTGAATGAGATCACCCAGCCGATCCTCTGCGCACCGAACGATCCTGATGATGCCCGCTTATTATCAGACGTGCAGGGCACAAAAATTGATGAAGTCTTTATTGGTTCCTGCATGACAAATATTGGTCACTTCAGGGCTGCAGGTAAATTGCTGGACAGTCAGAAAGGCCAGATGCCCACCCGGCTGTGGGTGGCTCCGCCGACCAAAATGGACGCTGCGCAACTGACCGAAGAAGGGTATTACAGTATCTTTGGGAAAAGTGGTGCCCGTGTGGAAATCCCGGGATGTTCACTATGTATGGGAAACCAGGCGAGGGTGGCTGATGGGGCGACAGTGGTCTCTACCTCAACCCGTAACTTCCCTAACCGGCTGGGGAATGGTGCAAATGTTTACCTGGCCTCAGCAGAACTGGCAGCCATCTCATCGTTACTGGGCAAACTGCCTTCCCCGGAAGAGTACCAGCACTATATGGCGCAGGTGGATCAAACGGCCAGTGATACCTACCGTTATCTGAACTTTGACCGTCTGAGTCAGTATACGGAAAAAGCCGACGGCGTTATTTTCCAGAGCGCAGTCTGATGTGACGAAAAACGGCCACTGACATACGAAAAAGCACCGCTTGCGCGGTGCTTTTTTTTATCCTTACCGGGGACAGGATACTGTCATATTTTTCCATCTCCCCGACAGGTCAGGCCGGAGTGTCCGCCGGACGGTAATTTCGCTACACTACGGGGGAATATGCACCGCAGAATATTGTGACTGGTGCAGTAAGGAGTCAGATGTGGAATACCAGTTTGTGAATGATGTCACCGGCGGCGTCATCGTCCGGATGTCGATGGACCATGAAGCCGTAGGCCATTGGTTTAATGAAGAGGTTCAGGGGAATCTCGCGTTACTGGATGAAGTGCGCGCAGCGGCATTGTCTCTTAAAGGTACTGAGAACCAATGGCATAAAACAGGTAAAGAATACAGCCTGTGGGTGGATGCTGAAGAAGTGATGATCGGGGCAAACATCCTGTCATTTGACACGGATGAATTAGAAGAAGGCATGGCGTATTACGATCAGGAATCACTGGCGTTCTGCGGACTGGAAGATTTTTTTCAATTGATGGATGCCTACCAGAAGTTTGCCATCACCTCCTGAAAAGGTCTGCCGTGTAAAGATACCGGACCGGCCTTGTTCACCGGTCCGCGTGCACTTATTTTTGGCTAACAGCAGGAATATTACGGCCGTAGTAAATTTCGCGCATTTCTTTCCACAGTAAGTCAGTGATCCGCTGATGTTCCTGAGCGGTCAGATCATCCGGTCTGGTATTAAACAAATAGTGCTTCAGATCGAATTCTTTCAGCATCATTTTAGTGTGAAAAATATTCTCCTGATAAACATTTACATCCACCATGTCGTACATTGATTTCATATCATCTGACATAAAATTCTGAATAGAATTGATCTCATGGTCGATAAAATGTTTGAGTCCCTTAACATCGCGGGTAAACCCTCTGACACGATAATCAATAGTGACAATGTCAGATTCCAGTTGGTGGATCAGATAATTAAGTGCTTTCAGGGGGGAGATAACCCCGCAGGTCGAGACTTCAATATCGGCACGGAAAGTACAGAGCCCGCCTTCAGGATGGCTTTCCGGATAGGTATGAACGCAAATATGGCTTTTATCCAGGTGCGCAACAATGGCATCGGGCAGCGGTCCCGGATGTTCTGATGTATCAATATCTTCGGGGTTAACCGGTTCTTCACTGACCAGAATGGTGACGCTGGCACCCTGAGGTTCATAATCCTGACGGGCAATATTCAGAATATTGGCACCGATAATTGAACAGGTTTCGCTCAGTATTTCAGTCAGGCGATTGGCATTATATTGTTCATCAATATAAGCAATATAGCCGTCACGTTCTTCTTTTGAATTCGCATAGCAAATATCGTAGATACAAAAACTCAGGCTTTTCGTCAGGTTGTTGAAGCCATGTAGTTTCAGCTTTTGCAATTTAGTTCACCTCCTTCAGGGAATGCAGGGTTATTTAGTTACCAGCGCATTCAGTAAATATTGGGGTAGTGCGAAACTCGCTAAATGAATTTCCGGATTATAATAACGGCAGACGAGTTCGGTATGAGAGACCCGGGATGTCAGAGTGTCGATATCTGTTTTACGCAGAGAGGCATTGTTACTGGCCCACGCGAAAGTCATTATTCCGCCATAATAGGTCGGTACTGCTGCCTGATAAAAGGTCACATCGGAAAAGTAGGGGCTCAGGCGCTGATAGCTGTTAATTGCTTCATCCTGTTGCAGGAAGCAGACACCATTCTGAGCGACAAAGACACCGTCATCATTCAGGCAGCGTTTACAACCGGCATAGAAGTCTGAAGTAAACAGGCTTTCGCCGGGACCGATAGGATCGGTACAATCAGAAATAATGACATCAAATTTCTGGTCGGTCTGGCTGACGAAATTGACACCATCGTCTATGACCAGAGTAAAACGCGGATCATCATAAGCCCCGGCACTGTGTTCCGGCAGGTACTGGCGACAGAAAGTAACTACGCCGGCATCAATTTCCACCATCGTAATTTTTTCCACACCGGGATGACGTGCCACCTCACGCAGCATACCACCGTCACCGCCACCGATGATTAATACACTCCGGGCATCACCATGGGCAAAAAGCGGAACATGGGTGAGCATTTCATGGTAGATGAACTCATCCCGTTCTGTGGTCTGTACCACTCCATCCAGAGCCATTACACGGCCAAAAGCACTGTTTTCAAAAATTACCAGGTCCTGGTGTTCGGTTTTTTCCCGGTATAATTCTTTATCAATGGTGAAGTATTGCCCGAAACCATCATGCAGTGTTTCATGCCACTTCTCATGCTGAGACATGCTATTACCCTCAGTGCTGCGTTACGAAGAAAATAAGCAGGCTATCATAGCGAAGTCAGGGGGGGGATGCACGGCAGAAACCGTAAACTGAAATTATCTGTTTACATACGCCAGTAAACTTAAGGATTTATCGGCCAGCGAGCGACACTTTTTGGCGGTAGGGACGGCGATGCCACTCAGATCCTGATAGCTGGACTCTCCCCGTTGTTGCATATTCATCAGATCATAATTGCTTAAGTCCCAGTGATTCTGGCGGGCGAAAAAAATAAGGGCGTTGCGGATCTGTGTATCGGGGATATCCTGATAACCACAATCATTTTTCAGGTAGATAAATACCGCCGTTAAATCGGCCATATCTTCTGCCTGTGATTCATCAAGTGCGAAACTTGTACCGGATGCTCCCAGCAAAGCGGAAAGCAGCAGGAACCTGATAATTTTACTCATGGGGGTTCTCTGATCTCTGTGATGTGATGAACGTTAGCATAGTTGTCCTCAGGATGACGACAGTTTTGACTTTTTCGCAAGGATCGGGCCCTTGACCTTCCGTCTGGGGTAGGGTTTAAGCTTAGCAAATCACATTTCTGTCTAAGGGCCATTCGTATGCAGCGTCGCGACTTTCTGAAACTTACTACCGCGTTGACGGCCGCCGGATTACTGCCGATCTGGAACCGTTCTCTGATGGCCGCTCCCCGGCCATTGCTTCCTGTCCCGCCGGTGTTAACACCGGATATTCGTCAGCGGATAAGGCTGACGGCAATGGCCGGTACCAGCCAATGGCAGGGAAAAACAGTTCCAACCTGGGGATATAATGGCAGTTTACTGGGGCCGGCCCTGCGCCTGCAGCGTCGTCAGGAGGTTACCGTTGATATTAATAATACCTTACCCATGGCAACCACTCTGCACTGGCATGGGCTGAAAGTGGAAGGCGATGTAGACGGTGGACCCCATGGGGTGATCACCGCCGGCGGACGGCGACAGGTGACCTTTACTCCGGATCAGAATGCTGCAACCTGCTGGTTTCATCCGCATCTTCATGGTCAGACCGGATATCAGGTGGCGAAAGGGCTGGCAGGGCTGGTGATTATCGATGATAACGAGATTGATAAACTCCGATTACCGATAGAGTGGGGCGTCGATGATATTCCGCTGGTGTTCCAGGACAAGCGGCTGACGGCTGATGGTTCAGAGATAGATTATCAGCTGGATATTATGCGGGCTGCGGTTGGCTGGTTTGGCGATATTATGCTGACCAATGGTGTCAGTTACCCGCAGCATGCCGTACCGAATGGCTGGCTGCGTTTCAGGATGCTTAACGGCTGTAATGCCCGCAGCCTGATGATAACCAGCAGTGACAAACGACCGCTGTATATTATTGCCAGTGATGGCGGTTTATTAACGGAACCGGTGAAAGTCGAGTCTCTGGAGATGATTCCGGGAGAACGTTTTGAAGTGATGGTTGATACCAGTGATGGTAAGCCGTTTGACTTTGTTACGTTACCGGTTGAACAGATGGCTATGACGCTGTCACCTTTTGATCAGCCGTTACCGCTGGTCAATATTCTGCCATTACGTGTTGCTGGCAGCAGCACGCTCCCTGACCAGCTGGCCACCCTGCCGGCCCTGCCTGCACAGTCTCAGCTTGATACACTGAATAAAAGAACGCTGAAGTTATCAATGGATAAACAACTGGACGAACTGGGAATGGCGGCACTGATGAAACGCTACGGCCAAAAATCAATGCCCGGAATGCATGATTCAGCCATGTCCGGTATGGCCATGAATAATTCCCCGATGCCCGCAGAAGGGATGTCGGTAACCCAGATGCCAGCAGGCCACAGTATGCATATGACGGGCATGGCGGCAGAGCCGCATACTTCGGACTATGATTTCCGTCAGGGGAATAAAATCAACGGTAAAGCTTTTGATATGCATGAGATCTCCTTTGATGTGCCGTTACAAACCAGTGAAATATGGCGGATCAGTGGTGAAGATGACACCATGTTGCATCCGTTCCATGTGCACGGAACCCAGTTCCGTATTTTATCGGAGAACGGCAAGCCGGTAGCTGCCCACCGGCGTGGCTGGAAAGATATCGTTAAAGTGGAAAACGGCGTTAGCGAAATACTGGTGAATTTCCCGCGAACGGCGAGCAAAGAACAGCCTTATATGGCGCACTGTCATTTGCTGGAACATGAAGATACCGGCATGATGCTGAGTTTTACCGTCAGCGGCAGTTAATCCGTCAGTAAACAGGCCCGCACTACGGGCTGACAGCCGAATTCCGGGGTTAATCGGCTGTCGGTCTATCGTGCGGGCCTTTTTCTGTGCGATAATCCACAGCCTAACGCAGGAGTATTACTGTATTAATTCCGGCCATTAATGAGGTTTAGCTGAGTAAAATCAGTGAGATATATTATGAAACACACTGTAGAAGTGATGATTTCCGAACAGGAAATTAAACAGCGCATTGCCGCGCTGGGGCAGCAAATTACCGCAGATTACCGTGACCGCGGCAATGATATTGTGCTGGTAGGGCTGTTACGTGGATCATTTATGTTTATGGCTGATCTGTGCAGGGCTATCGAGGTATCTCACGAAGTCGATTTTATTACCGCGTCAAGTTATGGCAGCGGTATGTCGAGTAGCCGCGACGTTAAAATTATCAAAGATCTGGATGAAGATATCCGCGGTAAAGATGTCCTGATCGTTGAAGATATTATCGATTCAGGTAACACACTGAGTAAAGTGCGTGAAATTTTACGGCTGCGTGAGCCGAAATCACTGGCAATTTGTACTCTGCTGGATAAACCAGAACGCCGTGAAGTGCAGGTAGACGTCGAGTATGTCGGTTTTACTATTCCGGATGAATTTGTGGTCGGTTACGGTATTGACTATGCGCAACGTTACCGCCATCTGCCTTATGTCGGTAAAGTTGTTATTCTTGAGCCATAAACCCGGCTAACTAAATAGCACAATCTTTCAGGCCGCATGATACGGCCTGAATTATACTAACGACGAATTTCACCGAAACGCCGGATTTTTCGGCCTGACCGGCAGCTATTTCCATAGGCCGGAAGAACGCGCTGCTGTGAGCGACCGGAGGCACTGGCGGATGCTTGTCACTCTGACGTGGTTCTGAGCATTATTTCCCCGTGATATTGAATTCAGCCTTACCCGGCCAGCGTACCCGCTTTCAGCCATACAGGTAACTTTATGGCCCGGCCACTGATAACGATATCTCCGGTATCGGGCATTTGATTGCCGGACGGCTCCGGTATATTCACCACACAATTATTCTCGTTAAACACGTCCTCACGACGGGTATGGAGCAGGTATGACTTATGCACTGGAAATTTCCGGACTGACCAAGACCTATGGTGACAATGTCAGGGCCCTGAAAGGGCTTGATTTAAAAGTTAAAGCAGGGGATTTTTATGCCCTGCTGGGGCCTAACGGTGCCGGAAAATCCACCACCATTGGTATTATCAGTTCACTGGTGAATAAAACGTCCGGACAGGTCAGCGTCTTCGGACATGACCTGGACAGTGACAAGGTTAACGCGAAACGCCAGCTGGGGCTGGTACCGCAGGAATTTAATTTTAACCCCTTTGAAACGGTGCTGCAGATTGTGGTCAGCCAGGCAGGCTATTATGGGGTGGAACGTAAAGACGCACTGGTGCGGGCCGAAAAGTACCTCCGCCAGCTGGATTTATGGGAAAAGCGGGACCAGCGGGCAAGAATGCTGTCCGGCGGGATGAAACGCCGTTTAATGATTGCCAGAGCATTAATGCATGAACCTAAACTGCTCATTCTTGATGAACCTACTGCCGGGGTCGATATTGAATTACGGCGTTCAATGTGGGTCTTTCTTAAAGAGCTGAATATTCACGGCACCACCATTATTCTGACCACCCACTACCTGGAAGAAGCTGAAATGCTGTGCCGAAATATCGGTATTATTCAGCGTGGTGAGCTGGTGGAAAATACGTCAATGAAAGACTTGCTCGGCAAACTAAAATCGGAAACCTTTATTCTGGATCTTGCACCACACAGCCCGCTGCCGGTACTGGAGGGGTTTACCTATACCCTGACTGACACCTCCACCCTGGAAGTTGAAGTGATGCGTGAGCAGGGGCTGAATTCGGTTTTCAGCCAGCTGACAGCACAGGGGATTTCGGTACTGAGTATGCGCAATAAAGCGAACCGTCTGGAAGAATTGTTCGTGAGTCTGGTGAATGGCACAACGGAGGACAACTAATGGCACATTTATATTGGGTGGCGCTTAAAAGCATCTGGGCGAAAGAGGTCCACCGTTTTATGCGTATCTGGGTGCAGACCCTGGTGCCACCAGTCATCACCATGACGTTGTATTTTATTATTTTTGGTAATCTGATTGGGTCGCGGATCGGTGATATGCATGGCTTTAGCTATATGCAATTTATTGTGCCGGGGCTGATTATGATGTCGGTAATCACCAATTCTTACGCAAACGTGGCATCTTCTTTCTTCAGTGCCAAATTTCAGCGGAATATTGAAGAGCTGCTGGTCGCTCCGGTACCGACCCATATTATTATTGCCGGTTATGTTGGCGGCGGTGTGGCGCGCGGAATATGTGTTGGTATTTTGGTGACTGCCATTTCATTATTTTTTGTGCCGTTCCATGTTTACTTCTGGCCGATGGTCGCGTTAACTATTGTACTGACCTCAGTACTGTTTTCGCTGGCAGGGTTACTGAATGCTGTGTTTGCGCGGAGTTTTGATGATATCAGCCTGATCCCGACCTTTGTGCTGACACCACTGACTTACCTTGGCGGAGTATTTTATTCACTGTCATTATTACCGCCGGTATGGCAGGTTATCTCTAAGCTGAACCCGATTGTCTATATGATCAGTGGATTCCGTTATGGTTTTCTGGGCATTCATGACGTCCCGGTGGGGCTGACGATTGCTATTTTACTGGTATTTATCGCGGTATTTTATGCGGTAGTCTGGACGCTGATCCAACGTGGCAGAGGGCTGCGCAGTTAATCACAGGCCCCGGGAGCAACCAATAGCCCCCGGGGTCTCCGCTTATGCCATCTGTACCGGAACGGCTTTAGCCTTGCGTTGCAGTTGGTTACCTTCTCCGAAATAAGCCATTTTAGGCTGCCACTGACGGGCCTGCTCATCAGTGGCCTGCACATAACTACAGATAATCAGCAAGTCGCCGACGCAGGCACAGCGTGCAGCTGCACCATTTACCGAAATAATACGTGAGCCGCGCTCTGCGGCGATGGCATAGGTAGAAAATCTCTGGCCATTATTGACGTTATAAATATCAATAGCCTCGTACTCAAGTATGCCAGCTGCTTCCATAAAGTCCTGATCAATGGCGCAGGAGCCTTCATAGTGTAAATCTGCCTGAGTGACAGTGACGCGATGCAGTTTACCCTGCAACATGGTACGCAACATAGACGGGGCTTCCTTTAGTGAGATACGACATCATTGCCGTAAAACTGAACCTGCTGATTGTCGATCAGTCGTGCTTTACCCAGCCATGCAGCCATCAGTATCACGGCACTGTGACTGTCGGCATTAAGAGGAAGCAGTGTTTCACTGTCACAGACAGCAATACCGTCAGGAATAAAGCCGCTGTCACGTAATTGCTGTTCTGCACTGGCAATCAGGCTGGTGGTATCTGCTTGCGGACTGGTCAGCCCTTGCGCCATTGCATGCATTATCTGGCTTAAGCGTGGTGCAGCCTGGCGCTGTTCGCTGCTCAGATAGCCGTTACGGGAGCTGAGAGCCAGATTATCTGCTGCACGGACAGTCGGAACGCCAATGATCCGGATATTGTAGCCCATATCAGCCACCATTTTGCGGATCAGCAACAGTTGCTGGAAATCCTTCTTACCAAAACAGGCAATATCCGGCTGTACCATATTAAATAATTTACTGACAATGGTCGTTACACCGCGAAAATGTCCCGGCCGGCTGGCACCTTCCAGCAGGTATGACAGTCCGGGAACCTCGACAAATGTCTGAGCATCAGTACCTGCAGGAAAAATGGTACTGGCGGCAGGTGCGAACAGAATATCGACCTTATGCTGTGTTAGTTTTTCACAATCGTCGCTAAACGTACGCGGATAACGGGCCAGGTCATCAGCCCGGTCAAACTGCATCGGATTCACAAACACAGAGGCAACCACAATATCGGCATGCTGATGTGCTGTATCCACTAATTTCATATGCCCGTCGTGAAGGTTACCCATGGTCGGGACCAGGGCGATGCGCTGATTTTTCTGACGCAGGCGACGAATTTCGTCATGTAATTCGGCCGGTGTTTCGATAATTTTCACAATGAATCTCCTGACTTACTGAAAGCTGTGTTCCGGAGCAGGATAGCTGCCTTCTGCGACCTGACGAATATACAGTTGTACTGCTTCACGGATATCTCCGGTTTCCGCCAGAAAGTTCTTACTGAATTTGGGGATATGTCCGGCGGTAATTCCTAATGCGTCATGCATAACCAGAATTTGACCGTCGGTCTGGTGACCGGCACCAATGCCGATTACCGGAATAGTGAGTGCATCCGTCACCCGTTTTGCCAGAGCCTGAGGCACACACTCCAGAACCATCAACTGGGCACCGGCTTTTTCCAGTGCCAGAGCATCATTTAACAGGGTCTCTGCTGCCTGAGCATCACGGCCCTGAACTTTATAGCCCCCGAACACATTTACCGATTGTGGTGTCAGTCCGAGATGACCGCAAACGGGGACCGCGCGTTCAGTCAGACGACTGACGGTCTCACACAGCCATGCTCCGCCTTCCAGTTTCACCATATTAGCACCGGCACGCATCAGTCGGGCCGCGTTTTCACAGGCTTGTACCGGAGTCGCGTAACTCATAAACGGAAGATCAGCCAGCAACAGTGCTGCACCGGCACCTTTACGCACCATGGATGTATGGTAAGCGATTTCATCTGTGGTCACGGGCAGGGTGGAATCATGTCCCTGGACCGTCATCCCCAGAGAATCGCCGACCAGTAATACCGGAATCCCCTGGCTGGCAAACAGATGAGCAAAGCTATATTCATAAGCGGTCAGGGCTGCAAATTTTTCCCCTGATAATTTCCATTTACGAAGATCATGAATTGTAACTGGTTTCATTATAACCTCTTGTCATTATAATTTTAGGTGGCGAGTTTACAGGACAAATGAATCACAGGGAAATACCTGCGGTGCGGTGACCGCAGGCCGGAAAAGGGGGAGGTTACCAGGCGGTAATCGGGGAAGTATCCAGCGCGGACAGCAGAGCAGCGATACTGCGCCCATCGGGATAATGGCAGTCCGGCGCTATTTCACAGAGCGGCACTAACATAAATGCCCGGTTATGCATATCATAGTGCGGGATGGTCAGATGCGGCGTCTGAATCCTTTGTTCACCAAACAGCATGATATCCAAATCAAGAGTACGCGGCCCCCAGCGCTCATCTTTACGTTCGCGTCCCTGTTCCAGTTCGATGCGCTGGGTATGTTCCAGCAGCCTTTCTGCACTGAGTGACGTTTCCAGAGCAATTACCGCATTCAGATAATCCGGCTGATCCTGTGGCCCGTAAGGCGGGGTGCGATAAAATGACGAGGTAGCAACCCGCCGGCTATCCGGAACAGCATCCAGTGCATTCAGGGCCGCCTGTACCTGGCGTAGCGGGTTAGTCAGATTACTGCCCAGGGCAATATAGGCCAGAGTCATCGTCAGTTATTCCTGGCGGATGGCTGACGACGACGGGAACGGTTATGCCGGCGACGCTGATGAGGGTCACTCCCGAGGCTGTTAATCATGGCAGACTGGCGAACCGGTGGAGCCGACTGGAACTCGCCCCACCATTGTCCGAGCCGTTCCAGTTCGCTGCTATTTTCTGTTTCAGCACGCAGTAGCAGCAAGTCATACGCCGCACGGAATTTAGGGTGTTCCATCAGTTTCCATGCACGTTTACCGTGACGACGTGGCAGACGTAATTGCAGTGACCAGATATCACGAATCAGACTGGTGATCCGTTTAGGGATCGCAATAGCACGACAGGCCTCATCGAGGGTGTCATTCATTGCCAGAGCAAAAGCTTCATACCAAGGCAGACCGCTCTCCTGAGCAATCTGCTGTGCCCGTTCAGACTGCGGATACCATAGCATCGCGGCAAACAGGAACGCCGGGTTGACCCGCATATCATTATGGATCCGCCGGTCAGTATTTTTCAGCACCTGAATAATCATGCGTTCCATCGGGCTGTCACCCTGTGCCGTAAGATACTGGGTGATGGTCGGGAATAATGGCTGGAATAACTGATATTGCATCAGCAAACCGTAAGTCTGTTCGCCGTAGCCTGTCTGTAGTAATTTTAATGATTCTTCGAACAGGCGCGCTGAAGGGATATCCGTTAGCAGGCTGGATAACCGGGTCACAGGCTCTGCCGTTTCTGCAGCGATGGTCATATTCAGTTTTGCGGCAAAACGAACAACCCGCAGCATCCGCACCGGGTCTTCACGGTAACGGGTTTCAGGATCACCAATCAGGCGGATAACACCTTGCTGAAGATCCTGTAAACCGCCGACGTAATCACGGACGGTAAAATCGGCCACACTGTAATAGAGGCTGTTAATGGTCAGGTCACGGCGCTGGGCATCATCCTCGATAGAACCGAAAATATTATCCCGCAGTAACATACCGTTCTGGCCACGTTGTGACTGGTTACGGTCATGTTCGTTATCTGCAGCGGCTTCGCTGGCATGATGGCCACGGAAGGTCGCGACTTCGATTACCTCAGGCCCGAACATCACGTGGGCCAGACGGAAACGCCGGCCAACCAGGCGACAGTTACGGAACAGCTTACGCATTTGTTCCGGCGTGGCATTGGTCGTAATATCAAAATCTTTTGGTTTTTTACCCAGCAGAAGATCACGGACACCGCCGCCAACCAGATAAGCTTCAAAGCCTGCTTTATTCAGCCGATACAACACCTTTAATGCATTTTCGCTAATGTCTTTTCGGGAAATATTATGCTTATCACGGGGAATGATAGTCATCAGATTTTGGTCTTTTGTCTCAGCGGGCACGTCCTCTTCACGAAGAAGAACTTTCCGACAAAAATTTGCTACTCGGGTAAAAATAGTACACCTCGACAGTGACATAAATTAAGTGATGCTCAAATCAGCGGCTAATCATAGCCTGTTGTGAGCAATTTGAGAATGCTGTAAGTGGCTGCTCCGGGATTAAAGCGTCATTTATTGGGATATTATCTGTTGTCCAGTGGCATATTGCCTGACTCAGCAACTGATCACGCGACAGATCCTGCCAGCGGGGACTGACCGTCTGGCCGAGGAAACGCAGTGCCTGTACCAGCACCGGCCGCGGGTCCCCCTCCGGCAGGGGCGGCGCATGATTTTGTTTGGACAGTTTGTGGCCATCTCTGTTTAAGGCTAAAGGCAAATGCAGATAGTCGGGAACTGGCCAGCCTAATTGCTGATACAGCGATATTTGCCGGACTGTCGGAACAATTAAATCAGCCCCGCGGACAATTTCGCTGACGCCCTGAGAGTGATCATCCACCACAACGGCCAGGTTATAGGCAAATAAGCCATCACGGCGGTGAATAATAAAGTCTTCGGCAGCGAGGGCCGGATCCGCAACAATCTCACCGCGTAACCGGTCATGGAAAGAAAACACCGGTTGCAGCTGGCGAATTCTGAGTGCTGCGTCGCCGGCGGGCAGTGAGCGCTGGCGGCAGTGACCATCATAATAGCCACCACATTCACGGATGCGGCTGCGTGTGCAATCGCAAAAATAGCTCTGATGCTGGGAGATCAATTGCTGAATAATATCCCGGTAGGCATGGCTGCGCTGCGATTGCCAGAGCACATCACCGTCCCAGTGCAGGCCGTAGTGTTCAAGCTGATGGAGAATAGTACTGGCGGCGCCGGGAATTTCTCTTGGGGGATCGATGTCTTCAATACGCACCCACCAGCGACCTTGCCGGGCGCGGGCATTAAGGTAGCTCCCCAGTGCGGCGATAAGTGAGCCGAAATGCAGTGCTCCGGAGGGGGACGGCGCAAAACGGCCGGTACAGCAATGTTCTGACGTCATAGGCAGCAGTGAGACGTACAACAGAGTCTGAAGGACTCTGCTGTACGGTAGCCTTGCGGCTGGCTGATATCAGCCAGCCATTTGCTTTTCACGGATCTCAGCCAGCGTCTTACAGTCGATACATAAATCAGCTGTCGGACGCGCTTCCAGACGGCGAATACCAATCTCGACACCGCAGGATTCGCAGTAGCCGAAGTCATCATCTTCGACTTTTTTCAGCGTCTTCTCGATTTTCTTGATCAGCTTACGTTCGCGGTCACGGTTACGCAGTTCCAGACTGAACTCTTCTTCCTGAGCAGCACGGTCAACCGGATCCGGGAAGTTTGCCGCTTCGTCCTGCATATGTGAGACAGTACGGTCGACTTCATCCCTGAGTTGATTACGCCAGGCTTCAAGTATCTTCCTGAAGTGTGTCAGCTGGGCTTCGTTCATATACTCTTCGCCCGGTTTCCCTTGATATGGCTCCACCCCAGCGATGGCGAGGATACTCAGGGACGATGTTTTACGGTTTTGCCCTTCTTGCATGCTGTTTCTCCTGGATAACACGCACTATCGATTCCCGGTGAGGGAAAAAAACAGGCCGCTATAAATAGCAGAAGCTATCTCTGTTGGCAATTACTGATATCATCTGTTGTTGACCACTTGTCAATAAATTTGACGGTAAAAAGCCGGATTATCTTTTTAATACACGCCGTTGCAGCTTTTTATTGGATGAAATCAATAGAAAATTCTATCTTAGCATCGGCAGGAGTCAGGGAAGCTTTATAGACCAGAATTTCCACCCCGGCGAGTATTGCCTGGTCGAGAAGTGCGGCATAGCGTGGGTCCAGGTGCCGTGCGACGCTGATACGCTCTATTCCGCTGTGTAATACGGCAAAAAATAATACCGCCCGCTGTCCGGCAGCAGCGATTGCCATCAGTTCCCGCAGGTGTTTTTGCCCGCGCAGTGTTACCGTATCAGGAAAATATCCCTGACCGTTCTCCAGTAACGTGACGGATTTTACTTCCACATAGCAGTCGGCCAGCTGCGGCTGTTGTAATAAAAAGTCTATTCTGCTGCCCTCTGAACCGTATTTCACTTCACTTTGCCAGTGGCTGTAGTCAGAAAGCTCAGTGATCACCCGGGCCCTGAGAGCTTCGCGGAATAACTGATTTGCCCGCTGGGTATTTACGCAAATTAAATCACCGTCTGCCGTGCCGGTCAGTTCCCAGCTATGGGGATATTTACGCTGTTTATTGTCAGACTCGGAATACCACACGGTATCCCCGGGAGTGGCACAACCGGTCATCGCGCCGGTATTGGCACAATGAAGGGTAAAGACTTCGCCCTGTGGGGTAACAACATCGGCAAGGAAACGTTTATAGCGTTTAAGTAAAGTGGCAGATTTGAGCGGCGGAGTAAACTGCATAGGGGGTCTCGTTAAAGGGGTGAGGACGGTTGCAGCGGGAACGTTGCCAGGCAACGGTTTTTTGCTCTCCCGCGTCCCGGAGCGCAGGCCATTAAGGAAAACCCGGTCACAGGAAACTGCCAGTGAAATCCGGTCGGCGGAAGGCTGACCGGCGAAAAAACATGGTGCAATAAACGGACATGGGGGCGGAAAGGCTGTGATGGCTGAGGACAACCCTGACGAGCCGCCTGTGAACGTAACAGCGCCCCCAGAGCTAATAAGCCGGCAGGCGCTGGCCGGCAGCCCAGCCAGACCAGTCCGGAACCGGGCCAGTATCCGGCATCGTTCAGGGTCAGCATAAATCCGCGTTGCTGAATACGGGCTGCCTGTTGTTGTAATCGCTGAAGGGTGATTTCCCTGAGAGGGCCCAGCCAGGCCAGTGTCATCAGCATGTCTGCGGCAGGCAGCGGGCGGCCATTATCTGCGGGGAAATGATCAGCCCGCCAGCGGACCAGTGACTTTTGCAGCGGCGAGGGGAGCTGAATCGCAAAAAAATATTGCTGCCCTGTCGTCATTAATATCTCCGGGTGACGGCTACAGTGCCTGACCTGCCTGATAGCTTTGCTCAGACGGGGGCAGGCGTGAGGATTGATCGGTTGGGTGTTATTATGGCGGATATATTAACACAGCTTGCGCGGAGTTTTATTTGCCACCGTTACCTGTCAGTGAAGTACTGGATAAATTATTGACTGCGCTGGAGACCCGCAGCGGAGCGTTGCTGGTCGCACCGCCCGGGGCAGGAAAATCCACCTGGTTACCCTTACAGTTGTTATCCCGCGTGCCGGATAACGGCAAGATCCTGCTGCTGGAGCCACGACGGCTGGCTGCCAGAAATGTTGCCAGGCGACTGGCAGAAAATCTCGGTGAATCTACCGGACAGACCATCGGTTACCGGATGCGCGGTGAGAGTAGTTGCGGGCCCGACACCCGGCTGGAAGTGGTGACTGAGGGGATTCTGACCCGCATGTTACAGCAGGATCCGGAACTGAACGGTGTTTCGCTGGTTATTCTTGATGAATTTCACGAACGCAGTCTGCAGGCGGATACGGCGCTGGCTCTGTTGCTTGATGTACAGCAGGGGCTGCGTGACGACCTGAAGCTTTTGTTAATGTCAGCAACCCCGGACTATCAGCGCCTGTCAGTATTGCTCCCGGAAGTCCCGGTGATTATTTCACAGGGACGCAGTTTTCCGGTCGAACGGCATTTTATTCCCCTGAGCACCCGACTGCCCTTTGCAGCCGCAGTAGCACGTGAAGCCGCCTGTCTGCTGAATGAACACCAGGGGTCGATGCTGATTTTTTTACCCGGGGAACGGGAAATTATGGCCGTGAAACAGGAATTACTCAGCCGGCTGCATGACGCGACAGATATCTTCCCGCTATACGGAGCGATGAGTCTGACCGCTCAGCAACAGGCGATTGCCCCCTCGCCTGAGGGCAGACGGAAAGTGGTACTGGCAACCAATATTGCAGAAACCAGCCTGACGATAGATGGGATACGGCTGGTGGTCGACAGCGGGCTGGAGCGTGCGGTGCGCTATGATACAAAAAGCGGTGTCAGTGTATTACAGACGCAGCGGATTAGTCAGGCATCGATGGTACAGCGCGCCGGGCGTGCCGGACGCCTGACGGCGGGGTTTTGCTGGCATTTACTGAGTCAGGAACAGGCAGAGAGAGCGGCTGCGGTAAGTGAACCGGAAATTATTAACAGTGAGTTAAGTGCAGTGATGCTGGATATCCTTGCCTGGGGCTGCCGGGAGATGAGTCAGCTGCAATGGCTGGATCTCCCGCCACAAAAGCGCCAGCAAGCGGCACTGCAACTATTGCAGCAACTTGGCGCCACTGACGCGGGTCATCAGCTGACCGCGACCGGACGCAAAATGGCGGCGCTGGGGACTGAACCCCGGCTGGCGGCGATACTCTGTGCTGCCGGAGAAAATCCGGCGGCGATGGCAACGGCGAGTTTACTGGTTGCTATTCTGGAAGATCCACCGCGTAATGGCACTAATGATTTACTGTCTCTGTTTTTACACCCCCAGCCGGGATGGCTGAAACGAGCCAAAGCCTTACAGCAACGCACTGGCGTTCGTGGTAGTCAGGCCGATGACCAATTGTTAGCCGTGTTGTTAATGGCGGGGTTCAGTGACCAGCTGGCCCGCCAGCGTGGCGGAGGCGGGCGTTACCTGCTGGCAAAAGGCGTCGGCGCCGGAACAGCCGCTGATGATCCTCTGAGCCGTTATGAATGGTTACTGGTCCTCCGGCTGTCATTCAGTTCTCAGCAGCCAGAGGCCCGGATCCGTCTGGCCCTGCCGGTCGATATTGCTGAACTTGCCCGGCAGTGTCCGGATAAAGTTGAAGAACGGGATGATGTTGAGTGGGATGAAGAAAAAGGCATCCTGCGGGTACGCCGTCAGCAGGTGATTGGTTCGCTGATATTAACTTCACGTCCCGGCGAACGGCCGGCAGCGGCGCAGTTGCACCAGGCGATGTTGCGCTGGGTCAGGGCCAAAGGGTTGTCGGTGTTGCCCTGGACCCCGGCAGCTGAACAAATCCGTGCCAGGCTGGCTTGTGCCGGAGAATGGCTGAATGATGCGGACTGGCCGCCGGTGACGGACGACGCATTGCTGGACAGCCTGGAGCAGTGGCTGCTGCCGGAAATGGCGACGGTGACCGATGCCCGGTCGTTTAATACTATTAATATTTCGACAGCTTTATTACATTTGATCACATGGTCACAACGCCAGCGACTGGATAGTGCGCTGCCAACTCATTACACTGTGCCGACGGGCAGTCGTGTGCTGATCCGTTATAACACCGAACAGCCACCGGTGCTTGCTGTTCGTATGCAGGAGATGTTCGGTGAAGCTGATACGCCAGTGATTGCGGGGGGAAGAATCCCGCTGGTGCTGGAATTATTGTCGCCGGCTATGCGTCCGTTACAGATAACCCGTGATTTAGCGGGATTCTGGCAGGGGGCTTATCGTGAAGTGCAGAAAGAAATGAAAGGTCGTTATCCTAAGCACCCGTGGCCGGACTCACCTGCGACTGCGATGCCTACTCGCCGGAGTAAAAAATTTTCCCCCGGGCATTTGTGAACCGTCCGCTCTTTCAGAGGGTTCCGGCATGTAATTCTGCCGGAAGGAGACTAAAGTAACGCGCATGCTGAGGCTATGCCTGGAGAATAAAATTCATGTCTGGGAATGATCGCGAACCGATCGGGCGGAAAGGGAAGTCACCCCGTCAACCGGAAAAAGTTCGCCCCCGTGCGAAGAATAAAAAAAGTAACCGCTATGATGACCAGGACATCAATGCGAATGAGGAGGGGCAGTCATTGCCACGTAAAGGAAAAAAGAAACCCCCGGCAATGAAACGTCGCTGGCTGGGTATATTTATCAAACTCTTCCTGGTCGCTGCTGTTGTGATTGCGGCATGGGGCGTCTATCTTGACTCTGAAATCCGGCAACGTGTTGACGGCAGGGTCTGGCAACTGCCGGCGGCGGTCTATGGCCGGGTCGTCAGTCTTGAACCGGGTATGGCCTTTGATCGTAAGGGGATGGTCGATTTACTGGAAGGTACTCAGTATCGGCTGGTAACCAAAATCACCCGTCCGGGTGAATTTACGGTAAAAGGAAATACCATTGATCTGCTGCGCAGACCTTTTGATTTTCCGGACGGTAAAGAAGGGCAGATTCATGCGCAGATGACCTTCAGCAACGGTGAACTTACGGAAATCAAGAACCTGGACACGGGCCGTGATTTTGGTTACTTCCGTCTGGATCCGCGTCTTATCACTATGCTGCAGTCGCCTAATGGTGAACAGCGCTTATTTGTGCCGCGTTCCGGTTTTCCGAATACGCTGGTAGATACCCTGGTTGCAACCGAAGACCGTCATTTTTATGAGCATGACGGCATCAGTTTATATTCGATTGGTCGTGCATTTATTGCCAATGTGACGGCTGGCCGCGCAGTGCAGGGGGGCAGTACCCTGACTCAGCAGTTGGTGAAAAACCTGTTTCTGACCAACAAACGTACCCTGTGGCGTAAAATCCGTGAAGCCTACATGGCCATCATTATGGATTCCCGTTATAGCAAAGATCGTATTCTGGAACTGTACCTGAATGAAGTGTATCTGGGGCAGGCCGGTAATGACCAGATCCGGGGTTTCCCGCTGGCCAGCTTATATTACTTTGGCCGGCCGGTGGATGAACTGAGTGTTGATCAGCAAGCCTTACTGGTCGGGATGGTGAAAGGTGCCTCGTTATATAATCCATGGCGTAATCCGAAGTTAGCTCTGGAACGTCGTAATGTGGTACTGCGTCTGCTGCAACAACAAAAGTATATCGACGAAGACTTGTACAATATGTTGTCTGCACGGCCTCTGGGTGTTCAGCCAAGAGGAGGGGTTATTACTCCGCAGCCAGCCTTTATGCAGATGGTACGCAATGAGTTGCAGGATAAACTGGGCGATAAAGTGAAGGATCTCTCCGGAGTAAAAATCTTCACTACTCTTGATCCTCTCTCCCAGGATGCGGCAGAAAAAGCGGTAACCGAAGGTATTCCGCAGCTGAAGAAGCAACACGGATTAAAAGATCTTGAAACCGCGATGGTGGTGGTGGATCGCTTTAGCGGTGAAGTCAGAGCAATGGTCGGTGGTTCTGATCCGCAATTTGCCGGGTACAACCGGGCGATGCAGGCCCGCCGTTCGATTGGTTCCCTGGCAAAACCTGCGACCTATCTGACGGCGCTGGCACAGCCGCAAACCTACCGTCTGAATAGCTGGATTGCGGATCAACCGCTGGCACTGAAACAACCGAATGGCCAGGTCTGGAGTCCGGAAAATGATGACCATAAATTCAGCGGAAAAGTGTTGTTAGTTGATGCACTGACACATTCGATGAACGTGCCTACCGTCAATCTGGGCATGTCCCTGGGGCTGCAAAGTGTGGTGGATACCTGGACCAGATTAGGCGTTGGTAAGGATCAGCTGACGGCAGTACCGGCGATGTTACTCGGGGCGCTGAACCTGACACCATTGCAGGTGGCTCAGGCTTTCCAGACCATCGCCAGTGGCGGTAACCGTGCTACCTTATCGGCGGTACGCTCAGTGATTTCTGAAGACGGCAAGGTGCTGTACCAGAGTTACCCTCAGGCACAACAGGCTGAACCTCCGGAAGCCGCCTACCTGACGTTATATGCCATGCAACAGGTAGTTAACCGCGGTACAGGCCATGCGCTGGGCGCTCAGTATCCGACCATGCATCTGGCCGGTAAAACCGGGACCACCAATAATCTGGTGGATAGCTGGTTTACGGGGATTGATGGGAAAGAAGTTACAGTCACCTGGGTTGGACGGGATAATAACCAGACCACCAAATTGTGGGGGTCCAGCGGTGCGCTGCAACTGTATCGCCGGTATCTGGCCTCTCAGCCCCCCACGCCGTTAGACCTGACACCGCCAGAAGATGTATCGATGATGAACATTGATGCGCAGGGTAATTTTATCTGTGGTCCCGGAGACAGTACCTGGCGATCGTTGCCGGTATGGACAACAGACCCTGCGACTCTCTGCCAGCAGCAACAGCAACAGGTGCAGGTGCAGCAGCAACAACAGCAACAGCAGCAGCAGGTAGATCAGGATAGCAGCAGTAAAGGTGTGGCTGGCTGGATTAAAGATATGTTCGGCCAGTGATCCTGTGGGAAGATAACGAATAAAAAAGGCGCGGAGGCGCCTTTTTTTTTTACAACAAAACCAGGATGTTACAGACGGGCGAAACAGCGGCGGGCTGCATCTATAGTATGCTGGATATCGTCGGGACTGTGGGCCAGTGACATGAAGCCAGCTTCAAAAGCTGACGGTGCAAAATAGATCCCTTCCTCCAGCATCAGATGGAAGAAAGTTTTAAACCGCGCCACATCACATTTGCTGACATCCTGATAGCAGGTCACTGAAGGCGCATCAGTAAAGAAAAGACCAAACATACCACCGACATGGTTAATGACCAGCGGGATATTTTCCTGCTGTGCGGCGTGTAATAATCCTTCGGCCAGCCGTGTGGTGAGGTCAGTCAGGGTGGTATGGGTGCCGGGCCGGGCAACCTGTGTCAGACAGGCGAAACCTGCTGCCATCGCCAGCGGGTTTCCGGACAGTGTTCCGGCCTGATACACCGGGCCGGTCGGGGCCAGAACTTCCATAATGTCACGACGTCCGCCAAAAGCACCTACCGGCATACCGCCACCGATAATTTTCCCCAGACAGGTCAGGTCCGGTACTACGTTGTAATACTCCTGAGCACCGCCCAGTGCAACACGGAAACCGGTCATTACTTCATCAATGATCAGCAGTGCACCATTTTCATCACAGATTTCACGTAAGCCCTGCAGGAAACCCTCTGAAGGAGGAATACAGTTCATATTCCCGGCGACAGGTTCCACGATAATACAGGCGACCTGTTGCGGATGCTGACGGAAGGCTTCGCGGACGGATGATAAATCGTTATAGGTACAAGTCAGCGTATGACGGGCAAAGTCAGCCGGCACTCCCGGTGAGTTTGGCTGGCCCAGGGTCAGAGCACCGGATCCGGCTTTTACCAGCAGGCAGTCGGCATGTCCGTGATAGCAACCCTCAAACTTAATAATTTTATCACGGCCGGTATAGCCTCTGGCCAGCCGGATAGCGCTCATGGTCGCTTCCGTTCCCGAGTTGACCATCCGCACCATCTCCATGGAAGGCACCAGTTCACAGACCAGCTCTGCCATTTTGACTTCCATTTCGGTAGGTGCACCGAAACTCAGCCCGCGCATTGCTGCTTCTGTCACCGCATTACGGATAGCCGGGTTGTTATGTCCGAGGACCATAGGCCCCCATGAACCGACGTAATCGATATAGGCTTTTCCGTCAGCATCGTATAAATAAGCACCTTCAGCGCGCTCAATAAAAAGCGGGACACCGCCAACACCGGTAAAAGCCCTGACCGGAGAGTTTACCCCTCCCGGGATCAGACGCTGCGCTTCATTGTAGAGATTTTCAGACTTACTCATCGCATCGGTTCCTGTTGATGACTTAATATAAACACTAGTGTACGAGAACTTAGTTACAGGGTGAAAGACCCGGTTATTGGTTTGCTACATTTAAGCGACAAAAATAGCGGATTCATGCGTATACTGATGTTATGGCCCTTTTTTCTGTCCCCGATATGCATAATACACCCGTTAGTGATGAGTCTTTACCGGCAGAGCCGCGCCGCAGGTATGATTATTTGCAGCAGATATTACGCAAAGATAAAACGCCGCTGGCGATTTTATTGCTGGCCGGTCTGGTGGGGGTGCTGGCGGGATTAGCCGGCGTGGCGTTTGATAAAGCCGTCAGTCTGGTACAGCACTATCGTCTGCACTATTCCGGTGGTTTACTGACTGCGTCCGGACTGCTGTCTGCGGTGATCATTTCAGCGCTACTGGCAGTTTGCGGATTCTGGCTGGTGCGGCGTTTTGCGCCGGAAGCCGGCGGCTCGGGAATTCCGGAAATCGAGGGGGCATTAGATGAACTGCGACCTGTCCGCTGGTGGCGGGTTATTCCGGTTAAGTTTTTTGGCGGGGTCGGTACCCTTGGTGCAGGGATGGTGTTAGGCCGCGAAGGTCCCACTGTCCAGATGGGCGGTAACCTGGGACGTATGGTGGTCGATATGTTCCGGATAAAAAACAGTGAAGACCGGCATACGTTACTGGCGACTGGTGCGGGGGCTGGCCTGGCGGCTGCGTTTAACGCTCCGCTGGCAGGGATCCTGTTTATCATTGAAGAAATGAGACAGCAGTTCCATTACAACCTGATTTCTGTCAAGGCTGTGTTTATTGGCGTGATTATGTCCTGCATCGTTTATCGTCTGTTCGATGGTAACAGTGCCATGCTGAATATTGGTCAGTTGATTGATGCCCCGCTGAATACTCTCTGGTTATATCTGATTGCGGGTATGGTCTTCGGGATTGTCGGGGTGGTGTTTAACCGACTGGTGTTTCGGGTACAGGATGCATTTCAGCGACTGCATGGCGGAAAAATGGGAATTATTCTGCTGATTGCGGCGGTTATTGGCGGCAGCTTCGGGGCGCTGAGCCTGATTTTTCCTGAAGTCACCGGCGGCGGGTCTTCCTTAATCCCGCAATCTGTTGCCGGACAATTCAGTTGCGGGATGCTATTGAGCCTGTTCATTTTACGTATGGTTATGACGCTGATCTGTTTTTGTTCCGGGGCCCCGGGCGGCATTTTCGCGCCAATGCTTTCGCTGGGGACTTTACTGGGTACAGCCCTCGGGGTGACTGCTGCGGCAGTCTTTCCGGAATATCACCTGCAGGCCGGGACTTTCGCCGTGGCGGGGATGGGGGCATTATTTGCCGCTTCCGTCAGAGCCCCTCTGACCGGCATTATTCTGGTCCTCGAAATGACTGAAAATTATCAGTTGATCCTGCCGATGATCATTACCTGTCTCGGTGCGACCCTGCTGGCTCAATTTCTCGGAGGTACGCCGCTGTATTCAACCTTACTGGCGCGCACCCTGGCCCGGCAAACGCCGGCCGCAGAGCGTGCTGCGGCACAGAGTGTACAGCGCGGTGCTTGATCGCAGCCCGTGGCTGACAGATAATGCCATCATTGAGGCCGTTAACGGCCCTGGAGTTTACCGGAGTAATTTATGAGCGATGATATTGCAGCACTGCCGTTACAGTTTACCGAAGCTGCGGCCAACAAAGTAAAATTCCTGATCGCTGACGAAGATAACCCTGAACTGAAACTGCGTGTTTATATCACCGGCGGTGGGTGCAGCGGATTCCAGTATGGTTTTACCTTTGATGATAAAGTTAATGATGGTGATATGACTATCGAAAAGCAGGGTGTGTCTCTGGTGGTCGATCCTATGAGTCTGCAGTACCTGGTCGGCGGTTCTGTCGACTACACCGAAGGGCTTGAAGGTTCACGGTTTATTGTGACTAATCCGAATGCTAAAACCACCTGTGGTTGTGGTTCTTCTTTCAGTATCTGATTACCCTGTCAGCACCTTTCTGAAGGGAGGGTGCTCTCCTGCTGTAACCTCTGTAATATTCCCTGTCTGCTGTTGACCTGTGTCACTGCTCCTGCCGGCGTACGCCGATACTCTGAAAATATTCACAAGCTGTTGTCAGGCTGATTAAGTCGTGCGTTTATTTTTGTAAAGTTACAAAAAATACCGGGCTGCCGGCCGGTGATAAGAGGGATTTTTGTTACATATACCGCCACAGGATGAGTTTTCCTGCGTCTGACAGCGGCAGCATCTTAGGCCGCCGCCGGGCAAGGCAGTGGCTTGTCAGGCGTCTGCTGACAAGCGGCTCAGCAGGTCTTCCACCATCAGTGATGACTGCTTTGCGGCAACACCGAGGAATTCGTCGAAACTGAGGTGTGATTCCTGATCCGCAACGTCAGAAATAGCACGAACCACCACAAAAGGAACCTTAAAGCTATGGCAGACATGGCCAATGGCGGTGGCTTCCATTTCTACCGCAACAGCCTTCGGAAAGGTATCACGGATACGGGCCAGAGGCTCAGCACCATTGATAAATGCATCACCGCTGACAATTAATCCGCGTACAGCATGCAGATTTAATGCTCTGATACTTTGTTCTGCGGCACCGATCAGTTTTTCATCAGCCACAAAACTTTCCGGGCATCCGGCCATCTGGCCTGGCGCATAACCGAAAGCGGTAACGTCTGCATCATGATAGCGGACTTCGTCAGAAACAACGATATCGCCGACCTTCAGTGACGGTGCCAGTCCGCCGGCAGAACCGGTGTTAATGACCACATCTGGCTGACATAGTTGCAGTAACAGCGTGGTACCCAGCGCGGCGGAGGTTTTGCCGATGCCGGATTTCAGTAAGGCGACTTCAGTGCCATTCAGAGTACCGGTATAAATTTCACAGCCAGCGATGTTCAGAGTTTTCCGGTCTTTAATTTTGTCACGCAACAGGGTTACTTCCTGCTCCATTGCGCCAATAATTCCTGCTTTCATAGCGTATCTCACCAATGTTATAGAATTAATCTTCAGGCGTGGAATAGTCTATCATGGCAGGGCAGGGTTTTATTATTGAATCGTACCGGAGTGGAAATGGAGATTAACTTTAAGCACAGAATCAGTGTCAGCCGGCCTTATGCATCAGGCCGGCCGCCGCAGGGAGAAGAACAGATTTCCCGTTATTTTGAAAGTGATCGCGGCAGGATCATCCATTCGGCGGCTATCCGGCGTTTGCAGCAAAAGACACAGGTATTCCCGCTGGAAAGAAATTCAGCAGTACGCTCACGGTTAACCCACTCCCTGGAAGTACAGCAAACCGGGCGCTATATTGCGCGGGAAGTACTGCAACGACTGAAAAAACAGCCCGGTGGTCTGGCTGCTTACGGGCTGGAAGACTTTGAACGCGGGTTTGAAAGTCTGGCCGAAATGGCCTGCCTGTTACATGATGTCGGGAATCCGCCATTTGGTCATTTTGGCGAAGCAGCAATCAATGACTGGTTCAGGGAGCATCTGGCTGACATTCTGCCACTTACCCCCCCTGATGCGGCGCAGCTCCCTGAAGAAGTGATTCAGTTACAACAATGTATTTATCAGGATCTTTCGCATTTTGAAGGCAATGCCCAGGCTATCCGGCTGGTACATACTATTCTGCAACTGAATCTGAGTTATTCTCAGGTGGCCTGCATCCTTAAGTACACTGCACCTGCCTGGTGGCAGGGCGATAAGCCTGCAAATTTCTCGGTGCTGATGAAAAAGCCGGGGTTTTATTTATCAGAAAAAGAATACGTTGCAGACTTGCGGGCAGCAACCGGTATGCAGGAGTTTCATCGTTTCCCTCTGACTTATATTATGGAAGCGGCTGATGATATTTCCTACTGTATTGCCGATTTAGATGATGCTGTCGAAAAAGCTATCTTTGATGTCGACAGCCTGTATCGTTATTTATGTGATGCCTGGGGGGAGGCTCAGCCGGATGATCTTTTCCAGCGTACGGTAACTCATGCCTGGCAGGAAGCGGGCTCAGGAAAACGGCGCAGTCAGAGTGACCAGTTTTTTATGTCGTTACGGGTCAATGTACAGCGGGCGCTGGTCGCGTTTGCTGTACGGCGCTTTCTGGATAATTTGCCGGCGATTTTTACGGGGAATTTTAACCATGCGCTGCTGGAAAACGGCGGGGATGAAGAGCGGCTACTGGCAACCTTTAAGCAGGTGGCCCGAAAATATGTTTTTAACCACTCTGAGGTGGAACAACTCGAATTACAGGGATACCGCGTGATCCGAGGTCTGCTTGATACCTATAAACCCATGATGCAACTGAGCGCCGATGATTTTACCTGCCTGATGGAGACCGATGAGTTAGCAGGCCATCCTATTGAAACCCGGTTGTTTCATCGTCTGTCGGATAAACACCGTAAAGCTTATCAGAATCACCTTCGCCAGTTACCAGCGACCCGTGATCAGAGATGGCAATTATGGGAAAGTTATTACCGTTTACGTCTGGTGCAGGACTATATCAGCGGAATGACCGATGTATATGCATGGGAAGAGTATCGTCGTTTAATGGCGGTTGAGTTCGTGTGAGCTTTGTAAAGATCAGGAATATTTTTTTACCTTTCACAAAAGTTTTGCGGTGAACTAACAGGTAAATAATAACTCTCATCAACTGACCACAGCACACAGCAACCGGTCCAAATAGAAAATATTACAGAGAGCCAGCACATGAAAAAAACCACTTTAGCATTGAGTGCACTCGCATTAAGCCTGGGAATGGCATTTGCGCCTTTGACTGCTTCTGCGGCGGAATCTGCATCTTCATCAAGTCAGCAATTACCGAGTCTGGCTCCTATGTTACAAAAAGTGATGCCCTCAGTCGTCAGTATTAGTGTGGAAGGAACGGCACCGGTAAAAACAGCCGGGGGTAATCAGCAGTTCCAGCAATTTTTTGGTGATATGTCGCCTTTCTGTCAGGACGGTTCTCCGTTCCAGTCTTCACCTCTTTGCCAGGCCCCTGGTGGTGGCGGTAATAGCGGAACCCAGCAGGAGAAGTTCCGTGCTTTAGGTTCCGGGGTAGTGATTAATGCCGAAAAAGGTTATGTGGTAACCAATAACCATGTGGTTGAGAATGCATCAACCATTCAGGTCCAGCTCAGTGATGGCCGTCGTTTCGATGCCAGAGTGATAGGTAAAGATCCCCGTTCTGATATTGCGCTGATTCAGCTGAAAGATGCGAAGAATCTGACGGCAATAAAAATTGCAGATTCTGACAACCTGCAGGTGGGGGACTATACGGTAGCGATCGGTAACCCTTATGGATTAGGGGAAACGGTAACTTCCGGTATTGTTTCGGCACTGGGCCGCAGCGGGCTGAATGTTGAAAACTATGAAAACTTTATTCAGACGGATGCCGCAATTAACCGTGGTAACTCCGGTGGTGCACTGGTGAATCTGAATGGTGAACTGATTGGTATTAATACGGCGATTCTGGCGCCGGATGGCGGCAATATCGGTATTGGTTTTGCTATCCCGAGTAATATGGTGAAAAATCTGACCGCACAGATGATTGAATATGGTCAGGTTAAACGCGGTGAACTGGGGATCATGGGTACTGAGCTGAACTCAGAGCTCGCCCAGGCGATGAAAGTGAATGCCCAGCGTGGTGCTTTTGTCAGTCAGGTTCTGCCAAAAAGTTCGGCCGAGAAAGCAGGTATTAAAGCCGGTGATGTGATTGTCTCTCTGAATAACAAGCAGCTGAGCAGCTTTGCCGCATTACGTGCTGATGTCGGTTCATTGCCGGTGGGCACAAAACTGGAACTTGGCTTATTACGTGACGGTAAACCACTGACAGTGACCGTGGAACTGCAACAAAGTACTCAGGCGAAAGTGCAGTCAGCGACTATTTATACCGGTATCGAAGGGGCTGAGCTGAGTAATTATGATGTCAAAGGTGACAAAGGTGTTAAAGTTGACAGCATTAAGCCCGGCAGCCGTGCCGATGCCATTGGTCTGAAAAAAGGGGATGTTATTCTCGGGGTGAACCAGCAGAATGTAGCGAATCTGGGTGAGTTACGTAAAGTGCTCGACAGCAAACCTTCAGTACTGGCCCTGAACATTAAACGTGGTGACAGTAACCTGTACCTGCTGGCACAGTAACCGTCGTCAGTAAAAAAGCCGGTCAGTATCATGCACTGACCGGCTTTTTGTCTGTAAAAACGTCGCTTATTTGCGGGTGAGTTTTTCCAGATCTGCCTCAATTTCCGAAATCTTATTCGAAACGACCAGTTCAAGGTGACGAAGGTCATCAAGGATCTTAACTTTCAGGTCAACTTCAGCTTGTTCCTGCTGACACAGCTGATCCAGTTCATCGATCAGGTATCTGAGGTTGGGGCTTATTTCCTGAATCTCTTTAAAACCCTGCCCGGATTGATCAGAAACCACGGTCTTACGCTGGCGAGGGTATTTAAACTTCACGCTTTTCGCGAAAAACTCCCCTTTATCCTTACGGAAATAGATCTTCAGAATATCGTTATTGGCTTCCTGACGCAGGCTGTAACGGTCAACTTCTTCAGGGTGGGTAATACCTAAACTTTTTAAGTTATCGTACATGAACAATCACCTTTTCAGAGAACAACATTCAGAATGAGTGATGCAATCAGTGCTCACCGGTTGATACACCAGAGCCGTAAAGTCATCACCGCAGGTTGCGGGGTGGCCGGAGCCAGAGCAGAATAAATCCGCCTGCTACCCTGTATATGTCAGGCAGTTACCCGGACAGGGAACGCAGGCGGTTAACCGCGGATCAGTTAGTCGATTGAACGCAGCAGTTCATTGATACCGACTTTACCCAGGGTTTTCGCATCCACTTTTTTAACGATAACGGCGCAGTACAGGCTGTAGCTGCCGTCTTTAGATGGCAGATTCCCGGAAACCACGACTGAACCCGCCGGGACACGGCCGTAATGGACTTCACCCGTTTCACGATCATAAATCTTAGTGCTCTGGCCGATATAGACACCCATCGAAATAACAGAACCTTCTTCAACAATAACACCTTCTACGATTTCAGAACGTGCACCGATAAAACAGTTGTCTTCAATGATGGTCGGGTTGGCCTGTAGTGGCTCAAGTACACCACCGATACCTACGCCGCCTGACAGGTGTACATTCTTACCAATCTGTGCACAGGAACCTACAGTAGCCCAGGTATCGACCATGGTCCCTTCATCGACATAAGCACCAATGTTGACATAGGAAGGCATCAGAACGGTATTACGGGCAATAAAAGCCCCCTGGCGTACTGCTGCCGGAGGAACCACGCGGAAGCCTTCTTTTTTAAAGCGGGCTTCATCATAGTCAGCAAACTTCATCGGTACTTTGTCGTAGAAACGGGTTTCAGAGCCTTCTATCACCTGGTTGTCATGAATACGGAAAGATAATAATACTGCTTTCTTCAGCCATTGATGGGTGATCCATTCACCGTTAATTTTTTCCGCAACACGCAGTTCACCACGGTCAATTAACAGGACGACTTTAGTAATTGCCTCGCGGGTTTCAGTATCAACATTGTCTGGTGTAATGTCGGCACGGCGTTCGAATGCGGCTTCGATGATGTTTTGTAACTGTTGCATTGTTTATTTCCTGCATCAATGGTTTGGTAAAAAACTGACAACCGGGGAGCTGAGACTCAGCCCCCCAAAGTAAGTTTGCAGTCCCGGAAACTTGTTTTGATTTCCAGCCGGATTACACTTTATCGTTTGGATTCAGTGCCTCTGTCAACCGTTGTTGTAAACTATCACGTTTTTTATCGCTCAGGGCTCGGCGGTCACTGTCCGCCAGAATAAACAAGTCTTCGACCCTTTCGCCGATGGTACTGATCCTTGCGCCATGCAGTGATATTCCTGATTCAGCAAAAACGGTACCGATACGTGCTAATAATCCCGGCTGATCAAGGGCGACCATTTCCAGATAGGTACGCTGATTGGTGTGGGCAGGCAGAAAACGTATTTCCGTATCAACGTTAAAATGGCGCAGCCGTGGTGACTGTCGGCGGGGCCGTGGCGGAACCCACTCCGGTTGTGATAAGGCTTGTGTCAGCCCGTGGATAATCGCCTCGTGCCGGTCAGGGGCTAACGGGCTGCCGTCCGGTTCAAGCACAATGAAGGTATCCATTGCCATACCATCACGGTTAGTGAATATCTGTGCATCGTGAACACTGAGGTTGCGGCGGTCCAGTTCGCCTGCAACCGTGGCAAACAGGTATGGGCGGTCAGGGCTCCAGATAAAAATCTCGGTACCGCCGCGCGACGCCTGCGGGCTGATTAATACCAGCGGCTTACTGAGCGGATGCTGCAACAGATGACGGGCATGCCATGCCAGCTGGCTGGCTGTATGACGCAGGAAATAATCTGCCCGACAGCGGTTCCAGATTTTATGTAGCTTTGTCTCATCAATATTATCCATTCGCAGCAACGCCAGTGCCTGAAGCCGGTTGTGGCGCACTCTTTCCCGCAGGTCGGGGCTGCTGTCCATACCGCGTCGCAGCTGTTTTTCGGTGGCGAAGTAAAGTTCGCGCAATAAGCTTTGCTTCCAGCTATTCCACAAACTTTCGTTGGTAGCACTGATATCAGCGACAGTCAGACAAATCAGCAGCCGCAACTGCCGTTCATTTTGCATAATTTCGGCGAATTGCTGGATAACATTTGGATCCTGAATATCGCGGCGTTGTGCGGTGACCGACATCAGCAGATGGTGTCTTACCAGCCAGGCGATCAGTTGTGCATCGCGGGAGGAGAGTGCATGTAACCGGGCGAATTCAATAACGTCTTCAGCCCCCAGTATTGAGTGATCGCCGCCGCGGCCTTTGGCGATATCGTGGAACAGTGCGGCAATCAGCAATATTTCCGGCTGAATCAGGCGTTGCCAGATATCCACACACAGCGGATGCTGTGCCCGCGAGTCTTCACTGCCGAAACTCTCCAGTTTTTGCAGGACACGAATGGTGTGTTCATCAACCGTGTAGGCGTGGAACAGGTCGAACTGCATCTGGCCGACAATTTTGTTCCACTGGGGCAGGTAGGCCGCCAGTACACTGTGGTGGTGCATCGGGACCAGAGCACGGCTGACAGCCCCCGGGTGACGCAGAATATCCATAAATAATACCCGCGCGCGGGGAATTTCGCACAGGGAGTAATCGAGAGTACGTATCGCGTAGCGTAGTAACCGCAGGGTAGTAGAGTATATGCCGGAAATATTCTTATTTCGGACGATAACATTAAACATGCGGATAATTGATTCCGGCTGACGGATAAACAATTGTTCATCCCGCAGATCGATCAGCGTACCGCGCAGCTGAAAGTCATCATCCAGAGGCTGTGGTTTGTCTGAGGCTGGCAGGGCCAGAATCGCCTCGTCAAATAACTGTAACAGCATTTCATTTAATTCGCCGACATCACGGGTCACGCGATAAAAATCTTTCATCATACGTTCTACCGGCTCGTTACCTTCGCCCTGATAATTCAGCCGTTGTGCGACGGACAGCTGTCTGTCAAACAGCAACCGGTTATCGTAGCGGGTCAGGGTAAGGTGTAAGGCAAAACGGATCCGCCATAAAAAACTCTGGCACTGATGGAGCTCATCCCGTTCATCGCGGGTCAGAAAGCCGAAACCGGCCATTTCCGGCAATGAGGTTGCGCCGAAATGGCGACGGGCAACCCACTGCAGCATATGGATATCCCGCAGGCCGCCCGGGCTGCTTTTAATATCCGGCTCCAGATTGTAACTGGTACCGTGATAGCGTTTGTGACGTTCTTTCTGCTCCTCGATTTTTGCTGCAAAAAACTCAGCAGAGGGCCAGAAACCGTCACTGAAAATATTTTTCTGCAGTTCGAGAAACAGGGTGACATCCCCGGTCAGCATCCGTGATTCGATAAGATTAGTCGCCACTGTCAGATCCGATAAACCTTCCAGCAGGCACTCTTCGAGAGTACGTACGCTGTGACCCACCTCCAGCTTTAAATCCCATAACAGTGTCAGGAGTTCACTGGCACGGTGAGCATTTTGTTCATCCAGACTCTGCCGGCTAAGGATCAGTACATCAATATCTGATAACGGGTGCAATTCCTGACGACCGTAGCCACCGACGGCAACCAGTGCCAGGTGGTTTACACCATCAAAATGAAAAAAACGCCACAGCCGGCACAGAAGATTGTCGATAAACCGGGTTCTGGCATCAATTAAGCGGTGAACCGGTTGTCCGGCATCAAAGGCCTCTCCCAGCCAGCGCTGAAAGTTATCCAGCCGGGGTTTAAGCCTGTCCCGATTCAGCATGTCATCAGACCAGTGAAGCGGGGCATTAATAATATTTTTATCAATTACTTCTGGGACGTCTGGCAGGCGGCTAGGCATTGTCGCTTCTCATCAGATGAAAAAGCCGGCAATCGCCGGCTTTCAGAAATTCATTGTCAGGTTTAACCTTCGTTCACCAGGATGGCAGGAAGCGTTTCTTCCTTACGGAGGGTTAAAATCTCACAGCCATTTTCAGTAACCACAATAGTATGTTCATATTGTGCAGACAAGCTGCGATCTTTGGTTTTCACTGTCCAGCCGTCTTTCATACTTCTGATGCGGAAATCACCGGCATTCACCATCGGTTCGATGGTGAAGGTCATCCCCTGTTGCAGGACCACACCGCCATCATCAGCATCATAGTGCAGTACCTGCGGTTCTTCATGGAACCCTTTACCAATACCATGACCGCAGTATTCACGTACTACAGAAAAATCCTGAGCTTCGACAAATTTCTGAATTTCACGGCCGAGGGTACGTAAGCGGATGCCGGGTTTTACCATTTTGAGGGCCAGATAGAGGCTTTCCTGAGTCACGCGGCACAGACGCTCACCGAGAATCGTCGGATTTCCGACAATAAACATTTTTGAGGTGTCGCCATGATACTCGTCTTTGATGACGGTCACGTCGATATTGACAATATCGCCGTCTTTCAGCAGCCGCTCATCACTGGGGATACCGTGACATACCACTTCATTAATCGAAATACAGACTGATTTCGGAAAACCATGATAGCCGAGGCAGGCTGAGATGGCTTTCTGGTGCTGAGTAATATAATCGTCGCAAATACGATCCAGCTCTCCGGTCGAGATGCCCGGCTTAACATGATCAGCAATCATTTCCAGAACTTCAGCAGCCAGACGGCCGGCAACACGCATTTTTTCGATTTCTTCAGGGGTCTTAATTGAAATAGCCATGGAATATAGTCCGATTGCAGCCAGCCCGCGGCCGGCAAAAGAGGGAGTTTATTACCCTGTATGTTAACAGCCAGCAAAACCGCTGCCAATGTTAATCACTGTCTCAGGTCTTTCAGTCTGAAGATAATTTGACCAGAAACGGCAACAATGATTGCCGTCAACCGGCGGTTTGTGGTATAAAACGCGCCGACGAATCTGTGGTCAGGCTTCTGCCCGCCCGGAACGTTTAATTCTCATTATGTGAAAAGGCAGGGTATCTCAGGGCGTTATATCCCGGTGATGCAGACTGACCAAAACACACATGTATCGACACATACTCCGGGGTGCCTTCACAGGTCGGTGGTATGGGATACATGGAGGCTCAACCCCAATATCTATTTTTAGAGGTAATCATGGCTACTGTTTCCATGCGCGATATGCTTAAGGCCGGTGTACACTTTGGTCACCAGACCCGTTACTGGAACCCGAAAATGAAACCTTTCATCTTCGGCGCTCGTAACAAAGTTCACATCATTAACCTTGAGCAGACTGTACCAATGTTCAACGACGCTCTGGCTGAGTTGACCAAAATTTCTGCCCGTAAAGGTAAAATTCTGTTTGTTGGTACTAAGCGTGCTGCAAGCGAAGCGGTTAAAGAGTCTGCGCGTAACTGCGATCAGTACTTCGTTAACCACCGCTGGTTAGGTGGTATGCTGACTAACTGGAAAACCGTTCGTCAGTCAATCAAGCGTCTGAAAGATCTGGAAGCACAGTCTCAGGACGGTACTTTCGAGAAACTGACCAAGAAAGAAGCGCTGATGCGTGGTCGTGAACTGGCTAAGCTGGAAAACAGCCTTGGCGGTATCAAAGACATGGGCGGCCTGCCGGATGCTCTGTTCGTTATCGATGCTGACCACGAGCACATCGCAATCAAAGAAGCAAACAACCTGGGTATCCCGGTATTTGCTATCGTTGATACTAACTCTGATCCGGATGGCGTCGATTACGTTATCCCTGGTAACGATGATGCGATCCGTGCTGTAAACCTGTACCTGACTGCTGTTGCTACTGCTGTTCGTGAAGGTCGTTCTCAGGACCTGGTTGAGCAAGCTGAAGAAACAACTTTAGAAAACGTCTAATAAGGTTCGCTCTGCATAAGAGCCCTTAACGTCAGATGTGATCTGCAAGGGGCCGCTTCAGGCCCCTTTCATTATTTAAAATTCGTTGAGCGTGAATCTGTTCCGCTGGACGAAGTAAATCTCCTGCGAAATGATGCTGTTTGTTATTATTCATGGGTAGTACAAACAGACCACAGTTAACCGAGGACTTGAAGAATGGCTGACATTACCGCTGCTCTGGTAAAAGAACTGCGCGAGCGTACTGGCGCTGGCATGATGGAATGTAAAAAAGCGCTGGTTGAAGCTAACGGCGATATCGAACTGGCTATCGACAACATGCGTAAGTCTGGCCAGGCAAAAGCTGCGAAGAAATCTGGTCGCGTTGCTGCTGAAGGTGTGATCCTGACTAGCGTTGAAGGTAACGCTGGTGTAATCATCGAGCTGAACTGTGAAACTGACTTCGTTGCTAAAGATGCAGGCTTCCTGGCATTTGGTAAAGAAGTTCTGGCTGCTGCGGTTGCAGACAAAATCACTGATATCGAAGCTCTGAAAGCGAAATTCGAAGAACAGCGTACTGCGCTGGTAGCTAAAATCGGTGAAAACATCAACATCCGTCGTATCGCACGTCTGGAAGGTGATGTTGTCGGTTCTTACCTGCACGGTGCACGTATCGGTGTTCTGGTTGCTGCGACCGGTGCTGACGAAGAACTGGTTAAGCACGTTGCAATGCACATTGCTGCCAGCAAGCCTGAGTACGTGAAACCTGAAGATGTTCCTGCGGATGTTGTTGCCCGTGAGCATCAGATCCAGCTGGATATCGCGATGCAGTCTGGTAAGCCACGCGAAATCGCAGAAAAAATGGTTTCCGGCCGTATGAACAAATTCACCGGTGAAGTTTCACTGACCGGTCAGCATTTTGTTATGGATCCGTCTAAAACTGTTGGTCAGCTGCTGAAAGAAAAAGGTGCTGACGTTGTTAACTTTATCCGTTTCGAAGTGGGTGAAGGTATCGAGAAAGTTGAGTCTGATTTTGCTGCTGAAGTTGCAGCGATGTCCAAGCAGTCTTAATGCTCTGAAAGAACCGCCAGAAGGGCGGTTCTTTTTTGTCTGTGGTGTTATCGCCACAGACTGTTTTCAGTTTCATCCCTGCAGTCTTTTGATAAAAACGAGCGGATGACAGACCAGATTTACTCTTCTTTATTCACTCATGTTCCAGGAATTAATGATCATGGCGACCAACGCAAAACCGGTATATCAACGTATCCTTCTGAAGCTGAGCGGTGAGGCCCTGCAGGGCGCCGAAGGTTTTGGTATTGATGCCAGCATTCTTGACCGTATGGCTCAGGAAATTAAAGAGCTGGTTGAATTAGGCATACAGGTCGGAGTGGTGATTGGCGGGGGCAACCTGTTCCGCGGCGCCGGACTGGCAAAAGCGGGAATGAACCGCGTAGTCGGTGATCATATGGGGATGCTGGCGACCGTCATGAATGGCCTGGCAATGCGTGATGCGTTACACCGTGCTTATGTTAATGCCCGCCTGATGTCGGCAATTCCGTTGAATGGTGTGTGTGATAACTACAGCTGGGCAGAAGCTATCAGCCAGCTGAGAAATAACCGGGTAGTGATTTTTGCTGCAGGAACCGGAAATCCGTTCTTTACGACGGATTCTGCTGCCTGTCTGCGCGGTATTGAAATTGAAGCCGACGTGGTACTGAAAGCCACTAAAGTCGACGGTGTTTATTCCGCGGATCCTATGACGACCCCGGATGCTGAACTGCATGATAAATTAAGCTATCAGGATGTTCTTGAGCGTGAACTGAAGGTGATGGACCTGGCGGCATTTACCTTAGCACGTGACCATAATCTGCCTATCCGGGTATTCAATATGAATAAGCCCGGTGCATTACGCAGGGTGGTTATGGGCGAAAAAGAAGGCACCCTGATTGGGCAGTAACCCCTGTCGGCATAAATTAAAATAAGGTATATTCCGGACAACACTGGTTATTTATCATCGGTGCTGTGCAGAATAACTGATGATGACAGACCCCGTTCTGCTTACACCTGAGGCAGAAACATCAGGTCAAACGAATCCAAGGGTTTTAATGTGATTAACGATATTAAAAAAGATGCTGAAGTACGCATGGAAAAATGCGTAGAAGCGTTTAAAAATAGCATTTCTAAAGTGCGTACCGGGCGTGCCTCTCCTTCTCTGCTGGATGGCATTGTTGTCGAGTACTACGGTGCGCCAACGCCCCTGCGTCAGCTGGCGAGTGTGACTGTAGAAGACTCCCGTACACTGAAGATCAATGTGTTTGATCGTTCGTTAAGCCCGGCAATTGAAAAAGCGATCATGTCTTCTGATCTGGGCCTGAACCCGAGCTCTGCCGGTTCAGACATTCGTGTCCCGCTACCAGCGCTGACCGAAGAACGCCGTAAAGACCTGATCAAAATTGTCCGTGGTGAAGCAGAGCAGGGACGTGTTTCTGTGCGTAACGTACGTCGTGACAGCAATGATAAAGTTAAAGCTTTGCTGAAAGATAAAGAAATCAGTGAAGATGACGAGCGTCGTGCTCAGGATGATATCCAGAAAATGACTGATCTCGCGATCAAAAAAGTTGATGCAAACCTGGCAGAGAAAGAAGCGGAGTTAATGGAGTTTTAATCCCGCGTTGCCAGACCGAAAACGCCGCGCAGAAAGTCATATTGATGGCTGTCTGCCGCGGCGTTTTACATTGCAGATAACCACGGCCTGCAGGCGGGTCATCTGCCGATTGATGATGAGTGGAAATATTGATGAAGCGTCTGACATTGCTGGGTTCTACCGGATCGATTGGTACCAGCACTCTTGCGGTAGTTCGTGAAAATCCTGATAAATATCAGATAACTGCGTTAGTGGCAGGTAAAAATACACAGCTGATGACTGACCAGTGCTGTGAATTCCGTCCTGCGTATGCGGCGATGGCTGATGAGGCTGCGGCGAATGATTTGCGTGAGCGACTGAAAGCATTGAAGGTGAATACTGAAGTGCTCTCCGGCGTTCAGGCGATGTGTGAATTAGCGGCATTACCGGAAGTCGACCAGGTCATGGCTGCTATTGTGGGTGCTTCCGGATTGTTGCCTACCCTGGCTGCAATCCGCGCAGGGAAAAGGGTACTGCTGGCCAACAAAGAAGCGCTGGTGACCTGTGGGCGATTGTTTATGGACGCGGTACATCATTCCGGCGCCTGTCTGATGCCGGTAGATAGCGAACATAATGCCATTTTTCAGAGTTTACCTGCGGCGATACAGCAGCAGTTAGGGTATGCTCAGCTCGGTGATAGTGGCGTTGACTCGGTTATTCTGACCGGTTCAGGCGGACCTTTCCGTGAGATTCCGCTGACGGAACTGCCCCTGATGACGCCTGCGCAGGCTTGTGCCCATCCCAACTGGACGATGGGTAAAAAGATCTCTGTAGACTCTGCCACTATGATGAATAAAGGTCTTGAATACATAGAAGCTCGCTGGCTATTCAATGCCACGGATGCACAGATGGAAGTGGTAATCCACCCGCAGTCGGTGATCCATTCGATGGTGCGTTACTGTGATGGCAGTGTGATAGCCCAGTTAGGATCACCTGATATGTGTACCCCGATTGCCCATTCGATGGCGTGGCCGGAGAGGATCCCGGCAGGGGTGAAGCCTCTGGACTTCACCCGGGTGGGAGCATTAACGTTTACTGAACCTGATTATCATCGTTATCCTTGTCTGAAGCTGGCAATAGATGCCTGTGCTGCCGGCCAGGCAGCGACTACCGTACTGAATGCAGCAAATGAAATGGTTGTTGATGCCTTTCTTAACCACCGTATCCGGTTTACCGATATTGCGGCAATTAACCAGCAGATGCTGGACAGCGCAGTATTACAGGAACCAGAGAGTGTGGAGGCGGTAATGGATATTGACCAGCAGACACGTCTTCGTACCGCAGAAGTACTGGCTAAACTGACATAACAGGTTTGATTAGCGTCCATTTGTCCGAATCAGGCGGAAATGGTATAGTCCCGTGCTGGTATTTCAGATATACGCGGGGGGCTTTTTTCCGGGATTAACGGTGGAAAAGCGTTTGCGAGCAGAAAGTATTCAGAGATATCTGGCTCTCTGATGAAAGGAATTTAATACGCATTATGTCGTCCCTATACCAAGAACACCTCCCTGACACATACAGGGCTCTGCCGAGGCATGTTGCTATCATTATGGATGGTAATGGACGCTGGGCGAAAAACCAGGGAAAGTTACGTATATCGGGGCACCGTGCCGGCGCAAAAGCGGTCAGACGTGCTGTCAGATTTGCGGTTTCGCAGGAAATGGAAGCGCTGACACTGTATGCGTTTAGCAGTGAAAACTGGAATCGTCCTGAGCAGGAAGTCTCTGCATTGATGGAGCTTTTCATCTGGGCGCTGGACAGTGAAGTCAAAAGTTTACATAAGCATAATGTTCGTCTGAAAGTTATTGGCGATGTTACGCGCTTCAGTCCGCGAATTCAGCAACGTATCCGTCAGGCCGAATCGCTGACGGCGGAGAACAGCGGGCTGACACTGAATATTGCCGCGAACTATGGCGGACGCTGGGATATCATTGACGGGGTGCGCAGACTTGCACATCAGGTACAGGCTGGCAGCCTGCAGCCTGATGATATCTCGGAACAAATGCTGGAAGAACAGCTGTGCCTGTGCACGCTGTCACCGGTTGATTTAGTGATAAGGACAGGGGGAGAGCATCGAATCAGTAATTTTCTGTTATGGCAGGTTGCCTATGCAGAGTTTTATTTCAGCGATGTTCTCTGGCCCGATTTCGATGAACATGTTTTTCAGGGTGCACTGGATGCTTTCTCTTTACGGGAACGTCGTTTTGGCGGTGCTGCACCGGATGGCGCATAAATGGACCGGGGGTAACCTTTGTTAAAGTCTCGTTTGATTACCGCGATGATCCTGATTCCGTTGGTAATCATTGCATTATTTTGGTTACCGCCGATCGGATTTAATATTATTGTCCTGATAATTTGTATGCTTGCAGCATGGGAATGGGGGCAGTTTGCCGGACTGATGCGTACTCAGCAACGCATCTGGCTGGCTGTATTGTTTGGATTGTTACTGGCACTAATGATGTTGCCATTACCTCCTTACCAGCATGATATTCATCAGCCGCCGGTATCATTATCATTATTCACTTCCCTTAGCTGGTGGTGTGTAGCACTGGTGCTGGTATTGTCTTATCCGAAGTCTGCCACTCTGTGGCGACATTCCCGCTTTTTACGGCTGGCCTTTGGTGGCCTGACACTGATTCCTTTCTTCTGGGGAATGATAGCCTTACGCCAGTACCACTATGAAAGTGATCATTTTGCCGGTGCATGGTGGTTACTGTTTGTAATGTTGCTGGTCTGGGGGGCGGACTCCGGTGCCTATATGTTTGGTAAACTGTTTGGCAAACATAAACTTGCGCCTAAAGTTTCCCCCGGAAAAACCCTGGAAGGCTTTCTTGGTGGCCTGTTTACCTCGGCGGTGATTGCCTGGGCTTTTTCACAGCTGGCGCCGTTATCGGTCGACAGCGGAACACTGATCATCTGCGCAATCATTGCGACCCTTGCCTCAGTATTAGGTGATCTCACCGAAAGTATGTTTAAGCGTGAAGCAGGGATTAAAGACAGCGGTAATCTGATCCCCGGCCATGGCGGGATATTGGATCGTATTGATAGCCTGACGGCTGCGGTGCCGGTGTTTGCCTGTCTGTTACTTTTGGTATTCCATATAGCTTAAAGGTGTGTCGTGATGGGAAGCATACTGTGGAATATTGGTGCCTTTATTGTTGGCTTAGGTATCCTGATTACTGTCCATGAATTCGGCCATTTCTGGGTTGCCCGGCGCTGTGGCGTCTGGGTCGAACGCTTCTCTATCGGTTTCGGGCCCGCTCTCTGGCGCAGAACAGACAAACAAGGCACCGAATATGTGATAGCCGCCATCCCGCTGGGCGGTTATGTCAAAATGCTGGATGAACGTGCCGGCGAAGTCCCTGAAGAGCGTCTGCATCAGGCTTATACCCGTAAAACGGTCGGGCAGCGCGCCGCTATTATTGCGGCCGGCCCGCTGGCTAACTTTATCTTCGCTGTATTTGCCTACTGGCTGGTTTTTATGCATGGTGTTCCGGGAATAAGACCGGTTACCGGCGAAATAACCAGCAACTCTATTGCTCAGCAAGCCCAAATTCAGCCGGGAATGGAACTTAAAGCGATAGATGGTATCGAAACGCCTGACTGGGATGCTGTAAGAATGGCGCTGATCGGCAAAATTGGTGACAGCCAGGCCGTTATCACCTTAGCGCCTTTCGGCCAGTCTGGAGTGGTGACAAAACACCTGGACCTCCGGCAGTGGGCATTTGATCCCGAAAAACAGGATCCTGTGACTTCGCTGGGCATTATTCCGAAGGGGCCGGTGATTGAAACGACCCTCGATCAGGTGCAAAAAAATTCACCTGCGGCAATCGCGGGTTTGCAAGCCGGAGACAGGATCGTTAAAGTCGAAGGTAAAGTAATAGAAAACTGGCAATCTTTTGCTACTGAGGTCAGAGATAATCCGGGAGTCCCGTTGCAGCTACAGGCTGAACGTAATGGTGAAATCCGTGACTTAACGATGACACCTGCAGTGAAGTCTGCAGGCAGGGGTAACCAGGGGTTCGCGGGAGTTATCCCGCGGGTTCAGCCGTTACCTGAACAGTACAAAATATTGCGGCAGTATGGGCCTGTCGAGGCAATAGGTGAGGCCGGGGTAAAAACCTGGCAACTTGTGAAGCTGACAGCGTCGATGCTGGAAAAATTAGTGACCGGTGATGTTAAGCTGAATAACCTGAGCGGGCCGATATCTATCGCCCAGGGAGCAGGGGCTTCAGCTGAATACGGAATGATATACTACTTGATGTTTCTGGCGTTGATTAGTGTCAATCTGGGGATTTTTAACCTTGTCCCGTTACCGGTGTTAGATGGTGGGCATCTGCTTTTCCTGCTGGTCGAAAAGATCAAAGGCGGGCCGGTGTCTGAGCGAGTTCAGGACTTTAGTTATCGCATTGGCTCTGTTGCGCTGGTGTTGTTAATGGGGCTTGCACTTTTCAATGATTTCTCACGTTTGTAGAGATCGGAATTCTGCAAACGGGGATGTGTTAGGAACACGCATAATAACGATGGCGATGAAAAAGTTGCTCATAGCGTCGCTGCTGTTCAGCAGCGCCACCGTGTACGGTGCAGACGATTTCGTAGTGAAAGATATTCATTTCGAAGGGTTGCAGCGAGTCGCCGTCGGGGCGGCATTGCTCAGCATGCCTGTTCGTGTTGGTGATTCAGTTAATGATGATGACATCAGAAACACTATTCGTTCACTTTTCGCAACCGGTAATTTCGAAGATGTTCAGGTTCTGCGTGACGGTAATAACCTGATCGTTCAGGTCAAAGAACGTCCGACGATTGCCAGTATCACCTTTTCCGGAAACAAAGCGGTAAAAGATGATCAACTGAAGCAGAATCTCGAAGCTTCGGGTGTGCGGGTCGGTGAAGCTCTGGACCGTACGACCATTTCTTCGATCGAAAAAGGACTGGAAGATTTCTATTACAGCGTGGGTAAATACTCAGCCAATGTAAAAGCAATCGTCACTCCGTTGCCACGTAACCGTGTCGATCTGAAACTGGTCTTTACCGAAGGTGTTTCTGCTAAAATTCAGCAGATTAATATTGTCGGTAACAAAGCGTTCAGTTCTGATGAATTGATTTCCCGTTTCCAGCTGCGTGACGATGTTCCGTGGTGGAACCTGGTGGCTGACCGTAAGTATCAGAAGCAGAAACTGGCGGGCGATTTGGAAAACCTGCGCAGTTTCTATCTGGAGCGTGGTTATGCAAGATTCAATATTGATTCGACTCAGGTCAGTCTGACGCCGGACAAAAAAGGAATCTATATCACCGTTAATATTACCGAAGGTGCTCAGTATAAGATTGCCGGTGTTGAAGTTAATGGCGATATGGCAGGGCATTCTGCCGAAATAGAACAACTGGCAAAGATTCCGCCAGGAGAGTTGTATAACGGAACGAAAGTTACCCGGATTGAAGACAGCATCAAGAAGTTATTGGGTAACTACGGATATGCCTATCCGCAGGTCATGACTCAGCCGGAAATTAATGACAAAGACAAAACCGTAAAATTACACATCAGTGTCAATGCGGGTAACCGTTATTATGTGCGTAAGGTTATCTTTGAAGGTAACGATACCTCCAAAGATTCTGTATTACGCCGTGAAATGCGTCAGATGGAAGGTGCATGGCTGGGCAGCAACCTGGTCGAGCAGGGCAAAGAGCGTCTGAACCGTACCGGTTACTTCGAAACTGTTGACGTCGATACCCAGCGGGTTCCCGGGTCTCCGGATCAGGTTGATGTCATCTACAAAGTGAAAGAGCGTAATACCGGCACCTTTAATATTGGTGTCGGTTACGGTACTGAAAGTGGTGTCAGCTTCCAGGTCGGGGTTACCCAGGAAAACTGGATGGGTACCGGTAATACGGTAGGTATCAGTGGTACCAAAAATGATTACCAGACCTACGCCGAACTGTCGATGACAGACCCGTATTTCACTGTGGATGGTGTAAGCCTCGGCGGACGTCTGTTCTATAATGACTTTAAAGCCGATGATGCTGATCTGTCTGACTATACCAACCGCAGTTATGGTCTGGACGGGACACTGGGCTTCCCGGTGAACGAGAATAACTCGTTACGGGTTGGCTTAGGCTATGTGCATAATGATCTGTCGAATATGCAACCACAGATCGCCATGTGGCGTTACTTTAAGTCTCTGGATAAAAATTTGTCTACGGATAATGACGACAGCTCTTATTCCAGTGATGATTTCACCTTTAACTATGGCTGGACCTACAATACGCTGGACCGTGGTTTCTTCCCGACCTCCGGTAACCGTACTAATCTGAACGGTAAGGTCACTATCCCGGGCTCAGACAACAGTTACTATAAAGTCTCTCTGGATTCTCAGCAGTATGTACCGCTGAATCAGGACCGGACCTGGGTATTATTAAGCCGCAGCCGTCTGGGATACGGTGACGGTCTGGGCGGTAAAGAGATGCCGTTCTATGAAAACTTCTACGCCGGTGGTTCCAGCACGGTACGTGGTTTCCAGTCGAATACGGTAGGGCCGAAAGCGGTCTATTATAAGTACGGAACGGATTCGAACTGTGGTACTAACAGTGGCAGCATCTGTAAGTCGGATGATGCGGTCGGTGGTAATGCTATGGCAGTGACCAGCCTTGAGTTGATCACCCCGACGCCGTTTGTCAGTGAAAAATACAGTAGCTCACTGCGTACGTCGGTATTTGTTGATGCCGGTACGGTATGGGATACTAACTGGCAGAACACTGCAGAAACCGAAGCGTTAGGTATTCCGGATTACAGTAAACCCGGTAACGTTCGGGTATCCAGTGGTATTGCATTACAATGGATGTCGCCGTTAGGTCCGCTGGTGTTCTCTTACGCGCAGCCCATCAAGAAATATGATGGCGATAAAGCGGAGCAGTTCCAGTTTAATATCGGTAACACCTGGTAATTACCGGGCTGCGACTTCCTGAAGAGCATTGCAACAAAACAGCATTCATGCTGTTTTGTTTTGCAAAAATAGTGTCTCTGACACAAACGGTGATGGTAAGGAGTTTATAGTGAAAAAGTTGTTATGTGCCGCAGGTCTTGGTCTCGCTCTGGCTGCTTCTTCGGTAGCAGCACAGGCCGCTGACAAAATTGCAGTAGTCAACGTGTCCAGTATTTTCCAGCAGTTACCACAGCGTGCTGCGGTTGCCCGTCAGCTGGAGAACGAGTTCAAGGGTCGTGCAACTGATCTCCAGACTCAGGAGCGTGCACTTCAGGCTCAGATGCAGAACTTCCAGCGTAATGCTTCAACGATGAAAGCAAGTGATCGTACTCGCACAGAGAAAGATATCATGGCGAAACGTGAAAGCTTCTCAGAAAAAGCACAGGCGTTTGAAGATGATAACCGTCGTCGTCAGACCGAAGAACGTAACAAACTGCTGAGCCGTATCCAGGACGCAGTGAAGAAAGTTGCGGACAGCGAAGGCTATGATGTTGTTATTGATTCCAATGCTGTTGCTTATGCAACCAGCGCGAAAGATATCACTGCTGACGTACTGAAACAGGTTAAATAATTTGATGTCATCTATTCGACTGGCTGATTTAGCTCAGCAGTTAGATGCAGAATTGCACGGAGATGGCGATATCGCCATCTCCGGCATTGCTTCTATGCAATCCGCAACAGGCGGGAAAATCACGTTCCTGGCAAACAGTCGCTACCGCGAGCAACTTGCGCACTGCAAAGCAGATGCTGTGGTGCTGACGGAAGCAGATCTGGCATGGTGCCATAGCGCAGCATTGGTCGTGAAAGATCCTTATCTGACTTACGCCAGAATGGCACAAATCCTCGACAGTACCCCTGCACCGGCAGAAAATATTGCGCCGGGTGCGGTGATCTCCCCGCAAGCAACGCTGGGTGCTAACGTGGCTATCGGGGCGAATGCGGTTATCGAGTCCGGGGTTGAACTGGGCGATAATGTGGTTATCGGTGCCGGATGCTTTATCGGTAAAAATACCCGTATTGGTGCCGGTACACGCTTGTGGGCGAATGTCTCTGTTTACCATGAGATTGAAATTGGTGAACAGTGCCTGATCCAGTCAGGGACAGTTATCGGTGCTGATGGCTTTGGTTACGCAAATGATCGCGGTAACTGGGTCAAAATACCGCAACTCGGGTCGGTGATTATCGGGGACCGTGTCGAAATCGGAGCCTGTACAACGATTGACCGTGGTGCTTTGGATAACACCCGGATTGGTAATGGTGTTATCATAGATAACCAGTGTCAGATTGCACACAATGTTATAATTGGTGACAATACTGCCGTAGCCGGTGGTGTTATTATGGCCGGAAGTCTGAAAATCGGTCGTTACTGTATGATTGGCGGTGCCAGTGTGATCAACGGTCATATGGAAATCTGCGATAAAGTGACGGTAACTGGTATGGGTATGGTGATGCGGCCTATCACCGAACCGGGGGTTTATTCTTCCGGTATACCTCTTCAGGCGAATAAAGCCTGGCGTAAAACAGCTGCGCTGGTGATGAATATCGATGAGATGAGTAAACGACTCAAAGCTATTGAGCGTAAAGTCGGTAAAGAGAACTAACCATAATTTACAGGCCCGCTCCGCGGATATGACCGGGATTTCTCAGTAAATCTGCGCGGTTAAGCGGGCTGATTCGATATTTTTATATTTGCGACCTGCGGTGCATCATCCGGGCATGCGGGTCGTGTTACTATTGCTAACAGATTTTTAGGACAGGAAGAGTATTTTGACTACTGAAATACATACTCTGAAAATTGAAGAGATTCTGGAACTGCTGCCTCACCGCTACCCGTTTTTGCTGGTTGACCGTGTTGTGGAGTTCGAACCCCATAAGTACCTGCGTGCCGTTAAAAACGTAACTGTCAATGAGCCATTTTTCCAGGGGCATTTCCCGGGCAAACCTATTCTGCCTGGTGTGTTAATTCTGGAAGCAATGGCTCAGGCAACCGGTATTCTGGCATTTAAAAGCGTAGGTAAACTGGAACCAGGCGAGCTTTACTACTTTGCCGGTATTGATAACGCACGTTTCAAGCGTCCGGTAGTGCCGGGAGATCAAATGGTGATGGAAGTCACTTTTGAGAAAACCCGTCGCGGTCTGACGCGTTTCAGTGGCGTTGCTACTGTTGATGGCAAAGTTGTCTGTGAAGCAACAATGATGTGTGCACGTAGCCGGGAGGCATAAACGTGATTGATAAAACCGCCAGCATTCATCCCAGCTCTGTTATCGAAGACGGTGCCATTATCGGACCTGGCGTTCAGATTGGCCCGTTTTGTGTTATCGGACCACATGTTGAGATCGGCGAAGGGACGGTAGTAAAGTCTCATGTCGTTATCAACGGCCATACACGAATTGGTAAAGAGAACGAAATCTATCAGTTTGCTTCGATTGGTGAAGTAAACCAGGATCTCAAATACGCCAGAGAAGAAACCCGTGTAGAGATCGGTGATCGTAACCGTATTCGCGAAAGTGTCTCGATTCATCGCGGAACAACGCAGGGCGGTGGAGTCACCGTCGTTGGCAGTGATAATCTGTTAATGATCAATACCCATATTGCTCATGACTGCCAGGTGGGTAATCACTGTATTTTTGCCAATAATGCGACACTTGCCGGCCATGTGACGGTAGATGATTATGCGATTATCGGTGGTATGACTGCCGTGCATCAGTGGTGCACTATCGGTGCTCATGTCATGGTTGGCGGTTGTTCCGGAGTGGCGCAGGATGTTCCGCCGTATGTTATTGCGCAAGGTAACCACGCCACACCGTATGGTATTAATATTGAAGGTCTGAAACGCCGGGGCTTCAGTAAAGAGGCATTACACGCTATTCGTAATGCTTATAAACTCCTGTACCGCAGCGGGAAAACTCTGGACGAAGTAAAACCGGAAATAGAAGCGCTGGCTAAACAGCACAGTGAAGTTCAGCCATTCTATGACTTTTTTGACCGTTCAACCCGCGGCATCATTCGGTAACGAATGGCGATGCGTCCTCTGACAGTAGCACTGATCGCCGGAGAAACCTCCGGCGATATTCTTGGTGCAGGCCTGATCCGGGCCTTAAAAGCAAAACATCCTGATATTCGTTTCGTTGGTGTTGCCGGCCCGCTGATGCAGGCGGAAGGCTGTGAAGCATGGTACGACATGGAAGAGCTGGCCGTTATGGGCATTGTGGAAGTGCTTGAACGACTTCCCCGGTTATTACATATCCGTCGTGACCTGACTAAACGCCTGACGGCCCTGAAACCGGATGTCTTTGTCGGTATTGATGCGCCAGATTTTAATATTCCTCTGGAAGGCAGGCTGAAACGAGCCGGCATCCGCACCATTCATTATGTCAGCCCTTCGGTCTGGGCATGGCGACAGAAGCGGGTTTTCAGAATAGGCCGCAATACTGACCTGGTACTGGCGTTTCTGCCGTTTGAAAAAGCGTTCTATGATAAATATGATGTCCCCTGCCGGTTTATTGGTCATACCATGGCCGACAGTCTGCCCCTGCAGCCGGACAAATCTGCTGCCCGCGCCAGATTATCGATAGAACCTGATGCATTATGCCTTGCATTACTACCAGGCAGCCGCAGTGCTGAAGTCGAAATGCTGAGCGCCGACTTTCTGAAGGCGGCACAACTGCTGCGTCAGCGCTATCCGGCACTGGAAATTGTGGTGCCAATGGTGAATGCAAAACGCCGCGAACAGTTTGAAGAAATAAAAGCCAGGGTTGCACCGGAACTGGTTCTGCATCTGACGGATGGCCAGGCCCGCGATGTGATGATTGCCAGTGATGCTGCTATTCTGGCGTCAGGTACCGCCGCTCTGGAATGCATGCTGGCAAAATGTCCGATGGTTGTCGGTTATCGTATGAAACCCTTCACTTTCTGGCTGGCTAAAAAGCTGGTAAAAACCGAATGGGTCTCGTTACCGAACTTACTCGCCGGACGGGAAGTGGTCAAAGAACTTCTCCAGGAAGCGTGCCGGCCGGAGCTCTTAGCGACGGCTCTCGAACCTTTACTGCATCAGGGGCCAGAAAGAACTGCTCTGTTGCAGGTATTTAGCGAGTTGCATCAACAAATCCGCTGGAATGCGGATCAACAGGCAGCACAGGCTGTGCTGGAGTTAATCTCATGAGTCGTTTTATTTATCCGCAGGCAACCTGTATTGCCGGCGTCGATGAAGTCGGGCGAGGCCCGTTAGTCGGTGCGGTGGTGACCGCGGCAGTGATCCTCGACCCGGAAAACCCGATCGACGGTCTGGCTGATTCAAAAAAATTGACAGAAAAACGCCGGCTGGCGTTATTTGACGAAATCAAACAGAAAGCATTGTGCTGGAGCCTCGGTCGTGCAGAGCCGGAAGAAATTGATCAGCTGAATATCCTGCATGCCACTATGCTGGCAATGCAGCGGGCTGTTGCCGGGCTGACAGTGGTACCGGATTTTGTTCTGATTGATGGTAATCGCTGTCCGGCATTGCCTATGAAGTCACAGGCGGTGGTGAAAGGTGATAGCCTGGTAGCGGAAATCAGCGCAGCCTCTATTATTGCTAAGGTGACGCGGGATCTTGAAATGGCGGCACTGGATGCGGCCTATCCGGGGTATGGCTTTGCCAGACATAAAGGGTATCCGACCCCTTATCACCTGGAAAAACTGAGCTTACTCGGCGCAACACCGCAGCATCGACGCAGCTTTGCTCCGGTACGAAATGTACTGGCTGCCGCCGGCAAATAACGCTTTATCTACCCTGAACCGCATACCGGATACTCTGATGGCTGAACCCCGTTTTATACACCTGCATGTACACAGCGACTATTCCATGATCGATGGACTGGCAAAAACGGGTGCTCTGGTAAAAGCCGCCGCCTCCCTGAATATGCCGGCCATTGCGATCACCGATTTTACTAATCTGTGCGGGCTGGTGAAATTCTATGGTGCAGCCCACGGGGCCGGGATTAAACCGATTATCGGTGCCGACTTCCTGGTAGCCAGTGAGCTGACGGGGGATGAATTAAGTGCACTGACGGTACTGGCGGCAAATAATACCGGTTACCAGAACCTGACATTACTGATATCGAAAGCTTACCAACGGGGCTATGGCCCTCAGGGCCCGGTGATTGATCGTGACTGGCTGGCAGAACTGAGTGAAGGACTTATCCTGCTATCCGGCGGCCGGAAAGGGGATATCGGCCGGAGTTTATTACGCGGTAATGACAACCTGACAGAACAGTGTCTGTCTTTTTATCAGCAACATTTTGCTGATCGTTTCTATCTGGAATTGCATCGTACCGGGCGTCCTGATGAGGAAGAATACCTGCATCAGGCCGTTGAACTGGCAATCAGACATCACCTGCCGGTGGTAGCTACTAATGACGTCTGTTTTCTGCAGAGCACCGATTTTGATGCTCATGAAATCCGTGTCGCGATACATGATGGCTATACCCTCGACGATCCTAAACGTCCGCGGTTGTACAGCCCTCAGCAATATCTGCGCACTGAAGAAGAAATGTGCGAATTGTTTGCAGATATTCCTGAGGCGCTGGAGAACAGTGTCGAAATAGCCCGCCGCTGTAATGTGACTGTCCGGCTGGGCGAATATTTTCTGCCACAATTTCCGACCGGGGAGATGAGTACCGAGGACTTCCTGGTGGCCAGTTCCCGGAAAGGGCTGGAAGAACGTCTTGAGTTTCTGTTTCCTGATCCTGCGGTCCGTGCTGAAAAACGACCAGCCTATGATGAGCGTCTGGATATTGAACTGGGTGTGATTAACCAGATGGGCTTCCCCGGCTACTTTCTGATCGTCATGGAATTTATCCAGTGGTCGAAAGACAATGGCGTACCTGTCGGGCCGGGCAGGGGATCCGGTGCCGGTTCTCTGGTGGCTTATGCCCTGAAAATTACCGATCTGGACCCGCTGGAATTCGACCTGCTGTTCGAACGCTTTCTTAACCCCGAACGTGTCTCTATGCCAGACTTCGACGTCGATTTCTGTATGGAGAAACGCGACCAGGTGATCGATCATGTGGCCGAAATGTACGGGCGTGATGCGGTTTCACAGATTATTACGTTCGGTACCATGGCCGCGAAAGCGGTTATCCGTGATGTCGGCAGGGTACTGGGCCACCCGTATGGTTTTGTCGACCGGATTTCCAAGCTGGTGCCGCCTGACCCCGGTATGACCCTGGCGAAAGCCTTTGAGGCAGAGCCACAGCTGCCTGAAATCTACGATGCTGACGAAGAGGTCAGGGCGCTGATCGATATGGCGCGTAAACTGGAAGGAGTAACCCGTAATGCCGGTAAGCACGCCGGCGGTGTGGTGATTGCGCCAACCAGAATTACAGACTTTGCCCCCCTGTATTGTGATGAACATGGTGAGCATCCGGTCACCCAGTTTGATAAAAACGATGTGGAATATGCAGGGCTGGTCAAATTTGACTTCCTGGGGCTGCGTACGCTGACCATCATCGACTGGGCGCTGAAGATGATCAACCCGCGTCGTGAAAAGCAGGGTCTGGAGCCGATTGATATTGCCGCCATCCCGCTGGATGATAAAAAAAGCTTCGATATGCTGCAGCGTTCGGAAACTACTGCGGTTTTCCAGCTTGAATCCCGGGGGATGAAAGACCTGATTAAACGTCTGAAACCTGACTGTTTCGAAGATATGATCGCGCTGGTGGCACTGTTCCGCCCCGGTCCCTTACAGTCGGGGATGGTTGATAACTTTATTGACCGTAAGCATGGCCGTGAAGAGCTCTCTTATCCGGATATTCAGTGGCAGCATGAATCACTGCAACCGGTGCTGGAACCGACCTATGGCATTATCCTGTATCAGGAACAGGTAATGCAGATAGCCCAGGTTTTGGCAGGCTATACTCTGGGCGGGGCAGATATGTTGCGCCGTGCCATGGGTAAAAAGAAACCGGAAGAAATGGCTAAGCAGCGCTCAGTCTTCCGTGACGGTGCCGAGTCGATGGGTATCGACGGCGAACTGTCGATGAAAATTTTTGACCTGGTGGAAAAATTTGCCGGCTATGGATTTAACAAATCACACTCAGCAGCTTATGCCTTAGTCTCCTACCAGACACTGTGGTTAAAAGCCCACTATCCGGCAGAATTTATGGCCGCAGTTATGACTGCGGATATGGATAACACTGAAAAAGTGGTCGGTCTGGTTGATGAATGCTGGCGTATGGGTCTGAAGGTACTGCCACCGGATATTAACTCCGGACTCTACCCCTTTCATGTCAATGATGACGGTGAAATTGTCTACGGTATAGGTGCGATCAAGGGCGTGGGTGAAGGCCCGATTGAAGCGATTCTCGACGCTCGTCATCAAGGCGGATACTTTAAAGAGCTGTTTGATCTGTGCGCCAGAACAGATATTAAAAAAATTAATCGCCGGGTGATGGAAAAACTGATAATGTCCGGAGCCTTTGACAGGTTAGGGCCTCATCGTGCAGCATTAATGAGCTCTCTGAATGCGGCGCTGAAAGCTGCAGATCAGCATGCAAAAGCGGAAGCAATCGGTCAGGCAGATATGTTTGGCGTACTGGCCGAAAAGCCGGAGCAGGTTGAACAGTCGTATGCCAGTGTTATGCCGTGGCCGGAACAGGTTCAGCTGGACGGTGAAAGGGAGACCCTCGGGTTGTATCTGACCGGGCACCCTATCACCCAGTACCTGAAAGAAATTGAGCGGTATGTCGGCGGAGCGCGTCTGAAAGATATGCACCCGACAGAACGTGGTAAGATAACAGTTGCTGCCGGTTTAGTCTTGGCAGCGCGTGTTATGGTGACCAAACGAGGAAATCGTATTGGCATCTGTACTCTGGATGATCGTTCAGGTCGTCTGGAGATAATGCTTTTCACTGATGCGCTTGATAAATACCAGCATCTGCTGGAAAAAGATCGTATTCTGATCGTTAGCGGACAAGTCAGCTTTGATGACTTCAGTGGCGGGCTGAAAATGACCGCCAGAGAAGTGATGGATATTGACGAAGCCCGGGAAAAATATGCCCGTGGTCTTGCTATCTCGCTGACGGACAGGCAAATTGATGACCAGCTTTTAAACCGTCTCCGTCAGTCCCTGGAGCCGTATCGTTCGGGGACCATTCCGGTACATCTCTACTATCAGAGAGAGGATGCTCGGGCAAGGTTGCGCTTTGGTGCATCGTGGCGAATCTCGCCCAGTGATCGTCTGCTTAACGATTTACGTTCTTTGATAGGATCGGAGCAGGTGGAACTGGAGTTTGACTAAAACAGGAACATTATGAGTCTTAATTACCTGGATTTTGAACAACCAATTGCAGAACTTGAAGCGAAAATTGATTCGCTGACGTCAATTGGTCGTCAGGATGAAAAACACGATATTAATCTGGATGAGGAAGTGCAGCGTCTGCGTGAAAAAAGCGTAGAACTGACACGTAAAATATTCTCAGATCTTGGAGCATGGCAGGTAGCGCAGCTTGCGCGTCATCCTATGCGTCCTTATACCCTGGATTATATTCGTCACGCATTCGATGATTTTGATGAACTGGCAGGCGACCGTGCTTATGCCGATGATAAAGCTATCGTTGGCGGTATTGCGCGGTTAGAAGGCCGTCCGGTGATGATTATTGGTCATCAGAAAGGTCGTGAAACCAAAGAAAAGATTCGTCGTAACTTTGGTATGCCAGCGCCTGAAGGGTACCGTAAAGCACTGCGCCTGATGGAAATGGCTGAACGTTTTAACATGCCGGTGATTACCTTTATTGATACTCCGGGGGCTTACCCTGGGGTTGGTGCGGAAGAGCGCGGTCAGTCTGAAGCCATTGCACGTAATTTACGTGAAATGTCCGGCCTGAAAGTGCCGGTCATTTGTACTGTGATTGGTGAAGGCGGTTCCGGTGGTGCATTGGCTATCGGTGTGGGTGATAAAGTGAATATGCTGCAATACAGTACCTATTCTGTCATCTCCCCGGAAGGCTGTGCGTCTATATTGTGGAAAAGTGCAGATAAAGCACCACTGGCGGCTGAGGCGATGGGGATTACTGCTAACCGCCTGCAGGAACTGGATCTGATTGATACGGTGATTCCGGAACCATTAGGTGGCGCCCATCGTCATCCGGAAGTGATTGCCGAATCTCTGAGAAAGCAATTACTGGCTGATTTAGCTGAACTTGATGTACTGAGTAAAGATGAGTTACTGGATCGCCGTTATCAGCGTCTGATGAATTACGGCTACGCCTGATTATTCTGATGTTCTGAGGCCGCGTAATGCGGCCTTTTTTATGGGCGTAATACAGCATGTTATCGGCTAATCACTCTCTGCTGGCAGAGGATTTTAGCGTATGCTGAGGGTCAGAACTCACAGGAGCCCCGTGTATGCCCGGACTAAAAAGTATTAATCATATTGCCATTATTGCGTCTGACTATCAGCAAAGCCGTGCCTTTTATTGTGATACTCTCGGTTTTACCTTGTTGCAGGAAACCTACCGTGAAGCAAGGGATTCCTGGAAAGGTGATCTGGCGCTGAACGGTAGTTATCTTATTGAACTCTTTTCCTTTCCTGATGCACCACCGCGACTGAGCTTTCCTGAGGCGACGGGCTTACGCCATTTGGCATTCAGTGTTGATGATATCGATGAGTCGGTTGCCGTATTACGGCAGCGCGGGGTGGAGTGTGAGCCAGTACGTATTGATTCTCTGACCGGTAAGCCTTTTACCTTTTTTTGCGATCCTGATGGTTTACCGCTGGAGATCTGCCAGAGATAAGGGCCTGCGCAAAGAAGAGGGAATAATTTTGGTTAGAATCTCGCTTACCTTGTGCGGTCAGATGAGTTTTCTATGGAACACGCCGAAATTCGTATCGGTGAATGGTTAGTTTCTCCTGCCTTGAATCAGATTTCCCGCCCCGGACGGGTGGTGAATCTGGAACCAAGACTGATTGATCTGTTAGTCTTTTTTTCCCGTCATCCGGAGGTCGTGCTCAGTCGTGATGAACTGATAGCACAGATATGGACACGCACCTTTGTCACACCACATGTTGTCACCCAGTCCATTTCTGAGTTACGTAAGTCTTTGAAAGATAATCAGGCCGGCAGCCCGGAGTATATTATTACGGTCCCGAAACGAGGATATAAACTGGTTGCCGCTGTCAGTGGTGAAGTATGTCAGCCTGACGCAAGTTCATTATGCCATGAAAATCCTCAGAGACAGGCCAGTCTCCGCCACCACAGGGTACTGCTGCCGTCTGCGGCCTTTAGGTCACGGGGGACTTTGCTGTGCTTCCTGCTTACGCTGGCCGTATGCATTGCCCTGATCGTGCTGGCGTACAACTCTGCCCGTACTTTTTCCCGCCCGGCCAATATGCCACCGGAAATGATTAATCCCCGTGATATTGATATCCGGCTGATGCCGGGCAATTCCTGTAATCAGTGGCAGTCCCAGTATGTATACGTTTCAGGGCTGAGTGATGTCATTAGCAGGCTGTTTAATACTTACTCAGGATGGCGTATCAGAGACAAAAGTAGCGGAGAAAATACTCTGGCCGGTTATCCGGGGAAAACGCTGTCGATTGCGTTTATAAATCAGCGTCATTACCGGGCACAACAATGTTTTATGTCGGTACAACTGACGGATCATGCCTCGCGAACCGTGATGCTGGAGCAGCGTTATTTTATCACCAGAGATAATGCGCTGGCGATCCAGAATGATCTTATCCGTAATCTATCGCTGGTACTGAAACAGCAATGGCCTGTACCACTGGCGACATTGTTACGCCAGTATACTCCGGGTAACAGCAGTGTGATGCAACAATATTATCGTGCCCGGCAGTTACTGATGAAAGGCGATATAGATTCACTGAATCAGGCCAGTGCATTACTGAGTGATGTTATCCGGCAGCAGCCCGATTTTAAGGTTGCTGTAGTTGAAAAAATACTGGCAGATACCTTACATAATTCTGAACAGCCTTTTAGCGGATCCCGGCAGCTGGCCTTTATTCAGGAAGTGAACAGTCTGGAAAATATCAATGATAAGGAAACCCGCGGTATTTATTATCAGATAATGACGATAAATGCGTTAGGTGAGGGTGATGTACAGAAGGCGGATACCATGATTCATAATGGCATCATAAATGAATATTCATGGCTGAATTTTATTTTGCAGGGAAAAGTTTATGAACTGAAAGGCGATAATCAGCTGGCGGCTGACAGTTATATAACCTCTTTTAATCTTCAGCCAACAAAACAAACCCTTTACTGGATTGAAAATGGTGTTTTCCAGACCCCGCTGGGGAAAGTGGTTCCGTATCTGGAAAAGTTTTCTGACCTCAGATAACAGGGGAATTATAAGATCCGTGGGAGGGGCAGAGTAACTCTCAGAAAAAACGTTATATCTCATGGTGTTGATAAAATCCTGAGCTATTTATTGAGTACCGGCGTTCTCCGGAATAACTCAGAAGTCAGTTTTTTATAATTCATAATTAATAAATAGTAACCGTATGTATTTATCTTAGGGTTTGCATAGTCTCTCTGGCATACGACAGGAACCGGCAGTATTCAGCGGCTGATTTCTGTAATAAAAACCAGGAGAAACTATTATGTCTCAAACCCGTAAAATAGGTCTTATTGCCTGTACCGGCGTGGTGGCCGGAAATATGATGGGCAGTGGTATTGCATTACTCCCTGCCAATCTGGCGGCCATCGGCGGAATATCCCTCTGGGGCTGGGTAATATCACTGATTGGCGCCATGTCTCTGGCTTATGTCTATGCCCGGCTGGCGACGAAAAATCCGCAGCAAGGAGGGCCGATTGCTTATGCAGGTGAACTCTCTCCGGCATTTGGTTTTCAGACCGGAGTGCTGTATTACCATGCAAACTGGATTGGTAACCTTGCCATCGGTATTACGGCGATATCCTACCTGTCAACTTTTTTTCCCATCTTGTCTCAGCCGATCCCGGCCGGTATTGCCTGTATTGTTGCAGTATGGATTTTCACGTTTATTAATATGCTGGGCGGAACCTGGGTCAGCCGTCTGACCACCCTCGGATTAATTCTGGTGCTGATTCCGGTGATTATCACCGCTGTTGCCGGCTGGCACTGGTTCTCGATAGCAACTTATCATGCCAACTGGAATACTTCATCTGTCAGTGACTCTCATGCTGTAATTAACAGTATTTTGCTCTGTCTGTGGGCTTTTGTCGGGGTTGAATCTGCGGCTGTCAGTAGTGGAATGGTCAGTAATCCGAAACGGACGGTCCCTTTAGCCACCATGCTGGGTACGGCCATTGCCGGTTTTATCTATATTGCCGCGACTCAGGTGATCTCCGGTATGTTCCCGGCCGCGCAGATGGCAGCCTCAGGAGCACCTTTTGCCGTAAGTACTTCAGCGATTGTTGGTCGCTGGGCCGCACCGCTGGTATCAGCCTTTACAGCATTTGCCTGCCTGACATCACTGGGATCCTGGATGATGCTGGTGGGACAGGCCGGCGTCAGGGCAGCAAATGATGGTAATTTTCCGAAGATCTACGGAGAAATGAATGCTGACGGGGTACCTAAAAAAGGGTTATTGCTGGCTTCCTGTAAAATGACGGCATTAATGATATTAATCACCCTGATGAATTCTCAGGGAGGGAAGGCCTCAGATTTATTTGGTGAGCTTACAGGAATCGCTGTTTTACTGACAATGTTGCCCTATTTCTATTCCTGTATCGATTTAATCAGGTTTGAAGGGATTAATATTAAAAATATTATCAGTCTTATCTGCGCTGTACTGGGATGTATTTTCTGCTTTATTGCTATTTCAGGTGCCAGCTCATTTGAAATCTCCGGGACATTTATTGTCAGCCTGATAATCCTGATGTTCTACGCGAAAAAAATACATCCCGCCGACCCGACGGTAACGCCATTAAATAAATAACACTCTTCACCGGTATGGGGAGTGTCACGCTTTTTCTGAACTGTTAACCAGAATATAAAAAGGACTGAGTTATGAATATCATTGCTGTTATGAATCATCTTGGTGTGTATTTTAAAGAGGAACCTGTCCGGCAGTTGCATAATGCTCTGGAGGAGAAAGGTTTTTCTGTGGTTTATCCAAATAACCGTGATGACTTATTACGCCTGCTGGAAAATAATGCCAGGATTTGCGGTGTTATCTTTGACTGGGACTCTTATAATCTTAGCCTGTGTGAGGATATCAGTAAAATTAATGATTATCTGCCCCTGTATGCTTTTGCCAATAACTATTCGTCACTCGATGTCAGCCTGAATGAACTGCGAATGCAAATCCGTTTTTTTGAGTATGCACTGGGCGCGGCAGATGATATTGCTCTTAAAATCGAGCAAAATACCCGCGATTATGTGAATAAGATATTACCCCCGTTAACCCGCGAGTTATTTAAATATGCACGTGAGGGTAAGTATACTTTTTGTACTCCCGGACATATGGGCGGAACTGCATTTTTAAAAAGTCCGGCGGGGGCATTATTCTATGATTTCTTTGGTGGTAACACCATGAAGTCGGATATCTCGATCTCTGTTTCTGAACTGGGATCTTTACTGGATCACAGCGGTCCCCATAAAGAGGCAGAAGATTATATTGCACGTATATTTAATGCTGACCGCAGTTATATCGTGACCAATGGTACTTCGACCGCGAATAAAATTGTGGGGATGTACGCGGCCCCGGCAGGCAGTACTCTGCTTATTGACCGGAACTGCCATAAATCGCTGACCCATTTAATGATGATGAGTGATGTTATTCCGGTTTATTTCCGCCCAACCCGTAACTCTTATGGCATTTTAGGCGGAATCCCCTGCGCTGAGTTTAGTCATGAAACGATCAGCCATCGGGTCGACAGTACTCCCGGAGCCAGCTGGCCGGTACATGCGGTGATCACTAACTCTACTTATGACGGTCTGCTGTATAATACTGATTTTATTAAAGATACCCTTGATGTCAGCTCGATTCATTTTGATTCAGCCTGGGTTCCCTATACTAATTTTCATCCGATTTATCAGGGAAAATGCGGAATGAGTGGTGAAAGGACAGCCGGAAAAACCATCTATGAAACCCAGTCGACCCATAAACTGCTGGCTGCGTTTTCTCAGGCATCAATGATCCATGTGAAAGGGGACATTGATGAGCATACTTTCAATGAATCTTACATGATGCATACCACCACCTCTCCGCACTATGGGATAGTCGCCTCTGCTGAAACGGCGGCCGCGATGATGAAAGGTAATTCAGGGAAACACCTGATAGAGAGTTCGATCCGGAGAGCCATTAAGTTCCGTAAAGAGATTAAGCGGCTCTATAAAGAATCTGACAGCTGGTTTTTTGACGTCTGGCAGCCGGAAGATATTTCCCGGACTGAATGCTGGGAATTAACCCCCGGCAGTACCTGGCATGGCTTTAAGGATATTGATCACCGGCATATGTACCTTGATCCGGTAAAAATCACCTTACTTACCCCCGGAATGGACCATCAGGGGGCAATGACGCCTTTTGGTATTCCGGCCAGCATTGTTGCAAGATACCTGGATGAACACGATATTATTGTCGAAAAAACAGGTCCCTATAATCTGTTATTCCTGTTCAGTATCGGTATAGATAAAACCCGGGCGCTGAGTTTATTACGGGCGCTGACGGAGTTTAAACGCGCCTTTGACCTGAACCTGAAAGTTAAAAATATGCTGCCTTCGCTGTACAGTGAAGCGCCTGAGTTCTATAAAGAGATGAGAATTCAGACGCTGGCTGAAAATATTCACCAATGTGTAATGCATCATAACTTGCCTGATTTAATGTACCGCGCCTTCGATGTTCTGCCGGAAATGGTAATCACTCCTTATCAGGCTTTTCATCAGGCACTGAAAGGGGAGACGGAAGAAGTCTATCTCGAAGAGGTCGCCGGCAGGGTAAATGCCAATATGATCCTGCCATATCCGCCCGGAGTACCGCTGGTGATGCCCGGAGAAATGATCACACAACAGAGTCTGCCGGTACTGGAATTCCTGCAGATGCTATGTGAAATAGGTGCCCGTTTCCCGGGGTTTGAAACAGATATTCACGGGGCTTACCGGCAGGAGGACGGGCGTTACACGGTTAAGGTCCTGAAAAAAACGCACTGATAACCTCAGCAGATCACCGGATGCCGCTTTGCTGCGGCATCATTGTTTTGGGGACAGGGCGGCATTGCCAGAAGTCTGGCTTGAATGACGAAAGCTTTCCCGGTAACGTGCCCTGTAGTCTTATCCATCACTGGCAGAACAATGAATCAGAGCACTGTGTTTTCCGGAGATATTCCGCTTTTCGGCTTTAAAGATTTACTGGTCGCATTTAGCGGCGGGCTGGATTCTGCGGTACTGCTCCATGCGGTCGCCGGGCTGCGGCATCAGCAGAATATCAGGGTACGGGCTGTCCATATTCATCATGGGTTAAGCCATTACGCCGATGACTGGGTGACCCATTGCCGGCAGTTTTGCCGGTCACTGGATATTCCCCTGAGAGTGGAATATGTGCAGCTGGATACCAGAGCGCTGGGGACGGAAGCCAGTGCCAGACAGGCACGCTATGGTGTTTTCTCTCGTTTGCTGAATCCGGGAGAAGCCCTGCTGACGGCGCATCACCAGGATGACCAGTGTGAAACGTTGCTGCTGGCCTTGAAAAGGGGCAGCGGTCCGGCAGGACTGGCCGCGATGCCGGCAGTAATGCCATTTTCCTGCGGGTCGATACTGCGGCCGTTACTCTCCTGCAGCCGCCGACAACTTGCCGGTTATGCAGAGCAGCACGATCTGCGGTGGATTGAGGATGACAGTAATGACGACCCGGCTTATGACCGTAACTTCCTGCGGCTGGAAATTTTACCGTTACTGACCCGGCGCTGGCCGCACTTCCCGTCAGCAGTATCCCGCAGTGCCGGGTTATGTGGTGAGCAGGAAGCCTTACTGGATGAACTGTTACAGGATGAACTGGCCGGGCTGATTACCCCGCAACAGGCGATACCGGTAGCTCCGCTGACGGATATCAGCCCATTGAAACGGGCAGCCATACTGCGGCGCTGGCTTGCCTGTTGCGGAGCATTAATGCCATCACGCAGCCAGTTAGCCCGTATATGGCAGGAAGTTGCCTGCAGTCGTGAGGATGCCAATCCCAGACTGGTTATTTCCGGCGGTGAAATCCGGCGTTATGCCGGTCATCTCTGGTGGGTCAGGTGTTTTCAGGGACAGCGCGATACCCGGCTGGACTGGCCTGATCTGCAGGTTCCCCTGATATTACCGGATAATCTGGGGCAACTGATCTCTGCCCCGCAGGGCATTCGTTTAAGGTTACCGGACAGAGCAACACAGGTATCCGTAAGGTTCAGTGCCGCCGGCCGTTTATATATTGTCGGACGAGACCGCGGACGATCACTGAAGAAAATATGGCAGGAGTGCGGGGTACCTCCCTGGCTCAGGGAAAATACCCCTGTTTTGTTTTATGACGATGAGCCGGTATGTGCACCGGGGGTCTTCGTCTGTCAGCATGCTCAGCCTGCTGAGTCAGCTGACAGCCAGTGCTGGTTCCTGCAATGGCAGCAGGAAGAACAAAGTAAAGATTAAGTCGTGTGTTCAGGGCCGTGTCTGCAGCCCTGAACACAGGGTCAGCTTTCGCTGATCACCACAGTCCCGATTTCCGGATGACTGAAGCTGTTTATGCTGTCCAGCCGCAATTCACGTTGCGATCCCGCCTGATCAACTATCAGATACTCAACTTTCTTTCGTAGCAGTAAATCGCGGGCTGTTGCCTCAAACGTTTCACCATTTTTCAGTGCAATCATCAGCATCAGTTGATGCTGGCAGGCGAGTTCAAGATAGTCATAATCATCACAATTAATGGGTTGATAAGTATCATTCATTGACATAGTCGCTCACCGTGAGTTCTTAGCGGTCATTGCCGCATAATCCCTGAAAAATCCGCTATATCCTCGCTCGTACCGTTTCTGAGCCAGGCGCCTGACGCTTCCGGACCGGCCGAAGGTCCCTGATAATGTCAGCATAGCGCGCTTGTACTGATTCACAATATTTATCGACAAAATCTGACATCAGTCAGTTATCATCGATCCGGCCTTGTCTTTAACAGCCTATGCCGTTGGTCCGGCGATAGCAAGATGCTGGCAGTCGGACTGTTCCGTAACGGAAAAGATAATCGTTTTTTCTGTCTTTAGCCGCTTTCCGTTACAATAACCGGATTCAGTTATCGGAGGGGCCATGGCCTTAAAAGCAACTATTTACAAAGCGGCAGTTAATATTGCCGATCTCGACCGGCAATATTTTTCGGATACACAGCTGACACTGGCCAGGCATCCTTCAGAAACTCAGGAAAGAATGATGCTGCGTTTACTGGCATGGATCCTGAATGCAGATGATAAATTACAGTTTACTAAAGGGCTGTCCGCAGATGACCAGCCGGAACTCTGGTTACATCATGATTATGGTACGGTAAAACTATGGATCGAACTGGGTCTGCCGGAAGAGCGCAGGCTGAAGAAAGCGTCCGGACTGGCAGAGCAGGTCGTGCTGTTTGCTTATAGTGAGCGGGCCGTGCAGGTATGGTGGCAGCAAAACCGCGAGAAACTGAGCACCCTAAAAAATCTCAGCATCTGGTACATGGATGATCAACAGCTCGGGCTGCTGAGCGACCTTGCCAGTCGCAATATGAATCTCCAGGTGACCCTGCAGGAAGGGATGATTTGGCTGTCTGACGGTGAACGGCATGTTGAATTGCAATTAACACCCTGGCAGGCGAGCACATGATTGACGTCACCCGTCAGATAACTCTCGACCCGGAGGATATCCAGTTCACGGCGATCCGTGCTCAGGGGGCGGGCGGGCAACATGTGAATAAAGCGTCAACGGCGGTGCATCTGCGTTTCGATATCCGTGCTTCCCGGCTGCCTGCTGAAATTCAGCAAAAACTCCTGAATGTGAACCATCACCTGATAACCGCAGACGGGGTTGTAGTGATAAAATCGCAGTCTTTCCGTAGTCAGGATAAAAACAGGGCTGCTGCGGTTCAGCGGCTGGTGGATGTGATCCGTGAACTGACTTATGAAGATGCCCCCCGCAAAGCAACCCGCCCGACGCGTGCTTCAAAAGTCAGACGGTTACAGTCAAAGGCTCGTCAATCGGCAACCAAAAGTCTGCGTGGTAAAGTCCGCGATCAGGGGTAACTGCCGTACTGCCTCCGCGGCTACAGCATGACTGAAGAGTAAAAAAAAACACATAACCCGCGTTATGTGTTTTTTGTTTCTGCCGGGCCAAAAGCCCCGCAGGCCGGTTACCCGCGAATACGCGATGTCAGATAATTAACAATATCGCTGGTCTTAATCATCTGCTTCTCAGCCTGACGACGGTTTTTGTACTCAATTTCTTCGTTATCCAGATTACGATCACCGATAACAACAGTATGAGGAACACCGATCAGTTCCATATCCGCAAACATCACACCCGGACGTTCTTTACGATCATCGAGAATGACATCAATGCCAAGGGCCTGGAACTGCTGATACAGCTCTTCGGCCAGCTGCCGGACGCGGAAAGATTTATGCATATTCATCGGCAGGATGGCAACCTGGAAAGGGGCCAGCGCATCAGGCCAGAGAATACCGCGCTCGTCATGGTTTTGCTCAATGGCGGCGGCAACAATTCGGGTGATCCCGATACCGTAGCAACCCATGGCCAGTGTCTGGTTACGGCCATCTTCACCCTGAACTGTGGCTTTCATCGCTTCAGAGTATTTGGTACCCAGCTGGAATATATGGCCCACTTCGATACCACGTTTAATCTGCAGTACGCCTTTTCCATCCGGGCTGATATCACCTTCGATAACATTACGGATATCAGCAACCTGTGCTTCCGGTAAGTCACGCACCCAGTTAATACCAAACCAGTGTTTACCGTCGATATTGGCACCGGCACTGAAATCACTCATTTTAGCGACAGTACGATCAGCAATGACCGGAATTGTCAGACCGACAGGCCCCAGAGAACCAGCTCCGGCGCCCAGTTCACTGCGGAGTTCTTCTTCGGTAGCGAAGCTCAGAGGGACGGCAACCTGCGACAGTTTCTCCGCTTTGACTTCGTTCAGCTGATGATCACCACGAACCAGCAATGCCACCAGACGGTGACCGCTCTCTTCGGCGGCCTTGACCACTAGCGTCTTCACCGTTTTCTCTACCGGAACCTTAAACTGTTCAACCAGCTCAGCGATAGTTTTTGCATCGGGAGTATCAACCTGAACCATGGCCTCCGCCGGTGCCGGACGTTCACCGGCCGGAGCAACAGCTTCGGCCAGTTCGATATTCGCTGCGTAATCAGAGTCGCTGGAGAAGATCACATCGTCTTCACCATTTTTCGCCAGTACCTGGAATTCATGCGAAGCACTGCCACCGATTGAGCCGGTATCAGCCTGTACGGCACGGAAATCCAGCCCCATCCGGCTGAATGACTGACTGTACGCACGATACATAGTGTCGTACGTTTCCTGCAGCGATTCCTGTGATGTATGGAAAGAATAAGCATCTTTCATAATAAATTCACGGGAACGCATTACTCCGAAACGCGGGCGTACTTCATCGCGGAATTTGGTCTGGATTTGATACAGGTTGAGAGGCAGCTGTTTGTAAGAACTGAGTTCATTACGGATTAGATCGGTCACCACTTCTTCATGGGTCGGTCCCAGAACAAAAGGACGCTCATTACGATCATTAATACGTAACAGCTCCGGGCCATATTGTTCCCAGCGGCCACTTTCCTCCCACAGGTCAGCGGGCTGAACCACCGGCATACTGATTTCGATGGCCCCGGCACTGTTCATTTCCTCACGTACGATATTCTCGACTTTTCTGAGGACACGGATACCGGTCGGTAACCAGGTATATAAACCCGAGGCCAGTTTACGGATCATGCCGGCACGCAGCATTAACTGATGGCTGATAACCTCAGCATCAGACGGAGTCTCCTTAAGGGTGGAGAGTAAGTATTGAGAAGTACGCATTAATTAATATTCCAGTTAAACGGAAAATCGGAAAAAAACTGTTTTTAGTTACCTGATAGTGTATCAGTCAGTCGCGCTGCCAAAAAGTGCGATTTAGCCGGGCTCAATGGCAAAAACCTCGTTACGTCCGGCGATTATTCGCCAGCGCACATTAAAATTGAGTACCCGTACCGCATACTCCCGGTTGTCTTCGTTGTTTTTACGATATGCCGGGCGGGGATCCTGGGCCAGAACCTCTGACAGAAACTGTTGCAGGTGCGGATAATCACCGCCCAGCTGCTGTAATTGGTGGCAGACATCCGGTGTGAAAATCACCGGCATATTCCCTTCCGGTGCCTGTCCGGCATAGCCTGCACTAGCCTCAGGAACCGATTCAACAAACGGAAGATACGGTTTAATATCAATGACGGGTGTACCGTCGACTAAATCCAGACTGCCCAGTTCCAGAACCACCTGCTGCCGGCCGGTGCGGATCCCTTTAAGCTGAACCAGAGACATTCCCAGCGGGTTAGGACGAAAGGTCGATCGGGTCGCGAATACGCCTATCCTCTGATTCCCGCCCAGCCGGGGAGGACGGACGGTCGGATGCCACCCTTGTTCCATTGTCTGATGAAAAACGAAAGTTACCCACAGATGACTGAACGCTTCCAGTCCGCGCACGGTATCGCTCTGATTATAAGGAGGCAGCAGGTGTAACTCACCGCCGCCATGGGTGACCAGCCCCGGCTGACGGGGCACCGCAAACTTCTCTTTCCACGGGGAATGTATTACCCCGATTTGCTGAAAGGTAAAGCTGGTCATTGACGGGTGACTTTCAGGGCAGAACCCTGACAGACGGCCTGACGGTAGCATCCTGCCACGGTAGTGACTACCGTACACTGGTGCAGTAGCACTGCATTTGCTTTGATCTCTGAAGCCTTGATCTGCATACGTTTCCGGGCGGTGTTGATATTCGCCGGAGAGCTTTGCGGGCCTGACTGGCAGTCTTCGCCTGAAACTTCGCCTAAGTCACGGAAAGGTTTACTCAGCAAATCTGTCGGAGAGGTATAAACGTCTACCGGAGCGGCCCGGCGAACCGGTTTGCTACGTTCAGGTTCAGCATGCCGGCCGGAATTTAGCGGCTGATGTTGCGCAGGTGTTTCATGATGAACAGAACAGCCTGTCAGCATTAACGCAAACACGCAAAGCGGGAACAGACGCATGGAATTACCCTCATAGAATAGAATTGCGGCTATTGAATCAAGAGCGGGAAAAAATAACAAGCCACTGGCGCGGATAAATAAAAAGGGCGACATCACTGTCGCCCCTGTTTTAGGTTACGGATTGGTTTACCAGCCTTTCACCGCACCGCCGTTGAAAATTTTCTGAGCCGCTGCAGCCACTTCATCAGACTGATAAGCCTTAACGAAATTTTTCACGTTTTCTGCGTCTTTATTATCTTCACGGGCAACGATCAGGTTAACGTAAGGTGAGTCTTTATCTTCGACAAAAATACCGTCTTTTTGCGGAGTAAAGCCAATCTGGCTGGCATAGGTCGTGTTAATAATTGCCAGAGTAATTTTATCGTCATCCAGAGAACGCGGTAATTGCGGCGCTTCCAGTTCAATAATTTTCAGGTGTTTTGGATTTTCGGTGATATCCAGTGTTGTAGGCAGCAGACCACTGTTGTCTTTCAGTTTAATCAGCCCCACTTTTTGCAGCAGCAGCAGTGAACGTCCGAGGTTCGTCGGATCATTGGGTATAGCAATCTGTGCGCCGTCCTGCAATTCGCTCAGGGATTTGATTTTTTTCGAGTAACCGGCAATCGGATACACAAAAGTATTACCAACCGGTACCAGCTTATAGCCACGATCTTTGATCTGCTGGTCAAGGTAAGGCTTATGCTGGAAGGCATTAACATCAATATCGCCTTTGCTCAGAGCTTCATTTGGCAGTACATAGTCATTAAACGTCACCAGCTCTACGTCCAGGCCATATTTTTCTTTAGCCACTTTTTGTGCGACCTCAGCAACCTGCTGTTCGGCACCGGCAATCACGCCGACTTTAATATGGTTGGGATCTTCTTTGCTTTTCTGGTCGCAGCCTGTCAGTGCCATCACACCGATCAGCGCACCCAGTGCGGCCATTTTCTTAAAGGTAAAAGTCATAGGTTGTCCTTAATTAACATTTTTCTGACTGACTTATTTATGAGTGACAGCACGAACGATGCGGTCACCACCAAACTGAATTAAATACACCAGAATAACTAATAATACTAATACCGTATTCATTACCAGAGCGTTGTAACCGATATAACCATATTGAATACCGATTTGTCCCAGCCCGCCAGCACCGACAGCTCCCCCCATGGCGGAGTAGCCGACCAGAGTGATCAGGGTAATGGTAGCCGCATTGATCAGGCCGGGTAAGGCTTCCGGCAGCAGCACTTTACGGATAATTTGCAGCGGAGTGGCTCCCATCGCCCGTGAGGCTTCGATCAGCCCGGCAGGCAATTCCAGTAATGTATTTTCGACCATACGCGCAATAAAAGGCGCTGCGCCTATTGTCAGAGGCACAATAGCAGCCTGCAATCCGATAGAAGTACCGACCAGTATCCGGGTGAACGGGATCATCCAGACCAGCAAAATAATAAACGGGATTGACCGGAAAATATTAACGATAGCTGAAATGGTCCGGTACAGGGTTTTATTCTCGATAATCTGACCGGGACGGGTAATGTACAGTAATACACCGACCGGCAGTCCAATCACGAAACCGAAGAATCCCGACACAAAGGTCATTATCAGCGTTTCCCAGACCCCGCCGGCCAGTAACCAAATCATGGCCTCAGACATAGCCTAATACCTCTGCTTTTACATGTTGCTCGCGCAGCCAGTCAATGGCTGCCTGACTGTTTTGCTGATCACCACTGACTTCTGTCAGCATGATGCCAAATTTAACCCCTCCGGCATAATCCATCTGGGCACTGATAATGTTGCAGTCAACCGCAAACCGTCTGGCAACCTCGGAAAGCAGCGGGGCATCGACTGACTCACCGGTAAATTCAAGACGCAGCAGCGGAATTTTACCTTCGGATGCGCGGTCACTCAGGCGTTGCTGATAATCATCCGGAATATCAAGATGCAGGGTGGACTGAATAAACTGCTGGGCAAGAGGCGTTTTAGGATGTGAAAACACTTCACTGACCTGATCTTTCTCTATCAGTTTTCCCTGACTGATAATCGCAACCTGATCACAGATACGTTTCACCACATCCATCTCATGAGTGATCAGCATAATGGTCAGCCCCAGACGGCGGTTAATATCTTTCAGGAGTTCAAGGATAGAGCGGGTGGTTGCAGGGTCCAGGGCACTGGTTGCTTCGTCACAGAGTAACACTTTCGGGTCACTGGCCAGTGCGCGGGCAATAGCGACGCGCTGTTTCTGGCCGCCAGACAGGTTACCCGGACGCGAATTATGTTTATCTCCCAGTCCGACCAGCTCCAGTAAATCTGTCACTTTCCGGTGAATTTCGGCGCGTGGGCGATTTTCAAGTTCCAGTGGCAGAGCAACATTGCCAAATACTGTACGGGAATTCAGCAAATTAAAATGCTGAAAAATCATGCCTATCTGGCGGCGGGCAAGGGTCAGTTGTTTCTCAGAAAAGGCGGTCAGCTCCTGGCCATCGACCACAACCCGGCCAGAGGTCGGGCGTTCCAGTAAGTTTACGCAGCGAATAAGGGTACTTTTTCCGGCACCTGAAGCACCGATCACGCCATAAATCTGGCCGGCAGGCACATGCAGACTGACATCGGACAATGCCGTGATGGTCTGTGTCCCCTGGCTGAAGACTTTGCTGATGTTTTCTAATTTAATCATCTAAGTAATCGTTATTTTGTAAGATTTTACCGTCGTTATCAGACATGAATACAGAGACAATGTCTGTGATTGAAAAGGATGTTAAGGCATCCAGACGTCTAAATCAATGAAAGTCTTAGTGCCATTTTGCATAACTGATAGCTATCCGGAAACAGCAGTAAGCTGACTGCTACCGTAATCACACTCTGTCAGGCTGTTCCATCCCATCCCATAGACCCGGCCGTATAAGCAAACCTGCTCCTGTTCTGTGTAGCAGTTTACTCCGTGCCGCTATTCACAGGGCTGGCGGATGGTGCGAAGTGACGGTGCCGGTGATGTACTGATGAAAAGAAATCATCAGGCGCAGAGAGGGGAGCAGTAAACCAGTACCGGCTTCCCCATATAGATGAAGAAAAACAGCATCAGGGATGGCCCGGTATTTATACAGAGGCAAAGGCCCCTGTTGTCGTCAGGGCATCTTTCCGGCTTTTAATACACTCCGGCAGATGAACATGCGATACTGAGTACAGTTAAACAGAGGAGTAAATGAGTGGCGAACAAAATACCGGCAATTTTTCTGGATCGTGATGGCACAATTAATATTGATCATGGATTTGTACATCAGGTCGATGATTTTCAGTTTATCGATGGTGTCATTGAAGCGATGCAGGAACTGAAAGCGATGGGTTATGCGCTGGTGGTGGTCACAAACCAGTCAGGTATTGCACGTGGTAAATATACAGAAAATCAGTTTATGCAGCTGACTGAATGGATGGACTGGTCACTGGCTGATCGCGGTGTGGACTTAGATGGTATCTATTATTGTCCTCATCATCCAGAAGGCGCTGTTGCTGAGTATAAGCAAGTGTGTGAGTGTCGTAAGCCCCTGCCAGGGATGTTGTTATCCGGTCAGCAGCAATTGAATATAGATATGGCAGCATCCTATATGGTGGGAGATAAGCGCGAAGATATGCTGGCGGGTCAGGCTGCAGGGGTGGGGCATAACATTCTGGTACGCAGTGGCCAGCCTTTAACCGCTGAGAGCGAATCTGCTGCTGACCGGGTGTTGAATAGCCTTGCAGAACTGCCGGAACTGATTAAAAAGTCTGCGGTGTAGCTGGTTAATAGTTCAATTTGTGTGAAGTTTCAGCGAACAGAAAATAAATGATTATTTGGGGTTGCGCTTCCGGAAACATTCCCTATAATGCGCAACCACTGACACGGCAAAGCGCGATGCGCAGCGGCGTGACAGGGACTGAAGCGATTCGGTCCG
>NZ_JAERJN010000010.1:0-119771 GCF_018257595.1 Tatumella sp. JGM94 | reverse complement strand
CCCCCCCCCCCCCCCCCCCCCCCCCCCCCCCCCCCCCCCCCCCCCCCCCCCCCCCCCCCCCCCCCCCCCCCCCCCCCGCCCGGTAACATGATGTTAATTGTATTACTGCCGACCAGTATCCGACACCTGCACAGCGTCCGGCTTATTCATTACTTCCCCTGTAAAGGTTTCAGAATACACCCCTGTTTCTGACTGGCAGGCAGTATTATCTAAAATCATTCCTCAGCTATACTCAGTAATCAGTGCCCCTTGCATTACGCACGGGGCTTTTTTCTTTCTTTCTTTCTTTCTTTCCTGAAATTATCTGCCAATTCCATTTTTATGTTGGCAGAATATATTTAAATTGTTTTGCAGTCACTGAGTTATAATGGGTTCACGTTATTTCACTATCTCTAGATTCCTGCCATTTTTCTCATTCCGCATATAATACTTTTATTCTATTTTTTCTAAGCAGCATTGACTTTGTGACTTATTTTATACCTTGGATTTTTCTTTTTTAGCTATACTTCTGTCTCCGCTAAGCGCCAGGGCAGTTCTCACCCCCCCTCCGGTTAATTTCAGCCGCCAGTTCTCTCTGGTATCGATTTGCTGCCTGTACCCTGTTATCACGGTGGGCAATTGGTATCTGTTTACTCCCTGAATATCTTAGTGACTTAATTATTTGACAATAATTTTATTTTTTATTTCAGAGATTAAATATTCATTTTTGTGACACGGCCAGTTACTTTTATTATCAGTTGCCGGTATTCTGTCAGTCCTGTGATTATTTCTCAGGTGACGAGCGTTTATAAAATTTACAGGCGTGTCATTTAAGCATGATAACTTATAACAGCCAGTAATAGTTCTGGTGTCAGAATATTATCAGGTATAGCTGTTACTTAAATAATGAATATGATATTAGCAGTAAAGTTAACCTTTTAAAACAGGATGGTCAATGGATACCGTCGAACAGCTGAATGGAACATATTTTTATGCGGGTAAACCAAATATTATTGCCGCGGAACTATTCTTCATGATTTTTTGTGAGAATACAGCCAGGCAATTCGGTATCGGTATAGCTGATTTCGGGGCCGTTGTCGCTATTGTTTCCGGGAGAAACAACCTGGTGACAAGAGCTAAACCGGCTAATGCTATCAAAGGTACATCTTATGCATCGAGGGGGGCCAGAGCCGTTTTCGGGAAAATAAAATTTCCTTTCGGTATCTCGTTACCTACCTGGCTGGGAGGCTATACACCATGGACAGCGCGTTGTGTGATGGTGCGTAATCTTGCACCCTTTGTCGGCCGTTCAATACCTTTATTTGGGATAATTATTCTGGCTTCAGATGTCACACAAATCACTTATCTGACTGTGCGTGACTACAATACGATAGCCCGGGGCGATGATAAGTTATGGTAGAAACTATTGTGCAACGGGTTTATATGCTGGTACGGCCGTATGCCGGTACTTATCTTTTCAACCTTAAGACGGTGATATTAATGCCTGAAACCGATCTTGATACTGATCTGGGTATTGATGAACTTGAAGCTGAAGATCTGATGAATGATTTCTTCACACAATTTAACGTTGAACGGGGCAGTTTCAGAATTGAAACCTACTATCCACCGGGCACTTTGTCCCTGAATCCTTTCGCAAAAAAAACACTGATACCGGTCCCTGACTTTACTATCCGTATGCTGGTTGAATCAGCAAAGGCCGGGCGCTGGCTATTCGATTAACGCTACATAAGGGGGGTATAATGGCAGAACCTGTTCATTTATTTTTAACGGATGATGGCGGGGCGATAATCCGTGGTTCATCTGACGTTCACGATCGTGAATCAAGCATGGAATTAACCGGATTGCATCACGGATTAACCCTGCCCACTGACCCGATGACAGGCAAGGTGACCGGCACTCGTCAGCACTCTCCCTTTCAGTTCACCAAACAGCTCGATAGCGCCTCACCTTATCTGTTTAAAGCGGCAGCAACAGGCCAGACGCTAAAATCCGCAGAGTTCCGTTTTTATCATATCAATGATGCCGGTCAGGAAGTGGAGTATTACAGGATCACTCTGGAAAATGTCAGGGTTATTTCGGTCGGTCCGGTCATGTATGACACGCGGGGATGTCCGGGGACAGGCCATATGGAAGAAGTCGCACTGAGCTACCAGAAGATCTCCCATCTGTACAAAGAGAGCAATTTGCTGGTACATGATGCATGGAATGAGCGCCAGACGGCACAGGCATAGCCTTTATCAGTAGTTGCTGGCAGGTACGCAGAATTTCAGAGACTGACAGACCGCTAAGCACAGGACGACGTTACCCGCGCTAACCAGTCCCGGTGAGCGGAAAATTGCCGGGTTTGAAGAGCATCACACTGCCCGACAACCTGTTTTACCCGCCGGTCGCCAGTCGTGGCTGATAACATCACAGATAACAAAATGTCTCGAGATTCAGGGTTTAGTGATATTTAGTAATTAATTATTAATATGATAATGATTCACATTTACAACCATTAATATCGCGTCCAGATTAATCGTTATGGCGGGTGCATGGTGCGGCCGCAGGCAGTAATCTGTCAGGAGCGATAAGCAGAATGAAATCTTCAAAATTACTTATTGGTGTGGCCGCGGGGTCGGTGATGTTTTCGGCGACAGTGCTGGCCAAAGAGTATCCGATTGGCGGGCCAGTTGAACATCAGGGAATGCAGATTGCCTCATCTTATCTGCTGAATATCGAAACCAGTCCGTCACCGGAGTCGATGGTGATGGGTAACGATGTTATTCATCTGGAAACCGATGTCCATGCGACCAAAAATAATCAATGGGGATTTTCTGAAGGGGAGTGGATCCCCTATCTGTCGGTAGATTATGTGGTACAGAAACAGGGTGACAGCCATTTCCTTGAATTCGGTCAGTTGCTGCCGATGTCTGCTGACGATGGTGCGCACTATGCCCATAGCGTAAAAATGGCCGGCGCGGGTACCTATAAAGTCACCCTGAAATATAACGCCCCGGATGAACAGGGCTATGCACGCCATACTGATAAAGCCACCGGAATTCCGCGCTGGTTTGCCCCCTTTACCGAAACCTTTACCTTCCGTTACCCCCAATAATCGGCGCACGGCAGGCGCACTGGCCTGCCGTCACCTTTCCCGAATCCTGTCCGTCCGTGCTGCTTAACCGCACTTTTCCCGCTGATTGCCGCAACCCTTCTCTGAGGGCGGTGTACTGATCATACTGCCGGCTGTAAATCAGTAGCGGATGACAGCGCTCTGCACTGAGGGCCTGGCCGGTGGTAAATATTTATAGCCTGCTTAATAATAAATATCTTTGATGATGATTATTATATTTCCCGGGCAGAGGAAAAATAAAAACCAGTTAAATCAATGTGAAGATTTTCGCGCGGATTATTTATTGCGATATAACCTAATGTTTACCAATAAATAATTAATCAATCGTTCGGAAGATACAAAAAATGCGCTTCTGGTTTTATTTTTTCAATGCTTGAGTCAGATCCCATATTGAATGCTTAACTCTCTTAAAGCGTCATTTTATTGCGGGCTATGATTTATATTTCTCACGCACTCCGGTCTGCAGACAGCAAAAGGAAAATTGATGAACCGTTTAATTAATATCATCCAGCATTATGACTGGGGCAGTAAAACCGCCCTGACAGAACTCTATGGTATTGAAAATTCAGCCGGTCAGCCGATGGCCGAATTATGGATGGGGGCCCACCCCGATGCCAGTTCGTCAATAATCACCGCGGGCCGGCAAATCAGCCTGGCCGATGTTATCCGTGATGATCCGCAGCAAATGCTCGGGGCCGAGGTTGCGCGGCGTTTTTCGGGGCTGCCGTTTCTGTTTAAGGTACTCTGTGCCGCCAGTCCGCTGTCCATCCAGGTGCATCCCCATAAAGCGGCGGCAGAGCAGGGCTTTGCCCGTGAGCAACAGGCCGGCATTCCCCATGACTCACCGTTACGTAATTACAAAGACCCTAACCATAAACCGGAATTACTCTATGCCCTGACGCCTTTTCGGGCGATAAACGGCTTCCGCTCGCCCCGGCAGATTGCCGGATTACTGACCCCGCTGGCTGGTACGGATCCGCTGATTGCCGCCTTTGTCGCCCGGCCGGGGACAGAGGCGCTGAAAGCGCTGTTTGCCGGTCTGCTGGGGATGCAGGGACAGGATGCTGCCAGGGCGGTACGTCGCTTATCAGAAGTCAGTGCTCACTTACCCGGTGAGGCATGGCAGGTAGTGCGTGAACTGCAGCAGTATTATCCGCAGGATATGGGACTGTTTATGCCATTGTTATTGAATGTGGTGCAGCTGCAGCCCGGAGAGGCGATGTTTCTGTATGCGGGCACGCCCCATGCCTATCTTTCCGGCTGCGGGCTGGAAGTGATGGCCAATTCTGACAATGTACTGCGGGCCGGACTGACACATAAACATATGGATATTACTGAGTTACTGGCGAATGTTGATTTCACTGTCAGTCACCCGGAACAGCTGCGTGTCACTCCGGTTGTTTCGCAGGATGAATTTAGTTTTCCGGTACCGGTCAGTGACTTCAGTTTCGCGGTGCATCAGTTGCAGGCCTTGCCCTGCGCCTTGTCATGGGGCGGACCGCTGATTGTATTCTGCCTGCAGGGCGAGGCCCTGTGTCAGTGCGCCGGGCAGCAGCTGAGCCTTCACGCCGGACAGTCAGCCTTTATTGGCGCCAGCGAACGGCCCTTACTGGTCAGCGGCGACGGACGTCTGGCCGGGGCGTATTGTGAAATTTATTAATTATTTACTTTACCGGCAGCGCACAGTTTTTTCCCTGTGCTATATTTTTATCAATACCGGTTACCCGGAAAATGAAAAATTTTAATTTATTTAAATCAAAGTTATAAAAAAATGATCTGCCGCATTGTCAGTAGCTGAGTGCTCTGCCGGGCAGTATGATTTTAATTAACCTGTGTGAAATAATATATTCACCTGAGGCTAATATATTATTTTAAATAATAATTATTCATCTCCGTGATGCGCCGGTCGCCTCGTTTTACTGAGTCCCGTCACATATTTTATTTTTTTTAGGGAATAAAATAACTCTGTTTCCGAATACACTTTCCTGATATTTGCGTGTTTTTATCCTGACCATTGCAGATGCAGGACCTTTGAGAAAGATGTAGTTGATACGGGAGGTAGCAAGTGACTATTGCTATTGTCATTGGTACTCACGGTTGGGCGGCAGAACAATTGCTGAAAACCGCAGAAATGTTGTTAGGTGAGCAGGATAATGTCGGCTGGATTGACTTTGTCCCTGGTGAGAATGCTGACACCTTAATCGAAAAATATACCGCGAGGTTAGCAGCACTGGAGACCAGCCAGGGCGTGTTATTTTTGGTGGATACCTGGGGCGGCAGTCCGTTTAATGCGGCCAGCCGGATGGTAACAGAGAAAGAAAACTATGAGGTGATTGCCGGAGTCAATGTGCCGATGCTGGTGGAAACCTTTATGGCACGGGACGATAACCCGGCATTTAATGAACTGGTGGCGATCGCGCTGGAAACCGGACGTGAAGGGGTCAGGGCACTGAAATTTCAGCCAGAAACGGCCACCCCCGCCGTTGCCCCTGCCAGCCCTGAGCCGGTGAAAACCGCCACCGCACCGGCTCCGCAAAAGCCGATGAGTGACAGTGATTATATGGTGATTGGTCTGGCTCGTATCGATGACCGTCTGATCCACGGACAGGTGGCGACCCGCTGGACCAAAGAAACCAATGTGTCGCGCATTATTGTGGTCAGTGACGAGGTGGCCGCCGATCAGGTGCGCAAAACACTGCTGACCCAGGTGGCCCCGCCGGGAGTTACGGCCCATGTGGTGGACGTCGCCAAAATGCTGCGGGTTTATAACAATCCTAAATATGCCGGCCAGCGGGTTATGCTGCTGTTTACCAATCCCACGGATGTCGAACGTCTGGCCGCAGGCGGGGTGAAATTTACCAGTATTAATATCGGGGGGATGGCGTTCCGCCAGGGGAAAACCCAGGTCACCAATGCGGTGTCGGTCGATGCGCAGGATATCGGGGCCTTTAAAAAGCTCAATAGTCGCGGGATTGAGCTGGAAGTGCGTAAGGTCTCTTCCGATCAGAAAGTAAAAATGATGGATCTTATCGGCAAACTGGGCCAGTGATTGCCCGGCAGTCTGTCGTCTTATCAGTTTAACCTCACAGGAGAAGTACAATGGAGATAACCACACTTCAGATTGTACTGATATTCATCGTTGCCTGTATTGCCGGTATGGAATCAATACTGGATGAGTTTCAGTTTCACCGGCCACTGGTGGCCTGTACCTTAGTCGGTCTGGTGCTCGGCGATATGAAAACCGGCATTATTATCGGCGGTACTCTGGAAATGATTGCCCTTGGCTGGATGAATATCGGGGCGGCGGTTGCCCCCGATGCGGCACTGGCATCGATTATTTCGACCATTCTGGTGATTGCCGGTCACCAGGGGATCGGGGCCGGTATTGCGCTGGCGATCCCGCTGGCGGCGGCCGGTCAGGTATTAACCATTATCGTGCGTACTATTACCGTTGGTTTCCAGCATGCGGCCGATAAAGCGGCCAATAACGGCAATCTGAGCGCATTATCCTGGATCCATGTGTCGGCGTTACTGCTGCAGGCCATGCGTATCGCTATCCCGGCACTGATTGTCGCGGTATCCGTCGGCACCAGTGAAGTGCAGTCGATGCTGAATGCGATTCCGGAAGTGGTGACCAATGGCCTGAATATTGCCGGTGGCATGATTGTGGTTGTCGGTTACGCGATGGTGATCAATATGATGCGTGCCGGCTATCTGATGCCTTTCTTTTATCTCGGATTCGTGACGGCTGCCTTTACCAACTTCAACCTGGTGGCGCTGGGCGTTATCGGCGCAGTCATGGCGGTACTCTATATCCAGCTGAGCCCCAAATATAACCGTTCTGCGGCCCCGGTGGCGGCATCGGGTAATAACGATCTTGATAACGAATTAGATTAAGAGGTGAGAGAAATGGTTGATACAACCCGTCCGACAGAGAAAAAGCTCACCCCCGGTGATATCCGTGGCGTCTTTATTCGTTCGAACCTGTTTCAGGGGTCGTGGAACTTTGAACGTATGCAGGCGCTGGGGTTCTGCTTTTCGATGATACCGGCGATACGCCGCCTGTATCCGGAAAATAACGATGACCGCCGTCAGGCAATCCGGCGTCATCTGGAGTTTTTTAATACCCATCCGTATATGGCGGCCCCGGTACTGGGGGTAACCCTGGCGATGGAGGAGCAGCGTGCCAATGGTGCCGCGATTGATGATGCGGCAATTAACGGCATTAAAGTGGGCCTGATGGGGCCGCTGGCCGGGGTAGGTGACCCGATTTACTGGGGAACGGTCCGTCCGGTATTCGCGGCTCTGGGCGCAGGGATTGCCATGAGCGGCAGCCTGCTCGGTCCTTTGCTGTTCTTTGTGTTGTTTAATGCCGTCCGTCTGCTGACTCTGTACTATGGTATTTCTTACGGATACCGCAAAGGGGTCGATATCGTAAAAGATATGGGCGGTGGCTTTCTGCAAAAACTGACCGAAGGAGCATCGATTCTCGGGTTATTTGTGATGGGGGCGCTGGTGAATAAGTGGACCCATGTCAATATACCGCTGGTGGTGTCGACGGTGGTCGACCCGAACGGGGCTGAGCAGGTCACCACGGTACAGACCATTCTCGACCAGTTAATGCCGGGGCTGGTGCCTTTGCTGCTGACGTTTGGCTGTATGTGGCTGTTGCGCAAAAAAGTGAATGCGCTGTGGATCATTATCGGCTTCTTCGTTATCGGTATTGCCGGTTATGCGGCCGGCCTGCTGGGAATGTAATCGCAGACAGGGCGGGGGCGATGGCTGCCCCCGCCGTTGAGGAGTGAGAAATGTCACTGACCGACAGCGTACTGGTGTTATTGAGTGTCTGCCTGCTGGGCTGGCTGCTATTTGATCAGATCATCACCGGCTGGCTGAAAGGGCCGACCCTGCTGAAAGTGAGTCTGCTGCGCAGTAAGCGGATTGACGGGGCTATTTTTATCGGGCTGCTGGCGATTCTGCTGTACAACAATATCAATTCTGCGGGTGAGCCCCTGACCGGCTGGCTGTTATCCGTATTGCTGGTGGCCGGGGTGTATCTGGTGTGGCTGCGGCGTCCGGCACTGTTACTTAAGCCTCAGGGGTTCTGGTTGTGCTCGCTGTTTATCCCTTATCGCGCCATTCATAATATCCGTCTGTCAGAAGACGGGGTGCTGGTTATTCGTCTGGCATCACGTAATCTGCTGATCCGCGTACGTAATATTGATGATCTTGAACATATTTACCGCACCATGATTGCCACCAGCGACTAAGCGGTGCTACTTTAGCCATTCCTTTCCCCGCGGCGGATACCTCCCAATTCCTAAAAGCAGAAAAAATCTCATTATTTGTTTGGTGGTTGCCGCTGCGGACGGCACAATAGCTGTCATTATTCCACTCTGCCTGAGCTACGCAGAGTATGGCAGTTTTACGCTTACTCAATGGATGTATGGACTATGAAAATTGCTATTGCCGGTACCGGTTACGTCGGGCTTTCGAATGGTATTTTGCTGGCACAACATAATGAAGTGGTGGCGTTAGATATTGACCAGAGCAAGGTCGATAAATTAAACCAGAAAATCTCACCTATCGTTGATAAAGAGATCGAACTTTATCTGGCGACCAGACAGCTTAACTTCACAGCCACCACAGATAAGACCCTTGCTTACCAGGGCGCTGATTTTGTGATTGTCGCGACCCCGACCGATTACGATCCGGTAAACAACTACTTTAATACCAAAAGTGTTGAGTCGGTGATCAGTGATGTGCTGGCGATTAATCCGCAGGCGACGATTGTGATTAAATCGACCATTCCGGTCGGCTTTACCCGTGCCCTGAAACAGCGTCTGGGGGTGGATAATATCATTTTCTCTCCGGAGTTCCTGCGTGAAGGCCGTGCACTGTATGACAATCTGTACCCGTCACGGATTGTGGTCGGCAGCCAGACCGAAGCCGGTAAAACCTTTGCTGCCTTGCTGGTGGCCGGTGCCGAGAAGCAGGATATTGAAGTACTGTTTACGGACGATACAGAAGCAGAAGCGATTAAACTGTTTGCCAACACTTATCTGGCCCTGCGTATTGCGTATTTTAACGAGCTGGACAGCTATGCTGAGCATCACGGTTTAAACAGCCGTCAGATTATTGAAGGTATTGGCCTGGATCCGCGTATCGGCAGCCATTATAACAACCCGTCTTTTGGTTATGGGGGATACTGCCTGCCAAAAGATACCAAACAGTTACTGGCTAACTATCACAATGTGCCGAACAACATTATCAGCGCGATTGTTGATGCCAACCGTACCCGTAAAGATTTTATCGCCGACAGTATTTTAAAACGTCACCCGAAAAAGGTCGGTATTTACCGGCTGGTGATGAAAGCCGGTTCCGATAACTTCCGTGCCTCGGCGGTACAGGGCATTATGAAACGCCTGAAGTCTAAAGGGGTGGAAGTGATGGTTTATGAACCGGTACTCGACGAACCGCTGTTCTTTAACTCGCAGGTGACCCACGACGTTAACGAACTGAAACAGCAGTGTGATGTGATTGTCGCCAACCGGCTGGTTGATGAGCTGAAAGATGTCAGCGATAAGGTCTATACCCGCGATTTATTTGGCAGTGATTAATCAGTAGCCATATTCATCCGTAGCCATAAAGAAAGCCCCGCAGCCACTGGTTGCGGGGCTTTACTTTGACTCCCTCAATTACGCCGCAGTTGCCCGTCTGTCTGCCTGCCAGCATCCTTGCTGGTCTGGTGTCATCCGGTTGAAGGCGCTGACTGCTGGTTTAACGTCACAACTGAAAGTGTGTTCAGGTGTTATGACTGTTAACTTCTTACTGCTTACTGCTTACTGCTTACTGCTTACTGCTTACTGCTTACTGCTTACTGCTTACTGCTTACTGCTTATTCTGCTGCTTTACTTAGTCTTCAGCGGTGGCCGTATCTCCCACTGCCACCGTCACCGCAATCTCAGCCCTGATGTTGTCTGCGATCCGCCAGCAGCTGATCAACACACCGGGTATCGTCCGCCTGGGTGGCTTCGATACGGGCAATATCATCACTGAACAGGGGCAGATATTTTTTATGGGCATAGAGTAACTGGTCGAGCAGTTGTCTGGCGTTATCACCGGCCCGGATCAGCGGGTTGATGGTAAAGGCATGCAGTGCCGCGCCATAGTCGCCACTGACCGCGGCCTCAATCACGGTCTGTTCCATGGCTTTCATCACCTGCAACATACCGCGTGCCGCAGGCGGGAACGTACCCCAGTTGAGGGGTTCAGCCCCGTGGGAAGTAATAACAGAGGACACCTCAGCAATACTGTCATAGGGCAGGTCGCTGAGTGCACCATTGTTACGGGTACTGACCACCATCATTTTACGGCTGTCATTATAAATTGATTCAATCAGGTCACAGGCGGCATCGCTGTAGTGAGCGCCGCCACGATCTGCCAGCTCGGCCGGTTTCTGTTTCAGGTTCGGATCTTTATACAGTTCAAATAACCGCTGCTCGGTGGCTTTCACCACTTCGGCACGGGTGGCATAACCGGCAAAATCCTCTACCGCGTGTTCCAGCATCTGCTGTTCCAGATAATAGTAACGGTGGTAGCCGCAGGGCAGCAGACCGAGGTGACGGACCTGCTCAATATTAAACGGGATCTGATGAATATTACGCAGCCCTTCATTCAGCTGCTGACCACCGTAGATGGCCTCCAGCAGACCGGCAGTATGTTCGGTGCCTTGCTTGTCCCATACCCGGTGCCAGTGGAAGTGGTTTAACCCGGCAAATTTAAAAAACAGAGCGTCTTCCGGCTGATTAAGCAGGCTGGTGGCCTGTTCAATATGGCTGAACGGGACATTACACAGGCCGATGGTTTTTTCCCACTGGCCGTAACGGATAGCCGCCTCGGTGACCATTCCGGCCGGATTGGTAAAGTTAACCAGCCAGGCATTGGGGCACTGCTGACGCATATCTTTAATAATATCGAGGATCACCGGAATGGTACGCAGGGCTTTCATGATGCCCCCGGCACCGTTAGTTTCCTGGCCCAGGTAACCATGGGCTAAGGGGATACATTCATCCTTTAGCCTGGCATCCAGCAGCCCGACGCGGAACTGGGTGGTGACAAAGTCTGCATCTTTCAGGGCCGCTTTACGGTCCAGCGTCAGCCGGACCTGCCACGGCAGCCCGGCAGCCTCAATCATCCGGCGGGCCATATTACCGACAATCTCCAGCTTCTCTTGTCCTGCTTCAATATCGACCAGCCAGATCTCTTTCACCGGCAGTTTATCTTTACGCAGAATCAGTCCTTCAATCAGTTCCGGGGTATAACTGGAACCGCCGCCGATAGTCACTATTTTCATTAGGCATCCTTTCTCTGTGAGTTGAGTGAATAAAACTTCTGGTATAACGCGACGATCTCTTCGGCCATTTCACGGCATAACATGGCATTCATAATATGGTCCTGGGCGTGCACCATAATCAGGCTGACCGGCACCCTGCCGGCACCTTCGTCCTCGCCGATCAGCCGGGTCTGCATATTGTGACACTGACTGGCCGCCGCGCCGGACTGTTGCAGAAAATCGTCTGCTTGCTGCCACTGGCTGTTGCGGGCTGCGCGTATGGCTTCCATGGCACAGGATTTCGATTCTCCGGCGCACAGGATCAGGTTAATAATGGTCTCTTCATCTATTTCCATATCAGTTCTTTCCATATCATTCTCCGCTGACGGTTTCTGCCGCCAGTAAACTGCGCTCATAAAGCTTATAGAACGGGTAGTAGATCAGGGCTGAACTTAAGGTCAGCAGCACCACCAGTAAGGCGGCGTTAATATCCCAGCCGGTTGCCCAGGCTGCGCCTATCGGGCCGGGAGAGGTCCAGGGGGCGAGGGAAATGATATGGGCCACCAGTCCGTACTTAATGGCAAACCAGGCAATAATGGCGTTAACCATTGGCGTGAGGGTAAAAGGGATAAAAAACAGGGTGTTCATCACGATAGGTGAGCCAAAAATCACCGGCTCGTTAATATTAAACAGCGACGGGACCAGCGATATTTTACCGATAGCCCGCAGATGGGCTGATTTGCTGCGCAGATAGAGCAGCACCAGCCCGATAGTCGCCCCGGAACCACCGAGGGTGACAAAAAACGACCAGAAAGGTTCGACAAAAATATTCTCTGCTGCCTGACCGCCGGCAATATTCATCTGATTCAGGCCAAGGTTCGTCAGCCAGAATGCCTGTAAAAAGCCGCCGACAATATTGGCGCCATGGATCCCGGCAAACCACAGGATATGACAGATCAGTACCGCAATAATGACCGCCGGCAGTGAGTCAGAGGCGGATAACAGCGGGCTGAACAGGTCCATAATCGCCTGAGGGATCAGCATGCCGCTCAGGGATTGCACCGCGAGGCTGATCGGGAATAACAGCAGCAGTATCAGAGATAACGGAATCAGCTGGTTAAAGGATTTACGGATATTATCCGGCACCTGCTCCGGCAGCCGGATACCGATATTATGTTTATGCAGCCAGTAAGATATTTCTGTCACACTGACCGCGACAATAATCGCGGTAAAGATACCGGAACCGCCGAGATAGCTGGCAGACATCACACCGTCGGTCAGGGGGCTGCAGACCAGCAAAAAAGCCACCAGTGACAGTAATGCGGTGTTCAGGGCTTCCATCCGGTAATGGCGGGCCAGTGCATAACCAATCGCCGGGCATATATAGACGGACATTATCCCCATGGTCATATTATAGGGCGTCAGCAGCTGTTGCTTATATTCTGCGGCAATATATAGCCAGCCACGGGCAATAAAAAAGTTATTCTGTTCAGAGAATGGCGGGTAGGCAAATATAAGCACAAAGGATCCGATAATCATAAATGGCATCACGGAAATAAAACCATCACGGATAGCCATGATATGTCTCTGGGCAGATATTTTTGCCGCCAGCGGCAGCATTACTTTTTCCAGCGCAGAAAAAATGCGATTAATATCCATATGTCCCCCGGCTGAATTACATGGCTAATGCTGATTGCAGAACTTTATCACCGCGCATCATTCCATAGTCCATTGCATCAATCACCGAGACGGGAATATTAAGAGGTGCCAGTTTTTCCTGAACTTCCGACAGTTTATATTTTACCTGTGGCCCGAGCAGGCAACAGTCAGTCTGTTGAAGGTTATCATCTAATTCATTGATACTGATGGCTTTGATATAAACATCGATCTGATTTTCACGGGCATACTTTTGCATGCGGGTGACCAGCATACTGGTCGACATTCCGGCGGCACAACACAGCAGTATATTTTTCATAAACCATCCCTGAGTCAATGGACATTCATCCTGAATAAACAGTCACCGTTGCTGTTTATACACGCGCCGGTAATTCTATATTGTGCGTATAATCACACGCGGAGAAATATTTTATTTTCTTATGTCTGGTAATGATATTTATCCGGGGACTGTAATTGATTTATTTAACCTGTCTGAATTACATGCTGTGTTATTAATTTCGGTTGATTTCTGACATTTTATTTTTATTACTCTGTTCTTTTTAAGACAGTAATAGTGCGGATAACCGGCAGACGGATATGTGCCGGTCACCGCAGTTAACAGGCCTGTAAAGCCGCTGGCAGGGGCACACAACCGAGCAGGCAGGGCAGACTTTTGCACTCGCTGCAATAATGCTTTGCCGTAACCGCTATTTGATCTGTGGTACGGCTGTGCTTAACTGATCTGTATCACATTTTAGTGTTATCTGACGGTTCCCCGGGCTTGTCTGCTGCCACACGGGGAATTTCTATCATTATCACAGGAGTATGTATGCCCGTTGCGTTACTGGCTCTGGCGCTGAGTGCGTTTGCTATCGGAACCACCGAGTTTGTTATTATGGGATTACTGCCCGGGGTGGCAGAAAACCTGCATGTGTCGATCCCTTCGGCCGGGTGGCTGATCAGTGGTTATGCGCTGGGGGTGGCAATAGGTGCGCCGGTAATGGCATTACTGACCGCCCGGTTACCACGTAAGCGAACCCTGTTGCTACTGATGCTGATTTTTATTGCCGGTAATCTGCTGTGTGCCACCGCTTCTGACTATCACCTGCTGATGGTAGCGCGTATTGTGACCGCCCTGTGTCACGGCGCATTTTTCGGTATCGGGGCGGTGGTGGCTGCCAGCCTGGTCGCTCCGGGCCGGCAGGCATCGGCTGTGGCCTTAATGTTTACCGGGCTGACGCTGGCCAATGTGCTGGGGGTGCCGCTCGGGACCTGGTTTGGGCAGTTATATGGCTGGCGTTCTACTTTCTGGGCGGTCAGCGGCATCGGGGTGCTGGCGTTTATCGGGCTGATCCTCAGTCTGCCGGTCAACCGTGACGAAAAACCGGTCAATCTGGTGAGTGAGATTGCAGCCCTGAACAACGGCAGGCTGTGGTTATCATTACTGATGACGGTCTGTTTTGCCGCGGCGATGTTTGCTCTGTTCAGCTATATTGCCCCGTTACTGTTACAGGTGACCGGGCTCAGCGAAAGCGGGCTCAGCTGGACCCTGTTTCTGGTCGGTGCGGGGCTGACCCTGGGGAATATTTTCGGCGGCTGGCTGGCCGATCGTAAACTGTCTTTCAGTTTACTGCTGAGTTTTACCCTGATGGCGCTGTTTTCGCTGCTGTTCCGCTGGACCAGTGGCGGATTCTGGCTGGCAGAGATCACCCTGTTTATCTGGGCGTTAGCCACTTTTTCGACCGTACCGGCCCTGCAAATTAACGTGGTACGTCACGGGAAGGAAGCACCGCACCTGGTATCGACCCTGAATATTTCGGCCTTTAATCTCGGTAACGCTATCGGTGCCTGGCTGGGCGGGGTAGTGATCAGTCAGGGGGCTGGCCTGACCTCAGTGCCGGTTGTGGCCGCGGTGCTGGCCGTCGCCGGTCTGCTGACCGCCGTGATCACTTTCCGTGGAGCGGCCGATAACAGCCCGCGTGAACTGCGTCAGTAAGCTGGCGCGGGCGGTTGCAGTTGCTGTTCAATCTGCCGGGTAAATATCCCCGCCTGTTGTTGTAAATGACGGACAAAACTGCCGGTCAGGGCAGAGGCTGGCCGGTGCAGCGGCCGGATCAGACTGACGGTAAAAGGCACGCTGATACTGAACCGTCGCATCACCACGCCGTGACCGGTGTAATCCAGTGCCGTCAGAGGATTAATAATCGACACACCAATAGCGGCTTTTACCATGGCACAGACCGAAGCCGCACTGTGGGTTTCCATCCGCAGCATGCGGCTGACCCCTTGTTCACGAAACAGGCTGTCCAGTAACTGACGGTAACTGTCATCTTTTGACAGGCTGATAAACGGCAGCCCGGCAAAATCCTGCGGGGTCAGCTGGCTGCGTGCCGCCAGCGGGTGCTGTTCCGGCAGCACACAGACCTCGTCCACTGTCAGCAAGGGCAGCAGCTCGGTCCCGGCCGGACGCTGGCGGGTTTCCGTCAGCCCGAGGTCGTAACGCTGCGCCGACAGCCACTCTTCCAGTAACGGCGATTCACGGGGAATAATATTCATACTGACTGTCGGGTAACGTTCCAGAAACGGCTGACACAGGGCGGGCAGCAGTGACTGGGAAAAAGCCGGCAGGCAGGCGACTGAGAGTTCGGCCTGATGAAAGTCACCCAGGCCTTCGGCCGTTTCCCGTATTCTTTCCATGCCGTACCAGCTGCGCTCCACCTCTTCAAATAACCTGAGTGCCTGCACCGTCGGCTGCAGACGGCCGCCGATACGGCTGAACAGGCTGACCGCCAGCTGTTGTTCAAAGCGAGCCAGTTCGCGGCTCAGTGTGGGCTGAGAGGTATGCAGAAATTCAGCGGCCCGGGTCAGGTTATCGCGGGTCATGATGGCGTGGAAAATTTCAATCTGCCGCCAGGTTATTTTTTGCATCAGTGTATCTGTCCGTACCCGTGTACCTGCTGGCAGAGCGGGGAGAGTGAGTGGCGGTGGCTGAGAGCGTAGCGGGCGCGGCAGCCGGCGCAACTATCCATATCAGAAATGAATAGATAACAGATGAAATGATATTTTTCAATATGCATGGTCTGTGGCTTACTGTCTGTATCAGCACAGGAGAAGCGAACTTATGCCACGCCCGTTAACCACCACCGATACCGCCCTTAACCGGGATAATTTATTACCACTGGCACAACACTACCAGGGGCCGTTCTGGGCCTACGACGGCGATGTGATCCGCCGCCAGATTGCACGGCTTACGGATTTTGACGTGATCCGTTTTGCCCAGAAAGCCTGCTCGAATATTCATATTCTGCGGCTGATGCGTGCTGCCGGGGTAAAAGTTGACTCAGTTTCTCTCGGGGAAATCGAACGGGCGTTAGTGGCCGGTTATCCGGCCGGCGGTGACGATATTGTGTTTACAGCCGATGTGCTGGATAACGCCGTATTGCAGCGGGTGGCAGAACTGAAGATTCCGGTCAATGCCGGTTCTGTGGATATGCTGCATCAGCTGGCGGCGGTGTCTGCCGGTCATCCGGTCTGGCTGCGGATTAACCCCGGCTTTGGTCATGGCCACAGCCAGAAAACCAATACCGGTGGCGAGAACAGTAAACACGGTATCTGGTATCAGCAGCTGGATGCGGCATTACAGGTGGTACAGGATAAGGGGCTGACGCTGGCCGGTCTGCATATGCATATCGGTTCCGGTGTCGATTATCAGCACCTGCAGCAGGTGTGTGATGCCATGGTCAGTCAGGTGATCAGCAGCGGCGCCGATGTACCGGCCATTTCTGCCGGCGGTGGTCTGTCGGTGCCTTACCATTATGCAGAGGATGAGATAGACCCGGCCCACTATTTCAGCCTGTGGGACGGAGCCCGTCAGCGGATTGCCGCACATCTCGGCCATCCGGTGACTCTGGAAATTGAACCCGGCCGCTTTCTGGTCGCCCAGTCAGGCGTGATGGTCAGCCAGGTGCGGGCCGTGAAACAGATGGGCAGCCGCCATTTTGTGCTGGTGGACGCCGGATTCAGTGACCTGATGCGTCCGGCGATGTACGGCAGCTACCATGAAATTTCCCTGATGCCTGCCGACGGCAGCCCGCCGGATACCACCCGGTTGTGTGAGTCGGTTGTCGCCGGTCCCCTGTGTGAATCGGGTGATGTCTTTACCCAGCGGGAAGGGGGGATGGTTGAACCGCGTTGGTTACCCGCGGCGAAGGTCGGCGATTATCTGGTATTTCATGATACCGGTGCTTACGGGGCTTCGATGTCCTCGAACTACAATAGCCGCCCGCTGATCCCGGAAGTGTTATTTAGCGGCGGGAAAGTACGTGAAATCCGCCGGGCTCAGACAATCGGTGAATTACTGGCGCTGGAATCCGACGCCGCGGGCGAATAATCGTCGGCCGGGTCTTTAGCCCGGCGCGTCGTTACAGGTGGCCACCGAGTGACGGATCACCAGTGTCGGGTGGAACAGATGGGTGGTTTGCGGGGCTGGCTGCTGTTTTGATAATGCCAGTGCCAGCGAGGCAGCCTGCCGGGCCATGGTCACCACCGGATAACGGATGGTGGTCAGGCGCGGCCGCACATAGCGCGAAACCAGCACATCATCAAAGCCGATCAGCGACATCTGTCGCGGAACCTGAATACCGTTATCATTGAGGGCGGCCAGCGCCCCGGCCGCCATCGAGTCGTTATAACAGGCGACGGCGGTAAAGGCTTTCCCCTCCGCCAGCAAATGGATCATCGCCTGCTCACCGCCGGTTTCATCCGGGTCACCGTAAGCAATCAGCTGCGGGTTTAGCGGAATCTGATGTTCGCTGAGCGCCCGGTAGTAGCCCTCCAGCCGGTCACTGGCATCGGAAATCGCATGGTCGGAACAGATAAACGCGATATTCTCATGGCCCTGCTGAATTAAATGGCGGGTTGCCAGCCAGCCACCGTAGTTATCATCCAGCGCCACACAGCGCTGCTCAAAGCCCGGCAGAATCCGGTTAATCAGTACGATACCGGGGATATGGCGCATCAGTTCTGAAAGTTCATCATCGGGAATTTTTTTGACATGCAGCACCAGGGCTTCGCACTGATGACGGATCAGCTGTTCGATGGCCAGCCGCTCCTGGTGCTCGTCATGATAGCCATTACCGATCAACAGAAAGTTATTGGTCTGGCTGGCGACCTCATCGACGGCCTTTACCATCGCGCCAAAAAACGGGTCGGAGACATCGGCGACGATCAGGCCGAGGGTGGCGGCGGTTTGTTGTGCCAGTGCGCGGGCATTGGCATTGGGCTGGTAATGCAGTTGCTGCATCGCGTCCTGCACGGCCTGACGTGAAGCGTCACTGGCTTTTGGCGAGTGGTTGAGCACCCGGGAGACAGTGGCGACTGATACACCGGCCAGTCTGGCAACATCCTTTATGGTAGCCATTGGTTTTTTTTCCGGTAAAGCGTTTACACATCGGGCCAGTGTTACGGAAAAGCGCATCCACTGCAAGGGAATAAGACGCAGCAGGGCCGCTGGCGGAGGCTGTCTGCGGCCGGTATTACCGGGCAGACCCCGGGGCAGGATACGGACGGCCGGCAGCCGCAGGATTATGTATTTAAAGCGTTAATCTCTAAATAGCTGCTTACATTTTGCGGATAACTGTTGCGTTTATGTTGTGGAGCCGCGCAGCCATTAACGGGTAGATTAACAGTCCCAGAGGTATTGATGGGTGAACATCAAACATATTTGATTACACCAGCCTGCGCTGACGCGCAGGTTTTTTTTTGCCCGCGGTTTCTCATTTCTTCCCGTAGCCTGATATGCTGTCAATGTTTACCCTGCTTAACGATTACCAACTGATACACACTTTCGCTGTGATCCTGCGGGTAAATTGATTATAAGACAGGGTTAATACGCCTTAATTGTTTATAATTCAGCGGAATGTTATGCCCCGGACCAAGAAGACGCTGGGAAAAGACCAGACAAAAGCAACATTTAACCCTTTTCGATTTCGCCTGGTGTGCCTCGGTGTGGTCGCTTGCCTGGTCTTCCTGATTATGCGGGTCGGTGATCTGCAGTTGCTGGATCGCCCGATGCTGGAAAAAGAAGCCGACCAGCGCTCCCTGCGTGAAGTGGTTTTGCCGACTAACCGCGGCACCTTGCTGGATCGTAATGGCGATACTCTCGCCCTGAGTGTCCCCTCCCGCGACATTATCGCTGACCCCCTGAAAGTGCTGGAAGCTAATCCGGATTTTTATGACGCTAAGTGGACGTATCTGGCGTCGGCACTGAACTTACGTCCGGCAGAGCTGGCTGCGGCGATCACCGCCAGCCCGAAAAAACGTTTTCTCTACCTCGGCAGAAAAATTGAACTGGGGATTGCCAAAGATATCTCCGGACTGCATCTGGCCGGGATTTCCAGTGTCTATGATGACAGCCGTTTTTACCCGATGAGTGATGCGGCAGCGCCGCTGATCGGTATTGTCGGGGCAGATAACAGCGGCCTGAATGGAATAGAGCGCAGTTTTGATAAAATTCTGCAGGGCGAGCCCGGCAAAGAGAAGTACCGCCAGGATCGTCACGGCAATATTATCTCGATGATCAGTTACCAGCCACCGACCCAGCCGCCGACGGTACAACTGAGTATTGATAAATATATCCAGTACACCATGTACAGCAAACTGCGCGACGGGGTACTGCTTAACCAGGCCGATTCCGGGGCCGCAGTAATGGTACGGGTGGATACGGGAGAAATCCTCGGTATGGCATCTTACCCGTCCTATAACCCGAATAATTATGACGATGCAACGCCGGTTCAGATGCGTAACGTGGCGATTAACGATAGCTTTGAACCCGGCTCTACGGTTAAACCGCTGGTTGTGATGGAAGGTTTGCAGCGTCATCTGGTGCGGCCTGATTCGGTACTGGATACCACGCCATATACGGTTAACGGGCATCTGATCCGCGATGTCGGCCACTGGCCGCGTCTGACCATGACCGGTATTTTGCAGAAATCGAGTGATATCGGGGTCTCCCATATAGCTCTGGCAATGCCGGCGGATGTGTTAGTCAATACTTACCGCTCTTTCGGGCTGGGACGTCCCACCGACTTAGGCCTGACCGGAGAGAGTACCGGTTACTTCCCGCTGCACCGCCAGCGCTGGGCTGATATCGAACGGGCGACTTTTTCGTTCGGCTATGGGCTGCGTGTCACGCCGTTGCAGATTGCCCGCGAATACGCCACCCTCGGGTCATTTGGTGTCTACCGTCCGTTGTCGATAACCAAAGTAACGCCTCCGGTGCAGGGCACGCGGGTGGCTGACGATGATGTGGTGCGCAGTGTGGTGCATATGATGGAAAGTGATGCACTGCCCGGCGGCTCCGGGGTACGCGCAGCGGTGCCCGGCTATCGTCTGGCAATTAAGACCGGTACTGCAGAAAAAATGGGCAGTAACGGTAAATATGATGGCGGTTATATTAACTACACCGCAGGGGTCGCCCCGGCCAGCCATCCGGTGGTGGCACTGGTGATTATGATTAACCACCCGACGGCGGGGGCACACTTCGGTGGCTCAGTGGCCGCGCCGGTATTTGGTAATATTATCGGCCCGGTACTTAAGTATCTGAATGTACCGCCGGATGCCCTGTACAGCACCAATACGGATATTGCTTCCGCGCCCGCGCCTGTTACCGCACACTGAGCACAGGCTTTATCACCGGCCACCACATCTGCGGTGTGGCGGCCGGACGGTCGGCACTGACAGTCTGTTTTTTCTGATATTTATCGTCCGTATCCGCACCATTTTCTGCCCTCTGCCAGCCTGAGTAACAGGGTAGGTAACCTGTTGTCCTTACAAGGTTTAACCAAAACCTTACGTTTTGCCGGTGGAAAAACAGCACAGTAATTGTCAATAATACACCGGTTAATATGTTCACTTTACTGCACAAATATGGCTTCTGTCTGCTGTGTCCTCTTTCTCTGATAATCACGAAATCTGATGACAAATAACATAAGTAAACCGGTTCGACATCACTGGCTGAGATGGCTGTTATTACTGCTGTTGTGTGTGGTTATCGGCGGCGTGGTCTGGCGGGTCTGGTTTTCCGCGGGCGGCGGCGCAGGGCCGGGCGGGCACGGTTTTGGCGGACCCACCCTGGTCAATGCCGGCCAGGCCGGTGAAGCGGATGTCCCCGTCTACCTGAGTGCACCCGGTACGGTTATCCCTAATGCCAGCGTTACTGTGACCAGCCGCGTGGAAGGCCAGCTGGATAAGGTGTTTTTTACCGAAGGGCAGCGGGTTAGCGCCGGACAGCTGCTGGCACAAATTGATGACCGTGGTTACCGCGCCACTCTGGCCCAGTATCAGGGGGCACTGGCGCAGAATCAGGCTTTGCTGACCAATGCCCGTTTAACCCTTGCCCGTTACCGGAAGCTGTTCGCTGAGGATTCATTATCCCGCCAGGATCTGGAAAGCCAGCAGGCGACTGTCGGCCAGTACAGTGGTGCAGTGCAGGAAGATCAGGCACAGATTGACAGTGCGAAAGTGAATATCGGGTATGCCAGAATCACCGCCCCGGTCAGCGGCCGGGTCGGTCTGCGGCTGGTTGACCCGGGGAATATGATCCAGAGCGCCTCGACCACCGGCATAGTAACCATTACCCAGATGCAGCCCGCGGCGGTAACTTTCAGTGTGCCCCAGAGCAATATTCCGCGGCTGGTGGAAAAGCTGCATCATGACCAGCCGTTACCGGCGACAGCGTTTGACCAGAACGATACCACTCCGCTGGCACAGGGGGAGGTGCGGTTTATGAGTAACAGCATTGATACCAGTACCGGCAGTATTGAGCTGAAAGCGACATTCCCTAACCAGGATGAAACCCTGTATGCCAACCAGTTTGTTAACCTGCGGCTGCAAACGGATATTCTGAAACATGCCACCGTCGTCCCGGCGCAGGCCGTGCAACTGAGCAGTGACGGCAGTTTTGTGTTTGTGATCAATGCCGATAATACGGTGACCCGTACCGCCGTCACTCCCGGGCCTGCCTATGGCAGTGACCAGCAGGTAGTGCTGAACGGTGTGAAACCCGGCGATCGTCTGGTGACCGACGGCATTGATCGTCTGACGACAGGGGCCAGAGTCTCGATAGCCAATGATCCGGCCAATACGGCCGCGGACAGCCACGGACAGCCGCAGGCCGGTAATTAATGAATCCGTCCAGACTCTTTATTCAGCGACCGGTCGCCACCATTTTACTGATGGCCGGTATTCTGTTATCCGGCCTGTTCGCCTACCGTTTTCTGTCGGTGTCGGCATTACCGCAGGTCGATTACCCGACCATTCAGGTGACCACCCTTTATCCGGGGGCCAGCCCGACAGTGATGTCGACGTCGGTGACCGCGCCTCTGGAACGTAATCTGGGAGAAATGAGCGGCCTCAGCCAGATGACATCGGAGACGTCCGGCGGATCTTCACTGATCACCTTACGCTTCGGGCTGGATATTTCGCTGGATGTGGCTGAGCAGGAAGTGCAGGCCGCGATTAACAGCGCCAACAGCCTGCTGCCTGATGATTTACCGAACCCTCCGACCTATAAAAAAGTGAACCCGGCAGATACGGCGGTGATCACCCTGTCGGCCACCGCCGATAACCTGCCCCTGACGCAGGTGCAGGACCTGGTCAATACCCGTGTGGCGCTGAAACTGTCACAGATTAACGGGGTAGGGATGGTCAGCCTGGCCGGGGGGAATCAGCCGGCGATTCGGGTGCAGTTAAACCCGCAGGCGCTGGCAGCCCATAATCTGACCCTTGCCGATGTGAACACGCTGATTAATAACAGTAATGTTAATGGCTCTAAGGGCGGATTTGACGGTAAATATCATTCGGTGACTATCGACGCCAATGACCAGCTGAGAACCCCGCAACAATACGCCAATCTGATCCTCACCTGGCAAAACGGCGCCGCCCTGCGGCTGAAAGATATTGCCACCATTACGCAGGGGGCGGAAAACCGCTTTCAGGCCGCCCGTGTTAACAATAAACCGGCGATTATCATTAATGTCCGGCGTCAGCCGGGTGCCAATGTTATTCAGGTGGTTGACAGTATTAAAAATCAGCTGCCGTCACTGCAGGCGGCATTACCGGACGGGGTGACACTGTCGGTGGTCTCTGACCGCACCCGGACCATCCGGGCTTCGATAGCCGATGTACAGTTTGAACTCCTGTTATCGGTGGCTCTGGTGGTGATGGTGACCTTTCTGTTCCTGCGTAATCTGTCGGCGACCCTGATCCCCAGTGTGGCGGTGCCATTGTCACTGGTCGGCACTTTCGGTGTGATGTATCTGCTCGGTTTCAGCCTGAATAACCTGTCGCTGATGGCCCTGACGATTGCCACCGGGTTTGTTATTGATGATGCGATTGTGGTGGTGGAAAATATTTCACGACGGCTGGAAGAGGGCGAACCGCCGATGGAAGCGGCCCTGAAAGGCTCGCAGCAAATCGGCTTTACCCTGATTTCTCTGACCTTTTCTCTGATTGCGGTGCTGATCCCGCTGCTGTTTATGGGCGACGTGGTCGGCCGGTTATTCCGCGAGTTTGCCATTACCCTGGCGGTATCGATTCTGGTGTCGCTGGTAGTGTCACTGACCCTGACACCGATGCTCTGTGCTTATCTGCTGCGCCATATCCCGCCACAGAAACAGTCCCGCTTTGCCCGTAAGGGCGAGGCCGTGTTTGAGCGTATTATCCGCGGCTATGACCGGTTACTCGGGGGGGTTCTCCGCCATCAGAAAATAACCCTGCTGGTGGCGCTGGCGACATTTGCCCTGACGGCGGTACTGTATCTGCTGGTGCCGAAAGGTTTCTTTCCGCAGCAGGATACAGGACTGATCCAGGGGGTGACCGTGGCTTCCCAGGATATTTCATTCCGTGAAATGTCCCGTCAGCAACAGGCACTGGCTGAGCAGATACTGAAAAATCCTGCGGTGGCGTCCCTGACGTCGGTGATTGGGATTGACGGCACCAATACCAGCCTTAACCGCGGGCGGTTGCAGATTAACCTGAAACCTTTTTCACAACGCAGCCTCAGCGGGGCGCAGGTGACTGAGCAGTTACAGCAGGCGGCGAAGCAGGTCGCGGGGATTAAACTCTATATGCAGCAGGCTCAGGATCTGACCGTCAACGATCAGGTCACCCCGAGTCAGTATCAGTTCACCCTGGCCTCACTGGACAGTGAAACCCTGGTCAGCTGGACACCGAAGCTGGTGGCAGCACTGGAGAAACGCCCTGAATTTAACAGTGTGATCAGTAATCTGCAGGATCAGGGGCGGATTGCCTATCTGGATTTAGATCGTGATAAAGCGTCGCGACTGGGGATCACCGCCTCCGACGTGGATACGGCGCTGTATAATGCGTTCGGCCAGCGACTGGTATCGACGATTTTCACCCAGTCCAGCCAGTACCGGGTGGTACTGGAAGTGGCCCCGCAGTATCAGAATAGCCCGCAGTCACTGAACGATATTTATCTGCCAACCTCAGTGACCGACAGTACGTCACCGGCGACGGATTCATCGTCCTCCGGCAGCAGTTCCGCGGACAGCAGCAGCTCCGCGACCACCACCCGCAGCGGGATGGTGAAACTGACGTCAATCGCTACCCTCCACCAGCGGCCAGGCGCACTGATGAATATGCGTCTGAACCAGTATCCGGCGGTTATGGTGTCGTTTAATCTCAATCCGGGCTACTCCATCGAACAGGGGCAGCAGGCGATCAGCGAAGTCAGCCAGCAACTGAAATTACCGGCATCGGTTAACCTGCAATATCAGGGTGAGGCAGCGGCCTTTAAGCGCGCCACCGGTAATACATTGTGGCTGATCCTTGCCGCCTTACTGACCATGTATCTGGTACTGGGGATTCTCTATGAGAGCTTTATTCATCCGGTGACCATCCTGTCGACCCTGCCTTCGGCGGCGATCGGCGCGTTGCTGGCGTTACTGTTCAGCGGTACGGAATTCAGTCTGATTGCATTAATCGGGGTGATCCTGCTGATTGGGATAGTGAAAAAGAACGCCATTATGATGATTGATTTCGCCCTTGAGGCGGAAAAAACCCGCCATCTGTCGGCGCGTGAGGCGATCCATCAGGCCTGCCTGCTGCGCTTCCGGCCCATTCTGATGACCACCATGGCGGCCCTGCTCGGTGCTCTGCCACTGATGCTGGCCAGCGGTTCCGGCGCTGAATTACGTCAGCCGCTGGGGCTGGTGATTGTCGGCGGTTTAATTGTCAGTCAGGTGCTGACCCTGTTCTCCACCCCGGTCATTTATCTGTGGTTTGACGGGTGGTCGCGACGTGGTCAGCGCTTTATTAAACGCCGCCAGCAACACTCGCGGGAGGGGCAATGAGTATTACCCGGCTGTTTATTTTCCGGCCGGTTGCCACGCTGCTGCTGACGATGGCGATCCTGCTGCTCGGGGCGCTGGGTTACCGGCTGCTGCCGGTGGCCCCGTTACCGCAGGTGGATTTCCCGACCATTATGGTCAGTGCCAGCCTGCCAGGGGCCAGCCCCGAAACGATGGCGGCCACGGTGGCCACCCCGCTGGAGCGCGCGCTGGGCGAAATTTCCGGGGTCACGGAAATGACGTCCGACAGTTCTCAGGGCTCCACCACTATTATTTTGCAGTTTGATCTGAGCCGGAATATTAACGGTGCGGCACGGGATGTTCAGGCGGCGATTAACGCGGCCCGCAGCCTGCTGCCTGACAGTATGCCGTCGCTGCCGACCTACCGGAAAGCTAACCCGTCTGACGCACCGATTGTGATGCTGGCCCTGACCTCCTCCAGCCGGACGCCCGGTGAACTCTACGATATTGCGGAAAGTCAGGTCGAACAGGTGCTGTCGCAGGTTAACGGCGTAGGCTCGGTGTCTCTGATGGGCAGCTCTTTACCGGCGGTACGTATTGACCTGCAGCCGGAAAAACTGACCGATTACGGAATTTCGCTGGATGCGGTACGCCGTGCCGTCGCCGACAGTACCTCCGACTTACCGAAGGGCTATCTGCAGGGCGATAGCCTTTCCTGGTCTATTGACAGTAACAGCCAGCTGGACAGTGCCGCCCGCTACCGGAACCTGATTGTCCGTTATCAGAACGGCACTGCGGTACGTTTACATGATGTGGCGACGGTTTATGACGGGGTTCAGGATAAATACAGCGCCGGTTTTCTGAACGGTAAACCGGCTGTGATGGTCGGCATCACCCGCCAGGCCGGTGCCAATATGCTGCAAACGATTGATGCCATCAAAGCGCAGCTGCCGGGGTTACGGGCTTCGATACCGGCCGATACAGATCTGCAATTGGTCATTGACCGGGCCCCTCTGGTCCGCGCCTCGCTGTACGATACAGAAGAAACTCTGCTGACAGCGGTACTGCTGGTGATCGGGGTAGTGTTTGTTTTTTTACGTCACTGGCGGGCGGTGGTCATTCCGGCCCTGGCGTTACCCGTGTCACTGATTGGCACCTGTATGGTGATGTATCTGCTGGGGTACAGCCTCGATAACCTGTCACTGATGGCGTTGATTATTGCCACCGGATTTGTGGTGGATGATGCGATAGTGGTGCTGGAAAATATTATGCGCCATATCGAAGCCGGACTCGGGCCGGTACGGGCGGCGGTGCGGGGCGCGCAGGAAGTCAGTTTCACGGTCCTGTCCATGACCGTCTCGCTGATTGCGGTGTTTATCCCGATTCTGCTGATGGGCGGGATTGTCGGACGTCTGTTCCGCGAATTTGCCGTCACCCTGTCAGTCTCTCTGGTGATCTCCATGCTGGTTTCCCTGAGCCTGACACCGATGCTCTGTGCCAGGTTACTGAAACGCCAGCCCCCGGCCACACGGCCGGTGCATCCGGTATTTCGCTGGACAGAGCAGCAGCTTAACCGGCTGCTGAATGCCTATACCAGGGCACTGCGGCTGGTGATGGCGCATCAGAAACTGACCATTTTCAGTCTGCTGCTGACCATTCTGCTGAACCTGTTCCTTTATTCTGTCGTGCAGAAAGGCTTTTTCCCCGACCAGGATACGGGGCTGCTGATGGGGGCGGTGCGTGCGGATCAGAATATTTCTTTCCAGGCAATGAAGCCGAAGGTGGAGCAGTTTACGGAGATTATCCGTGCCGACCCGGCGGTGGACACTGTGATGTCCTCAATGGGCGGCGGGATGTTTGGTTCACGAAATACGGCGAACTTCTTTATCCGGCTGAAAGATTTTAACCAGCGCACGGCGACGGCCACCGAGGTGGCAAACCGGCTGACCCAGAAAGCCCGCCAGGTTGCCGGGGCTCAGATGTTCCTGATGGCGGCCCAGGACCTGCATATCGGCGGGCGCAGTGCCAATGCCACCTATCAGTACAGCCTGCAGGCCGATGACCTCGACCTGTTACGGCTCTGGACACCGAAAGTCACGGCCGCATTACGGGCCATTCCGCAACTGACCAGTGTGGATTCTGATTCACAGACCGGCGGGCAGGAAGTGATGATTGATATTGACCGCGACCGTGCCAGCCGGTTAGGGGTCAGCGTGAGTATGCTGGATACCCTGCTGAATAACTCGTTCAGCCAGCGGCAGATTGCCACTGTCTACAAAACCCTCAACCAGTACCATGTGGTGATGATGCTGCAAAGCAGCGCGACCAGCGACCCGTCTGAGCTGCAACACCTGTATGTGATTAATAACAGCGGTGATCGGATCCCGCTATCGGCCTTTGCCCGTTTCAGCGGCGGCAATGCTCCTTTGTCGGTGGCCCATCAGGGACAGTCGGCGACCACGACTATTGCTTTTAACCTGGCCAACGGCGTATCCCTCGAACAGGCTCAGGGGCTGATCAGACAGGCGATGGCGAAGATTGCCCTGCCGGGCACCATCCAGGCGGGTTTCCAGGGCACCGCCAAAGCGTTCAGCGACCTGACGGCCACTATGCCGTGGCTGATTGCGGCGGCACTGGCGGCGGTGTATATCGTGCTGGGAATGCTGTATGAAAGTTATATTCATCCGCTGACGATCCTCTCGACCCTGCCGTCGGCGGGGGTCGGTGCCTTACTGTTATTACTGCTAACCCATACTCAGCTGACAGTGATTGCGCTGATCGGCATTGTGCTGCTGATTGGCATTGTCAAAAAGAATGCCATTATGATGATCGATTTTGCGCTGGAGGCGGAGCGTAAGCAGGGGCTCAGCCCGCAGCAGGCAATAATGCAGGCCTGTATTCACCGTTTCCGGCCGATTATGATGACCACACTGGCCGCGTTTTTCGGGGCACTGCCTCTGGCTCTGGGCCACGGCGGGGATGCAGACTTACGCAGTCCCCTCGGGCTGGCAATTGCCGGTGGTCTGGCCCTGAGCCAGTTACTGACGCTTTTTACCACCCCGGTGGTGTACCTGTGGCTGGACCGGTTAAGCCGGGCCACCAAACGACAATGGCACCGTGTACGGGCCTCAGGATCCTGACCGATGAAATTTGCGAAAAAACTGACTCCGCTCTGTCTGGTATTACTGCTTAGCGGCTGTATGGCCGGGCCGGATTATCATCGTCCTGCGGCCGATATTCCGTTGCAGTTTAAAGAAGCCAAAGGCTGGCAGCAGGCCAGTCCACAGGATGACCGGCCGAAAGGGGAGTGGTGGCGGGTATACCATGATCCGCTGCTGGATCAGCTGATGCCACAGGTGGCGATTTCTAACCAGAATATTGCCATGTATATGGCACAGTACCGGCAGGCACAGGCACTGGCGGCGTCTTCCAAAGCCAGCCTGTTTCCTGCCCTGACCGCCAGTGCCGGGTCTTCCCGTGCCGCCAGTCACAGCAGTGGCAGTTCGCCGGTTCAGCGTCTGTCTGACAGTCATTCAGCCAGTCTCAGCGCCAGCTGGGAACCGGACCTGTGGGGAAAACTGCGACGTCAGCTGGAAGAGAACCGCGCTTCAGCGGCAGCCAGCGCCGCCGAACTGGCTAATGCCACTCTCAGTGCACAGTCGGAACTGGCACAGGACTATTTTCAGTTACGGATTATTGACCAGCGTATTGCCCTGTATCAGCAAAGTATCGCTGCTTATGAAGGTTATTTACGGGTAATTACCCATAAATATCAGGCCGGCAGTGAGGATCGCGGCACTCTGGCCCAGGCACAGATGCAGCTGTCCTCGGCGCAGGCATCGGCACTCGACTATCACTGGCAGCGTGCCCAGCTGGAACATGCCATGGCCCTGCTGATCGGAAAAACCCCGTCACAGTTCTCGGTTGCAGCCGCGCCGTTACAGGCGACACTGCCGCCGGTTCCGTCTGTGCTGCCCGCCAGCCTGCTGCAACGTCGTCCGGATATCGCCTATGCCGAACGTAATGTGGCGGCTGCCAATGCGGCGGTCGGGGTGGCGATTGCCGGATACTTCCCCGACCTGACCCTCAGTGCCAGCGGCGGGTTTACCTCATCCGTATTACACAACCTGTTTTCATTACCGCAGCGGGTATGGTCTCTGGGGCCGGAGCTGAGCGGGACGGTGCTGGATTTCGGTGCCACCACGGCGGCGGTTGACCAGGCGCGGGCAGCCTATGATGCCCGCGTAGCGACCTATCGCCAGACGGTGCTGACGGCGGTACAGGGGGTGGAGAATAACCTGGTGGAACTGACCACCCTGCAACAGGAAATTGCCGCGCAGCAACAGGCCACTGATGCTGCCGTGGAGTCTGCGCGGGTGACCCGTAACCAGTACAATGCCGGCATGATCGACTACCTCGATGTGGCGACCACGGAAAACAGCAGTCTCAGTGCCCGCCAGAGCCTGCTGGCATTACAGAGCAGCCAGTGGGTCACCAGCGTGGCGCTGATTACCTCGCTGGGCGGCGGCTGGGACAGGGCGACCCTGCCCGACACGGCGGAATCCCGTCATCAGTAATTGCTGATCCCTTTCTGAAATAACCTGTGTGCCTCAGGTGCCCGCGGCGCGGGAATCTGAGGTGCAGCACATTTTGCCACCGAAAAAGCGACATTTTCTGTCGGGGAATTGTTTACGGCGACACAAACGTGTTTAATCCGTCATATTGCGGTTTGAATCTTAAGGAGAGAGAATGTTTAGCTTATTGCGTGGCCTGTGCCGCTTGCTATGGCGGGTACGGCTGCACGGTGATTTATCGGTACTGAATAATCCCCGCGTACTGATCACCCCTAATCATGTTTCTTTCCTCGACGGTATCCTGTTAGGGCTGTTTTTACCGGTAAAACCGGTGTTCGCAGTCTGGTCCGGCCTGTCCGATAGCTGGTATATGAAAGCGCTGGGCGCGCTGGTGGATGTGGTCAGCCTCGATCCGCTGAAACCTATGTCAGTCAAACAGTTGATCCGTCTTACAGAGCAGGGCAGACCGGTGGTTATCTTTCCGGAAGGCCGGATCACCGTGACCGGCTCATTAATGAAGGTATACAGCGGTGCCGGTTTTGTGGCGGCGAAAACCGGTGCCAGTGTGGTTCCCGTCAGGATAGAAGGGGCAGAGTTCAGCTGGTTTGCCCGTAAAAGTGGTGACATCCGCCGCCGTGCTTTTCCGGACATTGCTCTGCATGTGTTACCCGCTACCCGTATTCCTATGCCGTCTGCGGGCAGTGCCAGACAGCGCAGAGCACTGGCCGGGGAGCATCTGCACCATATTATGATGGAAGCGAGAATGGCGGTCCGTCCCAGACATACCCTGTTTGACGCTTACCTGAGTGCGGCCAAACGTTATGGCTGGCGGCGGGCCTGTGTGGAAGATATCCGCTTTACACCCGACAGCTACCGCGGGTTACTGAAAAAAATGCTCGGGGTGGCCCGGCTGCTGGATAAACACTGTCCGCCCTGTGCGACCCCGGGTCTGTTACTGCCGAATACTGCTGTGACCCCGGCGGTGGTATTCGGGGCAATTCTCTCAGGCCGTGTGCCGGCGATGCTGAACTATACCGCAGGGGTTAACGGATTACAGGTGGCGGTAACGGCTGCACAGATCACCACCATCTTTACCTCTCGTCAGTTTCTGGAGAAAGGCAAACTGTGGCATCTGACGGAGGCGATCCGCGGGGTCAGCTGGGTGTATCTGGAAGATTTGAAACCGGCGCTGCAGTTACGCGATAAGTTGTGGGTTCTCTGGCATCTGCTGGTGCCCGGCCGGGCACAGGCCGCACAGCAGCCGGAAGACGCCGCGATGATCCTGTTTACCTCCGGCTCGGAGGGCAACCCGAAAGGTGTCGTTCACAGCCATAAAAGTCTGCTGGCCAATGTTGAACAGATCCGTACGGTGGCAGATTTCCGGCCAGGGGACCGTTTTATGTCATCCCTGCCGTTATTCCATGCCTTCGGCATGACTGTCGGCATGCTGACCCCCCTGTTTACCGGGGCTGAGACTTTCCTCTACCCCAGCCCGCTGCATTACCGGGTGATCCCTGAGCTGGTCTACGACCGTAACTGTACCGTGTTGTTTGGCACCCCGGCCTTTCTGACCCGTTATGCGCAGTTTGCCCACCCTTATGATTTAGCCAGAGTGCGTTATGTGGTGGCCGGGGCCGAAAAACTGCGTGATTCGACCCGTGATCTGTACCTGGAAAAGTTTGGCCTGCGGATCCTCGAAGGCTATGGCGCGACAGAATGTGCGCCGGTGCTGTCGATTAATGTGCCGATGGCAGCCCGCTTCTCCACGGTTGGCCGTATTTTACCGGCCATGGACTTCCGGCTGATTTCGGTGCCGGGCATAGAGAACGGTGGCCGTCTGCAGGTCAGCGGGCCGAACCTGATGAAAGGCTACCTGCGGCTGGAAGCGCCCGGGGTGATTGAACCGCCGGTGGCGGATAACGGCGAAGGGGTCAAAGAGCCGGGCTGGTACGATACCGGCGATATTGTCAGTTTTGATGAGGACGGTTTTTGCCAGATTCAGGGCAGGGTGAAACGGTTTGCCAAACTGGCCGGTGAAATGGTGTCGCTGGAGGTGGCCGAAAGCCTGGCTCTGCGGGTGTCGGCCGGGTATCAACATGCATCTTCGCTGAAAAATGATCCCCTGCGGGGTGAGGCTCTGGTGCTGTTTACCAGCGATCCGCAATTAACCCGCGAGCGGTTATTAGAGGCCAGCCGTGAACTCGGCTACAGCGAGTTAAATGTGCCGCGTGATATCTGCTTTCTGTCACCGCTGCCGATGCTGGGCAGCGGTAAACCCGACTACCTGCAACTGAAAGCGCTGGCGGCGACGCCAGCCGAAAACGGAAATAACAATGAATGAATTAAGCTCAGGCACTGCTGCTGGCAGGGCTTCTGGCTTACGTCCGGTATTACTGGCACAGTTTTTTTCGGCATTCGGCGACAATGCCCTGTTGTTTGCCACCCTGGCACTGATGAAAAAAGACAGCTATGCGGACTGGACTCAGCCGGTACTGCAGATAGTGTTTGTGGTGGCTTATATCCTGCTGGCACCGTTTGTCGGACAGCTGGCCGACAGTTTTCCCAAAGGCCGGGTGATGATGGTGGCGAACGGGCTGAAATTTACCGGTGCGGTACTGATTGGTCTCGGTGTTAATCCCTTTGCCGGTTACGGGCTGGTGGGGATTGGTGCGGCGGCGTACTCGCCCGCCAAATACGGTATTCTCGGCGAACTGATCGATAAACAGCAACTGATCCGGGCGAACGGACTGATGGAAAGCTCGACCATCGTCGCTATTCTGCTCGGTTCGGTAACCGGCGGCCTGCTGGCCGACTGGCATATTTCCACCGCGTTACTGTTATGCGCGGTGATTTACGCTCTGGCGGTGGTTGCTAATATGCTGATACCCGGCTTACGGGCAGCCACACCGGACAAAAACTGGCGCTGGCGGCAGCTGCTGTCACGCTTCCGCCATGATGCCGTCAGCCTGTGGCAGGATAGCGATACCCGTTTTTCGTTAACCGGCACCAGTTTATTCTGGGGAGCCGGGGTCACCTTACGTTTTTTGCTGGTACTGTGGGTTCCGGTGGTGCTGGGGATCACTGATAATAAAACCGCGACGCTGCTGAACGGGATGGTCGCGGTGGGGATTGTCGGCGGAGCGTTGCTGGCAGAACAGCTAATTTCACTGCAGCATACTCAGCGCTGTATACCGGCGGGGATACTGGTTGGCGGACTGGTGATTATGTTTACCCTCAGCACACATGAGTATAGCGGTGGTTTCTGGCTGTTACTGCTCGGCGTCTGTGGCGGACTGTTTGTGGTGCCCCTGAATGCATTATTACAGGTGCGTGGCAGAGAGTCGGTCGGCGCGGGTCCGGCGATTGCGGTACAGAATTTTGGTGAGAATATTGCCATGCTGCTGCTACTGGCCCTGTATACCCTGACCATCCGGCTCGGGGCCTCAGTCATTGTTACCGGGATGGCTTTTGGCGGGCTGTTTTCGCTGGCGATTGCCGGTTTATGGCTCTGGCAGTGGCGCGGTAAATCTGCGGTGCGGCAGTAAGTCAGAGGCTGCACCGCGGCCGGGGCCGCAGTGCAAAATCGGTCAGGGAGCCGGATACGTATAACGGCGATGGATGGCTTCCAGCTGCTCCATCAGTTCACTGCTCAGGCTGAGGTTAACGCTGTCGATATTTGCTTTCAGCTGTTGCAGTGTGGTGGCCCCCAGCAGAGTACTGGCGACAAACGGTTGCTGACGAACAAAGGCCAGTGCCATCTGTGAAGGGTCGAGCCGGTGTTGTTTTGCCAGCGCGACATAGGCAGCGACTGCTTCAGCAGACTGCTGCCCCGAATAACGGGTAAAACGGCTGAACAGAGTATTTCTGGCATTGGCCGGTTGTTGCCCGTTGAGGTACTTACCGCTCAGGGTGCCGAAGCCCAGAGCAGAATAGGCCAGCAGCTCCACCCCTTCGTACTGGCTGATTTCGGCCAGTCCCACTTCGAAACTGCGGTTCAGCAGGCTGTACGGGTTCTGGATGGTGACAATCCGCGGTAACTGATGCTTTTCTGCCAGTTGCAGATAGCGCATCACTCCCCAGGGGGTTTCATTCGAAACACCGATATAACGGATCTTTCCGGCGCGGACCTGTTCTGATAACGCGTCCAGGGTTTCCAGCAGGGTAACGGGGATATTTTCTTCCGTGTACTGGTAGCCGAGACGCCCAAAGAAGTTGGCCGGGCGTTGTGGCCAGTGCACCTGATAGAGGTCGAGATAGTCAGTATTCAGCCGTTTCAGGCTGGCATCCAGTGCGGCACGAATATTTTTGCGGTCCACCACCTGGCCTGCGCGGATTTGGGCATCGCTGCCGCGTGCCGGTCCGGCGACCTTACTGGCGAGGATGATTTTGTCGCGGTGACCGGTTTTTTTCAGCCAGCTGCCGATATAGGTCTCGGTCAGCCCCTGAGTTTCAGGGCGGGGAGGGACCGGATACATTTCTGCCGTATCGACCAGGTTAATGCCCTGACTGAGCGCGTAATCTAACTGGGCATGGGCATCGGCTTCACTGTTTTGCTCGCCGAAGGTCATGGTGCCCAGACCCAGTTGACTCACTTCCAGCGAACTATGGGGAATACGATGGTAGAGCATGGCTGGCTTCCTTTTGTCATGATGGGTTAAGGGAAATCTACACCGGCACCGGGGGCAAGTCTACAGCAGGGCGTGTTACGGGAAGTGTCGCCGGGCCGCGCTGAGTGGTGACGGCAGTGTTACCGGCTCGTCAGGTTATTCCGCGGATTAAGTCAGGGAGACGGTATGGATAATGTGCAGCGGCCGGGCGGGTGTTCCGGCCGGACAGCGTCAGCGTTCGATAATGCCGGAGATATCGTCGCCGTTAATCTGAATTTTGTTGCCGGCTTCGTCCGTATACTGTACCAGCCCGGTATCTTTATCGATTTGTGGTTTACCGTCGGTCATTATCATCCGGCCATCTTTGGTGGCCATAACATAATGACTGCTGCAACCGGCTGACAGAACGGTCCCCAGTAATACACCGCACAGTGCGGTGATTTTTATCATTTTCATCTTGTCTCCCGACGTAAATTTATACGTTACCGCTATCAGTAATAAATGATTTCTGTGCAGTAAACAAACCAGACGGGTCTGAAACAGGCAATAAACATCAGGCAGGCAACAAAATTCACGGGCTGAGTAACAAAAGCAGCGTGCCGCGACGGGCGGCACGCTGTTTCGCGGGCGGCTACGATCAGTGGTTTTTTTTGTTGCCGCGTAGCAGGTTGAGTAATTCGACACCCATTGAAAAGAACATCGCAAAGTAGATATAGCCTTTGGGAACATGCACCGAAAAACTTTCCAGCATCAGGGTAAAACCGACCAGGATAAGAAAAGCCAGCGCCAGCATTTTTATGGTCGGATGACGCTCGACAAATTCGCCGATCGCTTTTGCGGCAAACATCATCATAATCACCGCCACGATCACTGCCGCCATCATAATAAACAGATGATCGGACAGCCCGACGGCAGTGATCACCGAGTCGAGGCTGAAAATGATATCCAGCAACATGATTTGCACAATCGCGCCGAAGAATGAATGTACGCGACTGGCTCTGACCTCTTCACCGCCTTCAATCGTTTCATGAATTTCTTTGCCGGACTTCCAGATCAGGAACAGTCCTCCGGCCAGCAGGATCAAGTCACGGGCGGAAAACTCATGACTGAACAGGGTGAACAGGGGGGTAGTCAGGCGTACAACCCAGGCAATTGAGGCCAGCAATGCCAGCCGCATCAGCATGGCGGCCATCAGACCCAGACGGCGGGCTCGGTTTTGCTGGTGTGCAGGCAGTTTTGCCACCACCAGTGAAAGAAAAATAATATTGTCGATACCGAGAACGACTTCCAGAACAATCAGTGTCCCGAGCGCCAGCCAGGCATTAGGGTCCGCAATCCACTCGAACATACTCACATCAATCCTAAACAAAAGCTAAACGAAGAGTATAACCGGGCAGTATTCCCTGACTAAAGTAAAAAATGACGGGCCAGCAGCGGGCCGGTAAAGGTTTTCTTTAAGTAAAAACCCCGTGGCAGGGTCAGTACCGGCTGCCCCTGCGGGCCAATAGCTTCAGTCAGGGCCTTACTGTTGGCGGCTTTGGGACGGATTTGCAGGTACTGACCGTGGCGGGCGGTAATATTCTCTACCCTGCCCAATACGATCATCTCCATCAGTTCTTCCCAGTCTGCGCGCAGTTGCTGTTCTTCTTCCGCCGAAGGACGCCATAACAGCGGGCTGCCGATACGGCGATCTTTCAGCGGAATTGCGCGGTCGCCTTCCACCGGCATCCACAGTACACATGAAAGTTTATGCCGCAAATGGCAGTGTTGCCAGTCAACACCGCTATTACCGGTCAGGGGGGCTACGCAGACAAAGGTGGTTTCCAGCGGCCGGCCAAGACGGTCAACGGGGATTGTTTTCAGTTCAATCCCCAGATGGGAGAAATCCTGCTCTGCTTTACTGCCGGCACTGGCACCGAGGTGGCGTTCGAGTAATGTGCCAATCCAGCCTTTATCGCGGCGCAAGTCGGCAGGCACGGTTATCCCCAGCCTGCCGGCCAGCTCTTCCATCGATTGTCCGGCCAATGCACAGGCCCGTTGCATTAAGATCTGTTCGCTTTCCGGCGCAGACAAAGGTTCAGGAGAATAAGACATTCGGCCTCATGAGTTGGTTAAAAAACACTCGCCGTGGTACAGGCGCGGATCTGCAGAATAAATTATCGGGGATAAAGCTAATAATAGCATGATTAATCATGGTTTTTTAATCCGTTTTCGGTTGTACCCTCTGACCTGTGACCGGTTTATACCCTGTTGTCATCGATAATAAACAGGATTATCCGCCCAGTTATCCACAGAAAAACTGGATAACTGTGTATTAACCTGACTACTGGTTCGATTTACAGCCTTGACTTTGCCACCCTGTGCCATTTTTCAGGCAGTAATGGATAAGTTATCACCATAAACTGTGGATAAAAATGCCGGTGGTTATTTTTTGTTCAGTGAGTTAAGTTATCTTTATCGCTGGCAGCTAATCCGGCTTTTTTTATCGCGCTTATATTAATTATCTATTTGTAATTTAAGTGTTTTATTTCTGTCTTTTTTTATGGGGAATCGGGTTTTACTGGTCTATTATTCATTAAATTCCCGCGTTCTGCACAAAGCTATCCACAGAAAAGGTGCATAAAATTGTCTCCGGCTACCGGCTGCTGTTTATAACTTGGCTAAGAATTGTGAGTTATTCCGGAATTATTCTGATGAAACCCTGACAGCCAATGGTTTACCGTCTGTAAGGAGTATGAAACAATCAGGCTATCTGAAGATAGATTTGAGGTAGTCTGGTGATCGATGATGATGGCTACCGCCCGAATGTTGGGATTGTGATCTGTAACAGGCAGGGACAGGTATTGTGGGCCAGGCGCTTTGGACAGCATTCCTGGCAGTTCCCCCAGGGAGGTATCAACCCCGGGGAAACGCCGGAACAGGCGATGTATCGCGAATTGTTCGAAGAAGTCGGATTGCATCGTAAAGATGTCAGAATTATTGCATCGACCCGCAACTGGCTGCGTTACAGGTTGCCAAAACGTTTGGTGCGTTGGGATACCCGGCCGGTGTGCATCGGCCAGAAACAAAAATGGTTTCTGTTACAGCTGCAATCTCATGATGGTGCCATTAACGTACAGGGAAGCAGTACCCCCGAGTTTGATGGCTGGCGATGGGTGAGTTTTTGGTATCCGGTTCGCCAGGTGGTCTCTTTTAAACGTGATGTTTATCGTCGGGTGATGAAAGAGTTCGCTACCGTAGTGATGTCTGTCACGGAAAATTCACTGCAACGCAGTCAACCCTCCGGCCGAAGAAAAAGAGGATAGGGCATGCCGCTGATGCTCACCCAGTTGCGCGATATTGTGGAAAAGGTTGCCGGTGCTTCCCGACTCAATGAAGCACTGGAAATACTGGTTAATGAGATCTGCCGGATGATGGATACCGAAGTCTGTTCGGTGTATCTGGCTGACCATGAGCGTCAGTGCTACTACCTGATGGCGACACGCGGTTTAAAAAAACCGCGTGGCAGAACCATTACCCTGGCTTTTGACGAAGGCATTGTCGGGCTGGTCGGGCGTCTTGCCGAACCGATTAACCTCGCCGATGTTCAGAGCCACCCCAGTTTTAAATTTATCCCGTCAGTGAAAGAAGAAAATTATCGTTCTTTTCTCGGTGTGCCGGTAATTAACCGCCGTCAGGTGACGGGGGTACTGGTGGTACAGCAGCGGGAACTGCGTTCCTTCGACGAATCGGAAGAGTCTTTCCTGATGACCCTCGCGACTCAGGTCGGCGCATTACTCTCCCAGTCGCAGACCGGACAGTTGTTTGGTTTGTTCCGCCAGAGCCGTATTAAAGCTATCGCCGCCTCGCCCGGGGTAGCCGTCGCCCCCGGCTGGGTTGACCATGTACAGCCGACCCTTGATCAGGTATCGCGCGCATCGACACTCGACAGCGAGCAGGAGCGGGAGCGTCTGTTACTGGCGATCAGTGAAGCCGGTGACGAGTTCCGTCGCTACAGCAAACGTTTTACCAGCAGTGTGCAGAAAGAAAGTGCGGCTATTTTTGACCTCTACTCGCACCTGCTGAGTGATCCGCGCCTGAAGAAAGATCTGCTGGCAGAAATAGATCGTGGTTCAGTCGCCGAATGGGCCGTGAAAACGGTGATTGAACAATACGCGGGTCAGTTTGCCGATTTAAAAGATGCCTATCTGCGGGAACGCAGTGGCGATATCCGTGAACTTGGGCAGCGGCTGCTGTTTCATCTTGACGACAGCCTGCAGGGCACGAATGCCTGGCCGGAACGTTTTGTTCTGGTAGCCGATGAACTGACCGCGACGGCCCTGGCCGAAGTTCCGCCGGAACGTCTGGCCGGTGTGGTGGTACGTGACGGTGCCGCCAACTCCCATGCGGCTATTTTAACCCGTGCCATGGGGATACCGGCGGTGATGGGCGCGGATATCCGCCCCGAACAGCTGCACAAGCAGTTACTGATTGTTGACGGCTACCGTGGTGAGTTGCTGATCGATCCTGAACCTATTCTGATTAAAGAATATCAGCGGCTGATCCGTGAAGAAAATGCCCTGAGTAAAACCGCCGAAGCCGAAGCGGAACACCCGGCAATGCTGAAAAGCGGCGAAGCGGTGGAAATTCTGCTGAATGCCGGGCTGAGTGCCGAGCTGGAACAGGAAATGAACAGTTGGGTGGATGGTGTCGGCCTGTATCGTACCGAAGTGCCGTTTATGCTGCAAAGCGGGTTTCCGTCCGAAGAAGAGCAGGTGGCCCAGTATCAGGGGATGTTACAGCTGTTCAATAATAAGTCTGTCACACTGCGCACCCTGGATATCGGTGCCGATAAGCAACTGCCTTATATGCCGATCAGTGAAGAAAACCCCAGCCTGGGGTGGCGGGGGATCCGCCTGACTCTCGATCAGCCGGAGATTTTTCTGGTACAGGTCCGTGCCATGCTGCGGGCCAATGCCGCCTCAGGCAACCTGAATATTCTGTTACCGATGGTGACCAGCATCGACGAAATCGATGAGGCGCGTAAACTGATCGAACGTGCCGGTCATGAAGTGGAAGAGATGCTGGGGTATGTGATCCCGCGTCCGAAAATCGGCATTATGATTGAAGTGCCCTCGATGATATTCCTTATCCCGCAGGTGGCCCGCAGTGTCGATTTTATCTCGGTCGGCAGTAATGATCTGACCCAGTACCTGCTGGCTGTCGACAGGAATAATACCCGGGTGGCAAACCTTTACGATTCATTACACCCTTCAGTATTACAGGCCTTGTATCATATCAGCGCCGAAGCCCGTCGCCATAACCTGCCGCTCAGCCTGTGTGGTGAGATGGCCGGTGACCCGATGTGTGTGGCACTACTGACAGGTATGGGATTCCGCCATTTAAGTATGAACGGCAAAAATGTCCCGCGGGTGAAATATCTGCTGCGTCATCTGGATTGTGACGAAACAGAACAGCTGACCGCGCAGGTATTACAGGCCAGTACCGCCAGCGAGGTGCGTTATCAGGTGGTGGTGTTTATGGAGCGGCGGGGGCTGGGAGGCTTAATCCGCGGCGGGCGATGAGACTCATTGCTGTTTACATTTGCCGGTCACACGCCGACAGCGGCTGTGCTATGATGCGCAACTCTTTACGGCCAGCGCGGGAGATCTCTCAGTACCGGCTGGCTTTCAGATAGAAAAATAATGGTGAAAGATGACAAACGGCTACCTCGCTTTTCCAAAATTTGACCCGGTGATTTTTTCTGTCGGCCCGGTTGCTCTTCACTGGTACGGTCTGATGTACCTGATCGGATTTATCTTTGCCATGTGGCTGGCAGGACGCAGGGCCAGTAAGCCCGGCAGTGGCTGGACCAAAAACGAAGTCGAAAATTTACTGTATGCCGGTTTTCTCGGGGTATTCCTCGGCGGCCGTATCGGCTATGTGTTGTTTTATAACCTGCCGCTGTTTCTCGCCAACCCCCTGTATTTATTTAAGGTCTGGGATGGCGGTATGTCATTCCACGGCGGACTGATTGGTGTGATCGTGGTTATGCTGGTATTTGCCCGCCGCACCCACCGGACTTTCTTCCAGGTGTCAGACTTTATTGCCCCGCTGATCCCGTTTGGGCTGGGTGCCGGTCGTCTGGGGAACTTTATTAACGGTGAATTATGGGGCCGCGTGGACCCGAATTGTCCGTGGGCGATGCTGTTTCCCGGCTCCCGTAGCGAAGACCTGGCGCTGGTGGCGACCCACCCTCAGTGGCAGTCACTGCTGGATACCTACGGTGTGCTGCCGCGTCATCCGTCACAGATTTATGAGCTGTTACTTGAAGGGGTGCTGTTATTTATCATCCTGAATGTATTTATTCGTAAACCGCGTCCGCGGGGAAGTGTGTCTGGTTTGTTCCTGATTGGTTACGGCGCTTTCCGGATCATTGTTGAGTTCTTCCGCCAGCCGGATGCCCAGCTTGGGTTATTTGGCGGCGTAATCAGTATGGGGCAGATCCTGTCCATACCAATGATTCTGGCCGGTGTTATTATGATGATTTGGGCTTACCGTAGCAGCCCCCTGAAACAACCGGGTGAAGTAAAATGAAACAGTATCTGGATCTGATGCAGAAAGTATTAAACGAAGGTGCATCAAAAGATGACCGTACCGGCACCGGTACCCTGTCGATCTTTGGCCACCAGATGCGCTTTGATCTGCAACAGGGATTTCCGCTGGTGACCACCAAAAAGTGTCATCTGCGTTCAATTGTGCATGAGCTGCTGTGGTTCCTGAAGGGTGATACTAATATTGCCTATCTGAAAGAAAATAAGGTCAGTATCTGGGATGAGTGGGCCGACGAAAACGGTGATTTAGGGCCGGTCTATGGCCAGCAATGGCGCAGCTGGCCGGCGGCCGATGGCCGTCATATTGACCAGATCAGCGAAGTGATCCGTCAGCTGAAACAGGACCCGGATTCACGGCGGATTATTGTTTCTGCGTGGAATGTCGGCGAACTGGATAAAATGGCGCTGGCTCCCTGCCATGCTTTCTTCCAGTTTTATGTTGCCGGGGGGCGCTTAAGCTGTCAGCTGTACCAGCGCTCATGCGATGTTTTCCTCGGTCTGCCCTTTAATATTGCCAGCTATGCTTTACTGGTACATATGGTCGCTCAGCAGTGCGATTTAGAGGTCGGTGATTTTGTCTGGACCGGCGGGGATACCCACCTGTACAACAACCATCTGCAACAGGCGCGCCTGCAACTGACTCGTGAACCGCGTCCGCTGCCGACCCTGAAAATTAAGCGTAAACCGGACTCTGTTTTCGACTATCGTTTCGAAGACTTTGAGATTGAAGGCTACGATCCGCATCCGGCGATTAAAGCCCCGGTCGCTGTCTGAACCGATACGCCTGAGGCTGGCTGAAAAGGCGGCAGAGCATTATTGCTCTGCCGCCTTTTTTATCGCAGCCGATAAACCCTGCAGTGGATCCGGCGTTTCGGCAGAATGTTGTTATCTGCGGTAATTTAATTACGGCGGGTTACGCACTCAGCGGCCTGACTGCTGTTGTTCTGACGGAAGAACCTTCAGTATAGGGGAATGAAAACCTACCGCCCGGCAGGGGACGCTGCCGGATTTACCTTACCGGAACTGGCGCTGGTGCTGCTGATTATTGCAGTGCTGACGGCCGGTGGCGGATATTACCGGCAATGGTCAGGCTATCGTCAGCAATTATCAGACACTGCCAGCCAGTTGCATCTGTTTCTGGCCGGGGTACGGGAGAATGCGAACCGTACTCACCGTGATCTGCCACTGAGGGTACGTCAGACCGCTGATGGCTGGTGTATTGATGCCAGTCCGTCGCCTTCGCCCGGAGACTGCCAGACCCGCGGGCGTTTTGTCTGGCAGGCACCTTACCCGCAGGTCGCGCTGCTGGCCGTGAATGGTCAGCCGGGGTTTTACGGGCGGCGCAGTGTGGCGCGGGCCGGCAGTATTGAGTTTGGTCAGCCGCGACAGGCGTGGCGGATTATTATTTCTGCGCGGGCACGGATCCGCGTCTGTCAGCCAGCACAGGAGGGATGCCAGTGACCGCACCGCAACCTGTACCGCCCTGTTGCCAGCGGGGATTTACCCTCAGTGAAATGCTGCTGGCGATGCTGATCTGCGGGGTGGTTTTACTGGGGGCGGCACAGTTTTTTCCGCGACTGTTTCAGCAAAGCCGTCAGTTACAGCAACAGAATCTGCTGACTCAGGAGCTTCGCCAGCTGATGCTGGTACTGGAGAAAAACCTGCGCCGTGCCGGGTTCTGCCAGCAGAGTCCCTGTGCCGGCCGCGGGGTGACAGTCAGTGACCAGGGACGCTGTCTTATCCTGCGGCTGCAGGAACGGCGCTATCCGGCGGACGGCAGACCCGGCGGACTGGCCAACGAAAGTTACGGATACCGCTGGCGGGACGGCAGTATCGAAACTCAGCGCGGTGTGCAGCACTGCCGGGAAACGGGCTGGGAACGGCTGACGGACCCGGCCACATTACGGGTGGATGCCCTGCGCTTTGAGTCTCAGCTGCCACGGGTCGGTATTTATCTGCGGATATCGTCGGGCTCGGGAGTGACGGTCAGCCGTCAGCACTGGCTACTGGCAGAAAACCTGTGAACCGGCAGGGTAGCAGTCCGCTGGTGATGGTATTGATTCTGTTACTGAGCGGGACGTTATTACTGCATAGCAGTGCCCGTTTGCTGACCAGGGGGATGGCAGGAGCCGCGGATGAATCACAATATTTGCAGGACTTTTATCAGGCGCAGTCTTCTCTGGCGTGGGGGGAGCGTCAGTCATGGCCGGATAACAATGGCTGGCAGTGCCGCCGGGTACCGGTCGCGGGTGGCTACAGCTGTTTATTATGGCAAACGGCGGATAGCGGGTTGTTACTGGGCCAGTCGCGTAATGCGGAAAAACAGATCTGGCGTATTATCCGCCGTGCGTTCCCTGACCAGCCGCAGATTATGGCGGTTGCCGGTGGCTGGACCGATCTCTGTCCGCTGGCCGATGAGAAGCGCTGTACGGTTTCAGTCGCAGGGGTTCAGCCTGACCGAAAGCCTGATAGCGCTACTGATCCTGTCCCTCGGGGTAGTGATGTTATCCGGTTACCATCAGCAACTGGTGACGGCCTATCGGCTACAGTGGGCGCAGCGCGACGCGGCCTGGGCGGCGACCCGGTTGCTGGCCGGTAAGCCGGTGGCTGGCTGGGAAAATGAACTGAAACAGGAGGTCACCGCCGAAGGCTGCCGCCTGGTAACGGCGCAGGTCAGGGGCCGGTTTAACCGCCATTTCAGGCTGCAGCAGTTGTTTTGCCCGCCTTTCGGTCAGCGTTTACCGGAATAACTGCTGCTAATGCTTGCAACCGCTAAATCAGAAGGTACAGTGACGGTCACCGCCGGCAGCCGTTTCAGGAGACAGTATGTTCAGTGTTTACCATTCCAATCAGCTGGATATTTTAAAGGATCTCACTGCCCATCTCATCAGGATGCAGCCCCTGAGCGATCCTTTTGCCAAAGAAGTTGTGCTGGTGCAAAGCCCCGGCATGGCTCAGTGGCTACAGATGGCGCTGGCTGACGAGTTCAGTATTGCCGCCAATATCGAGTTTCCCCTGCCGGCAACCTTTATCTGGCAGATGTTTATGCAGGTGCTGCCCGGGATTCCCCGGCAAAGTGCCTTTAATAAAAGTGCCATGAGCTGGAAGCTGATGACCTTACTGCCGGAGATGCTGGCGCGGGACGACTTTTTACCCCTGCGCCATTACCTGAATGATGATGACGATAAACGAAAACTGTTCCAGCTCAGCAGCCGGATAGCCGATTTATTTGACCAGTATCTGGTGTACCGTCCTGACTGGCTGAACCAGTGGCAGCAACAGCAGCTGGTAGAGGGATTAGGCGACGCCCAGCAATGGCAGGCTCCCTTATGGCGGGCGCTGGTGGAATATACCGCCGAACTGGGGCAGCCTGAATGGCACCGTGCCAATCTGTATTCACGGTTTATTCAGGCCCTGGAGAGCTGTGATACGCCGCCGCCGGGGCTGCCGCCACGGGTATTTATTTGCGGTATTTCGGCCCTGCCCCCGGTATATTTGCAGGCTTTACAGGCCCTGGGACGGCATATTGATATTCATCTGTTGTTTACTAATCCGTGCCGTGACTACTGGGGCGACATCCGTGACCGGACGTTTCTTGCCCGACTACAACACCGCCAGCGTCAGCAGATTAACTCTTCGCAACAACGGCCGGTGTTCCGTGAACCAGAGCAGGCCGCCTCGCTGTTTAATGAGGACGGAGAGCAACAGCTGACCCAGCCGCTGCTTGCTTCCTGGGGAAAGCTGGGACGCGATAACTTATATCTGCTGGCTCAGATGGATGCACTGGATAATGAAATCGATGCCTTTGCCGGGCCGGGGGAAGACAGCCTGCTGCATTGTCTGCAACAGGATATTCTGACCCTTGAGGACCACTCGGTCAGCGGGCTGACCAGCGAACAATATAACCACAGCGGCAGTAAACGCCGGTTATCGCCCGAGGATGATTCGTTTTCGCTGCGTGCCTGTCACAGCCCGCAGCGTGAAGTTGAAGTTTTACAGGATTACCTGCTGGGACTGATGGAGGCCGATCCGCAACTGAAACCGCGGGATATTATCGTGATGGTCGCCGATATTGACAGCTATTCACCTTTTATCCAGTCGGTATTTAACGGGGTTAATCGTCAGCGGCATATTCCGTTTGCCATCTCCGATCGCCGTGCCAGTCAGGCCCATCCGGTGATCCAGGCCTTTTTACAGTTACTGTCGCTGCCCGACAGCCGTTTTACGTCGGAAGATGTTCTGGCCCTGCTGGAAGTGCCGGCGCTGGCTGCCCGTTTTTCGATTAATGAACAGGGGCTGCGAACCCTGCGCCACTGGGTGGATGAATCCGGGGTGCGCTGGGGGCTGGATGACAGCAGCGTCAGTGACCTGTCGTTACCGGTGACGGGCCAGCATACCTGGCAGTTTGGCCTGCAACGTATGTTGCTGGGGTATGCCCTGGAAAGTGAGCAGGGTGACTGGCAGGGGATTCTGCCTTATGACGAGTCGGCCGGACTGATGGCCGAACTGGCCGGGCAGCTGGCCGAACTGCTGAGTTGCCTGGCTGACTGGCGTCAGCGTTTACGCCAGTCTCTGTCTCTGCGGGACTGGCAGCCCTGTTGCCGCGAGATGATTGATACCTTTTTTAGCGGCGACACAGACAGTGAAACCGCACTGGCACTGATTGATGAACAGTGGCGGCAGCTGACAGAGCAGGGGATTGAAGCACAGTATCCGGCTCAGATTCCGGTGACCATATTGCGGGATGAATTACGCAGTCTGCTGGACCAGCAGCGTATCAGCCAGCGTTTTCTGGCGGGGCAGGTGAATTTCTGTACCCTGATGCCGATGCGTTCCATTCCGTTTAAGGTAGTCTGCCTGCTGGGAATGAATGACGGTGTTTATCCCCGGACGCTGACCCCTTCCGGATTTGACCTGATGCAGCAATCGACGCGCCGTGGCGATCGCAGTCGCCGGGATGATGACCGTTACCTGTTTCTTGAAGCGCTGGTATCAGCCCGCGACCGTCTGTATATCAGCTATATCGGCCGCAGTATTCAGGATAACCGTGTGCGTCTGCCATCAGTACTGGTGAGTGAACTTTGTGAATATATCTCTCAGAGCTTTTGCCTGCCCGGCGATGAAGCCCTGAACGTGGATGACAGTGCACAGCAGGTACTTGAGCACCTGCTGCATCAGCACAGCCGTACCCCGTTTGCGGCCGAAAACTTTATGCCACAGGCTGCGCGGCAAAGCTTTGCCAGTGAATGGCTGCCTTCTGCCCGCGGTCAGGGAGAAGCCCTGCCATCCTTTGTTCAGCCGCTGGCGGAGTTTTGTTGCGACGAAATATCCCTGGAGGAGTTACTGCGTTTCTGGCGGCATCCGGTGCGGGCCTGGTTTACCCGGCGGCTGGGGGTGAGTTTTCTGGCGGAGGAAGATGACCTGCCGGATACGGAGCCTTTTGTACTGGATAATTTGCAGCGCTATCAGATCAACAGTCAGCTGCTGAATGCCCTGATTTATCAGCAGGACAGTGAGCAGTTTTTCCAGCGGCAGCGGATGGCGGGTCATCTGCCTTACGGGCCTTTTGGCGCCCTGTTCCGCGAAAAACAGTTAGCCGATATGCAGGAGATTGCCAGTCAGGTGAGCGGACAACTGGCCGATACCCGCAGTATTGAGGTGGATCTGGAATTACAGGTACGGCTGACGGGCTGGCTGACCGGGGTACAGGACGACGGTATTCTGCGCTGGCGGCCGGGAGAGCTTAATCTCAGTGATGGCCTGCTATTATGGATTGAGCACGTGGTTTACTGTGCCCTCGGTTACCAGGGGATCAGCCGCATGTACGGACGTAAAAACAGTGGCTGGCGTTTTCTGCCTCTGCCGCCGGAGCAGGCCCTGCAGCAGCTGGAACAGCTGATCGATGGCTTTCTGCAGGGGATGAACCAGCCGTTGTTACTGCTGAACCGTTGCGGTGGCAGCTGGCTGACCAGCAGCCTGAGTGCTGATAAGCAGCAACTGCTGACCGATGAAGAAACCCGGCGCAAGGCATTACAAAAACTGACGGATGCCTGGCAGGGCAGTTTCCAGGTGCCGGGCGAAGGCAGTGATCCTTATTTGCAGCGTCTGTGCCGTGAACCCGGCCCGCAGGTGATTAGCGAAATCTGTGCGGCGGCCGGACAGTGGTATCTGCCGGTGATCCGTGCCCATGTGGCCGAATAACTGCAGCCTGACAGGCCGGACTAAATTAATCATAAGTAAGGGATGATGAATATGCAGCAGGCAGAAGCACTGGACCCGTTAGTTTTACCGTTGCAGGGCCAGAGGCTGATTGAAGCATCTGCCGGGACCGGCAAAACCTACACTATAGGTATTCTCTACCTGCGTTTGTTGCTGGGGCTGGGAGGTGATCATGCATTTCACCGTCCGTTATCGGTGGAAGAAATTCTGGTTGTGACCTTTACCGAGGCGGCGACTGCCGAATTACGTGGCCGTATCCGTAATAATATTCATGGTCTGCGTATTGCCTGTATCCGGGCTGCCGAACCGTCTCCGGCGGAAAGCGGCGGGGCGCTGGCGGAGCAGGATGCCGCCTGGCAGCCATTGCTGGCACAAATTACTGATTTTTCTGGCGCGGCGGCACGGCTGCTGGCGGCAGAGCGGCAGATGGATGAAGCCGCTATATTTACCATCCACGGTTTCTGCCAGCGGATGCTGAATATGAATGCATTTGAATCAGGGATGCTGTTTGAACAGCAACTGGTCGAAAATGAACAGCCTTTGCTCGGGCAGGCGGCCGCAGATTTCTGGCGGCGCTATTGTTACCCGCTGGATGAAGATGTTGCGCGGATCGTACTGGAAACCTTTAGCGGCCCGGAACATTTATTAGCCTCTCTGCTGCCCTGGCTGCAGGGGGAAATGCCGGTGATTAAGTCAGCTCCGGCCGAAGAACAGAGCCTGACCGGGCGGCATGAGCAGAATATTCAGCGGATTAATGCACTGAAACAGGCGTGGAGCCAGGCCGCTGACGATCTGCGGGATATTATCGAACAGTCCGGTGTTGATAAGCGCAGTTACAGTAGTAAGCACTTACCTGTATGGCTGGATAAACTGAAACAGTGGGCGGCTACCCCGACCCGCGATTATCAGATCCCTAAAGAGCTGGCGCGTTTCAGTCAGCAGGTACTGGCCGAAAAAACCAAAAAAGGTGAGGTTCCGCAGCATCCGCTGTTTAGCCAGGTCGGGGACTTTCTGCAGCAGCCTGTCACCCTGTATGACTGCCTGGTCAGCCATGCCCTGCGGGAAATCCGTGCCTCCGTGGGATTGCAAAAACGTCAGCATGCCCTGCTGAGTTTCGATGACTTACTGAGTCGTCTGGATTATGCCCTGCAACATGACAGCGGACCGGCACTGGCAGAATCGGTGCGTCAGCGTTATCCGGTGGCGATGATTGATGAATTCCAGGACACAGACCCGCTGCAATACCGGATTTTCAGCACCCTGTATGGCGGTCAGCCACAGCATGCCATGTTACTGATCGGTGACCCGAAACAGGCGATTTATGCATTCCGCGGGGCGGATATTTTTACTTATATCTCTGCCAGAAAAGAAGTCAGTGCTCACTATACCCTGGGGACTAACTGGCGCTCGTCGCCGGGGATGATTACCAGTGTTAATCGCCTGTTTTCGGCAACCGCACAGCCGTTTATTTTCGACGAAATTCCGTTTCAGCCGGTGGCTGCCAGCCCGAAGAATCATGCCCTGAGCCTGCGGCTGGACGGGGTCAGCCAGCCGGCAATGCGCCTGTGGCTGGCTCCCGGTGAAGGTATGGGGGTAAGTGAGTACCAGCAATTTATGGCCAGCCAGGCGGCAAATGATATTGCCCGCTGGCTGATCGCCGGGCAGCAGGGAACCGCCTGTTTTGTTGACAGCCAGCAACGTGAGATGCCCGTGACCGCTGCCGATATTACCGTACTGGTCCGCAGCCGCCAGGAGGCCGGCCTGATACGCGAGGCCTTACAGGCTAACGGGATTGCGTCGGTGTACCTTTCCAGCCGCGACAGTGTCTATCAGACTGCTGAAGCGCGGGAACTGTTGTGGATTTTACAGGCGGTGCTGGCCCCGGAACAGGAACGTACCCTGCGTACCGCCCTGGCAACCTCGGTGATGGGGCTGGATGCCGCGGCACTGGAACAGATAAGCCAGCACAGTGAAGGCTGGGATGCGATGACCGATCTGTTTGCCGGCTGGCAGCAGCTGTGGCGTCAGTCGGGGGTGCTGCCGATGCTGCGGGATGTGATGATAAAACAGCAACTGGCAGAAAATCTGCTGGCCAGTGAGGGCGGCGAGCGGCGGCTGACGGATATTATGCATCTGGGCGAACTATTGCAGGAAGCGGCAGTACAGCTCGACAGTCCGCACGCGCTGGTGCGTTTTCTCAGCCGTCAGATACTGCACCCGGACATTAATGGCAGCAGTCAGCAGTTACGCCTCGAAAGTGACCGTCATCTGGTACAGATAGTCACGATCCATAAATCGAAAGGGCTGGAGTATCCGTTAGTCTGGCTGCCGTTTGCCGCCAGCTGGCGGCCTGCAGATGCGGCCCTGTATCATGACCGGGACAGTTTAGCCGCGGTTCTGGATTTACAGCAGGAACCACAGAGTATGCAACTGGCCGAACAGGAACGACTGGCCGAAGATTTACGTCTGTTGTACGTGGCACTGACCCGGTCAGTCTGGCATTGCAGCATCGGGGTGGCCCCGTTATTCCGTGGTAACCGCAAACCACAGGGTGAAACCGACCTGCACCACAGTGCGATTGGTTATTTATTGCAACAGGGGCAGCCTGCCAGTGCCACTGAATTATCGGCGCGGTTAACACAACTGGCCGATGACAATATTGCCATTAGCGTGGCGGATAACCCGCCGGCCGCCCGCTGGCAGGACAATGTTGCGGCAGATCCGCAACTGGCCAGCCGTCGCCTGACCCGTTCACTGAATGATTTCTGGCGGGTGACCAGTTATTCCGGCCTGCAGCGTCACGGCAGTGCACGTTTACTGGATGTTATGCCGGGATTTGATATTGATGCGGCCGGAGAGCAACAGACAGAGCAACCGCCGCAGCTGACGGCCCACCATTTTCCCCGTGGCGCGGGGCCGGGAACCTTTTTACATAGCCTGTTTGAACAGCTGGATTTCAGCCAGCCGGTCCCTGAGCCCTGGCTGGCTGAACAGGTCGCTGCCCATGGCTATCCGCCCCACTGGGTGCCGGTATTGCAGCAGTGGCTGGAGACTTTGCTGACCACCCCGTTACTGGATGAAGGCCTGTCCCTGTCGGCGCTGCCGGCGGGTGACCGGCTGGCGGAGATGGAGTTTTATCTGCCGATTAAGGGGCTGTTACAGCCGCAGGCGCTGGATGCCCTGATGCGGCGCTATGATCCTCTGTCACAACAGGCGGCTCCGGTGGATTTTTATCAGGTACAGGGGATGCTGAAAGGTTTTATTGACCTGGTGTTCCGCTGGCAGGGTAAATATTATTTGCTGGACTATAAATCTAACTGGCTGGGGGCTGACAGCAGTGCCTATACACCTCAGGCGATGCAACAGGCGATGACTGACCACCGTTATGATCTGCAGTATCAGCTCTATAGCCTGGCGCTGCACCGTTATCTGGCCCACCGTATCCCTGACTATGACTACCGGCAGCATTTCGGCGGGGTGTTCTATCTTTTCCTGCGCGGGATGGGCGGTGAACAGCCGGAGAACGGCGTGTTTTTTACCCGCCCGGCGGAAGCGTTTATACAACAGCTGGACAGTCTGTTTGCCGGACAGGAAGGAGTCAGCGATGACTGAATTTGAACAGTTACTGAAACAGGCGCAGGAAGCGCAGATGTTCCGTCCGCTGGATGTGCGTTTTGCACAGCTGACGGAGAACAGCGGTTCTGCGCCGCGCCTGCTGGCCGCCGCCTGCCTCAGTGCCAGTACCGGCGAAGGGCATGTCTGTCTGCCGTTAGCCTTGCTGCATCCGGAGGCGTTATACAGCGGGCGTCAGCTGACGCTGGCGCAGGCCCTGTGGCAGGCAGCCGGTGCGCCGCAGACGGTCAGCCAATGGCAGCAGCTGCTCAGCGAGTGGCAGGCGGTCAGTGAGGGCTCACTGGCGACGCCGCTGGTGTTATCCGGTCAGCGGCTGTATCTGCACCGCATGTGGCACTATGAGCGACAGGTGGCCGGATTTTTCTCGGCTGATTTTCGTGCCGATCCTCCGGACAGCCGGCAAATACGGCAGGTGCTGGATCAGCTGTTTGGTGAAGCCGGCGATAACTGGCAAAAAGTGGCGGCTGCGGTAGCCCTGACCAGGCAGCATGCCGTGATTTCCGGCGGGCCGGGAACCGGCAAAACGACCACCGTGGCACGACTGCTGGCGGCCTTATTACTGCTTGAACCGCGGCGCTTACGTATCCGTATGGCGGCCCCGACCGGTAAAGCCGCGGCCAGGCTGACTGAGTCACTGGGCAAGGCCCTGCAGGCTTTGCCGGTGGATGATACCCTGAAAGCACGTTTTCCTGATGAGGCGACCACCCTGCACCGGCTGCTGGGGGCACGGCCGGGGACCCGCCGGTTACGTTACCATGCGGGTAACCCGCTGCACCTGGATGTCCTGGTGGTGGATGAAGCGTCGATGGTTGATTTATCGATGATGGCATCGCTGATCAGCGCCTTACCGGCCACTGCGCGGGTGATTTTTCTCGGTGACCGCGATCAGCTGGCCTCGGTGGAAGCCGGGGCGGTACTGGGAGATATCTGTCGTTGTGCAGAGTATGGTTACAGCCCGCAACGGGCCAGAGAACTGGCACAACTGACGGGGGCGCAGCTCACCGGGCAGGAGATACCGGATGCGCCACGGGTCCGTGATAGTCTGTGTCTGTTACAACAGAGCTACCGGTTTGCTGCCGGATCAGGGATTGGGCAACTGGCTGCAGCGGTGAATCAGGGCGATACCGCCCGGTTTAACCGGGTGCGGCAGGAGGGCTACCAGGATATCGCATTACAGCCTCTGGAGTGTGCTGAACACTGGGTAACTATGCTCAACGATATCAGTGATGGCTACGGGCCGGTACTGGAAATGATCCGGCGTCAGGCACCGGCCGCAGAGGTATTGCAGGCGTTCAGCCGTTATCAGCTGTTATGTGCATTACGTGAAGGGCCTTTTGGGGTCAGCGGCCTCAACCAGCGCATTGAACAACGGCTCCGTCAGCAGCAGCGGCTGGCAACCAGTGCAGGAAACAGCCACTGGTACAGGGGACGGCCGGTAATGATCACCCGTAATGACAGTGCGCTGGGGTTATTTAACGGTGATATTGGTATTACGATGGCCGATAACAGCGGTCAGCTGAAAGTCCACTTTATGCTGCCTGATGGTAACGTCAAAGCGGTGCAACCCAGTCGTTTACCTCCCCATGATACGGCATGGGCGATGACCGTCCATAAATCTCAGGGGTCCGAGTTTGACCATACGGCACTGGTACTGCCGCCACAGTTCAGCCCGGTACTGACCCGTGAGCTGGTATATACGGCCATTACCCGCGCCCGCAGGCAACTGACCATTTACAGTGATGAACGGCTGTTTCTCCGGGCGATACAATCACGGACGCAGCGGCGCAGCGGGCTGACCGATCAGCTTTCCCGCGACCCGGCAGCATAATATCTCCCCCTGCCCGCAGGCGGGGGAGTTAAGGTATCAGGTCAGGCTCAGCATCAGTACTTTGGAGCGCCGCTGATAGTTGTACATTTTCTTTTTGGTTTCCGGTAAAGAGTCGATATCGACCGGCACAAAACCCCGCTCCTGGAACCAGTGGATGCTGCGGGTGGTCAGGACAAAAATTTTCCGGAGCCCCGCCATTCTTGCCTGCAGGCAGATGTGCTGTAACAGCAGGTCGCCGCGCGAAGAACTGCGGTATTCCGGATGCACCGCCACACAGGCCATTTCACCAATCATTTCATCGGCGAAAGGATAGAGTGCCGCACAGGCGATGGTCAGATTATCGCGTACCACGACGGTGAATTTATTAATCTCCATTTCCAGTTGTTCCCGTGAGCGGCGCACGAGGATCCCTTGCTGCTCAAGCGGCTGGATCAGATCCAGGATGCCACCGATATCATCGATCGTCGCTTTACGGATCTGTTCAGCAGATTCCATAACAACCTGAGTCCCGATCCCATCGCGTGAGAACAGCTCCTGTAACAGGGCACCGTCTTCCTGATAGCTGATCAGATGACTGCGGCGAATACCACTGCGGCAGGCCTGTACTGCCCCCCGTAAAAAACGTACGGTACCGGACAGATAGTTGCCCTGCTGTTCAAAAGCATCAATCCGTTGCTGTGCCTGATTCGGGAACATTTCAGAGACAATGTTACCTGCCTCGTCGGCGACCCCCTGTCCGGAGCAGAAACCGATCATTTTTTCGGCTTTCAGCTTTATCGCCACCTGAGTGGCAATTTCTTCTGATGGCAGGTTAAAACTTTCTCCGGTGACCGACACGGCGACCGGGCCGATTAACACAATGGCATCGTTATCCAGCTGACGGTGAATCGCCTGATGATCAATGCGGCGGATACGTCCTGAATGGCAGTAGTCGACCCCGTCATCGACGCCCAGCGGCTGAGCAATCACAAAATTGCCGCTGACAACATTAATATGGGCGCCCTGCAAAGGCGTATTACCGAGACTCATGGAAAGGCGGGCAGTGATTTCCAGTTGCAGCCGGCCTGCGGCCTGTTTTACCAGTTCCAGGGAGGCAGCATCGGTGACACGGGTGTGTTTGTGATACCGGGGGGCTATCTGATGGTCGGCCAGGTTGGCATCAATTTGCGGACGTGCGCCGTAGACCAGCACCAGGCGAATACCCAGGCTATGCAGTAAGCCGATATCGTTCACAATACCGGAAAAGTTGTCATGCTCGATGGCTTCACCACCCAGCATAATGACAAAGGTCTTGCCACGATGGGCATTAATATACGGGACCGTATGACGAAACCCCTGCACTAATTCGGTACTACGTTCCTTCACGGCACACTCCGGAGTGAATTGTTATTCGGTTTTTATGTATTTTTATTCTTTTCCGGAGGGATTTGCAAGGGCTGAAACTGACGTTTTTTTACCAATTTAATCGTGCCAAACCAGGTAATAAACTTCATTATCATGGAGTTCCGTAAATATTGTACCGGCCGTTAAGCAAAATTGTTTTCTTTCACCAGCCACTGTTTGTTCTCTTTTTAACCCTATGGACAGGATGTCTATGTCAGCAGAATATCCGTTTTTCAGCCGTCGCCGGTTATTACAGGCCACTGCCGTATCAGCCTTACTGGCAGTTACCCGTACCCGCGGTGCGGCAGGGCCGGTGATGATTGCGGTGCGTATCTGGCCGTCATCAGCCTATACACGGGTTACCCTTGAATCGAGCGGGCCATTACGTTATCGCCAGTTCAGGCTGAATGATCCTGAACGTCTGGTGGTGGATATTGAAGATGTGCAACTGAACCAGGTGGTGAAACAGGCGGCCGGCAGCGTCAGCAGTACCGACCCGTATCTGCGTGAAGTGAGGGCCGGACAGTTTACGGCCACGACGCTACGCATTGTGCTGGTGCTGAAGCAGCAGGTCACGCCGAAAATATTTGCCCTTACCCCGGTTGCTGATTTTAAGCACCGGCTGGTGGTCGATCTTTATTCCGGCCTCAATACCGACGGTGACCCGCTGACCGCCTTTCTTGCCCGTTATTCCGCCGGCGAAGCCGTGACGCCGCCAGCGCCGGGTAAAGCTGGCCGCGATCGTCCGCTGATCGTGATGATCGATCCCGGCCATGGCGGGGAGGATCCGGGCGCGCGTGGCAAAGCGGGCACCCGTGAGAAAGATATTGTACTGAGTATCAGCCGCCGTCTGAAAAAACTGATAGATAAACAGCCACTGATGACCGCCTTTATGACCCGCAGTGATGATGTTTTTATTCCGCTGCAGGTCCGTGTGGCCAAAGCTCAGCGCCTGAAAGCCGATATGTTGATATCCATTCATGCTGATTCTTTTACCCGTCCTGCCGCCAACGGCGCTTCCGTATTTGCCTTATCAACCCGCGGGGCCACTTCGGCCGCTGCCCGCTTTCTGGCGGACAGTCAGAATGCCTCGGACAGTATTGGCGGGGTTAATCTCAGTGGTGACCTTTACCTGGATCGTACCCTGTTCGATATGCTGCAACGCCGGACCATCAGCGACAGCCTTAAACTGGGGCAGCATATGCTGCGGCATATGGGGAAAATAACCCGTCTGCATAAACAACAGGTCGATCAGGCCGGGTTTGCCGTATTAAAAGCACCGGATATTCCGTCTGTACTGGTAGAAACGGCATTTATCAGCCATCCGCAGGAAGAGAAAAAACTGCGCACAGCAGGTTATCAGCAGCAGGTGGCAGAGGCGATTGTCGGGGGAATTAAAGATTATCTGGCAGAGAGGCGGAACGTTTAAGGCATTTTCCTCTGCCAGTGGCAGAGGAAAATATGAAGGGCACAATCAGACGGCGGATTTCACCTTATCTCCGGCATCCCGTCCGGCGAGGAATCCGTAAAAGATATAGCCCAGCAGGGTGATAATAGTGCCGCCGAAAACGGCTTCCACACCGCAGGAATACACACCGTAGATACTGTACAGCACGGCGAAAGTACTGACGATGGAGGCAACCCGGTACTGAGATTTCGTCACATGGTTTTTCTGCATCATTACCTGCAAACCGGTCATGGATAATACGTAAGGCACCATATTAATAAATACCGCCAGGTTTAACAGCATGTTGAACTGTTTCAGCAGGTTAGGCGAAATAGTCATGGAAGCCAGTAACAACTCCAGTACCAGCATAATCAGCATACCGGCAACAGGCGCATCGCTTTTGCTGACTTTAGCGAATACCTGCGGGAATAATTTATCATCGGCCGCAGATTTCGATACCTGCGCATTGGTGAACTGCCAGCCCAGCAGGGAACCGATACAGGCAATAACCGCCAGTGCGGTAATAATCTGACCTACCAGCGGGGTAAACATCATTGAGAATACCAGCCCGAAAGGAGCATCGGAGGTTACCAGTTGTGCATTCGGGACAATCCCCTGAATAACTGTGGTGGAGGCGATATAAACAATAGCGGCAAACCCGGTACCAAACAGACATGCCAGCGGGACATTACGTTCCGGATTTTCTACCGCATCAGAGTTAGCCCCTGCCGATTCAACACCGAGGAAAGCCCACAGAGTCAGTGAGATACCTGAAGAGATAGCACCACCGGTAGACATGGAATGAGGGTTCCAGGCCGCACTGAAGATAGCCGGATCGAACCAGAACCAGCCGAGTACAGACAGCCCGGCAACCGGAATAATGATACCCCAGATAGTAATGTTCGAGATTTTACCGGTGATTTTAGGCCCTTTAAAGTTAGCAACCATAGTGACGACCAGGATGGCGACAACTGTCAGGAAGGTATGCACCGGTGAACTTTTGATCCAGGGGGCAAACGGAGCCATATAACCCGCAGCGGAGACAGCAATAGCCACACAACTGATAACCAGACAAATATAGTAGGTATAAGAGGCAATAAAGAAGGCCGATTTTCCGTGGGCTTCTGCGGCATAAGCGGACATCCCGCCTGAGCGGCGGCACAGTGCACCACATTTGGCGAAGGTATAGGCGATACACATCGCACCGACGACAGTAACTGCCCACGATAAAATGGAAATTGCACCCGTTTCCGCAAGGCTGGCGGGCAGCATGATAATACCTGAGCCCATCATATTTACGGCCACGAGAACGGTCAGGTCAACGACCCCCATTTTCCTGGAATTTGAAGCCATAACATTCTCCTGGTTTAATGTAATCCGGCAGATTTATTATCAATATTTAAATTCATTTATTGTGAATTTAAATATTGATGGTTGTTTTATTAATTAGCTTTTTGCTGGCTATAAAGTAAAGGCAATTACCGGAAATTAAAATTGATCAATATCAAGAAATAACCCTAAAAAATTATTTTTATATAAATATTCAGATATCATCTTTTGATAAATCTATATTCTAATGGTTTGTTTTTATTGTGTTTTTTGTTTTATCTTCTGCGAATCATTGATATTAAAAAACAGACCATTTGAATGACTATTTAAATATTTTTTTTCGGCAAAAAATAGGCTGGAAAAAATAAAGTCTATAGTTTAATTTCCTCTTCATCAGGTCAGTGAGTTTATTGATAATCTCTCTTTCACCAGGTATCTGAACATTTATTGCTTACTTTTATAATAAGTAATATCCGCCCTGATCATTTATACAAAGTATAATAATGAGGATCTTATGTGTGATAAAAACTATTTAGTGGTTGTGAATAAGGCTATAAGCACCACAACACCACTGACGCCGATAGAGCAAACTGTCGAAAAAATCACCACGTCGTTGTTTAGCAAAGGGGAGCAGGTCAGATTCTCTGCCAACTATGCTGAAGCCACTAACTATGTCAGCTCCACCGCCCCGGTCGACTGCGTGATGCTGGAGTGGGCTCCGGAGAAAAGTGCAGAAATTACTGCATTTTTAAAACAGTTACGTATCCGTCACGAAAAAGCCCCCGCATTTCTGCTGATTAATTCTCACCAGGATAATGCATCAGTCACAGCGGAAGTGATGGGTGATGTCAGCGAAACGTTCCTGGTTCTGGACGATACCACTGACTTTATTGTCGGCCGTTTACAGTCCGCCGTCGCCCGCTATGAAAAAGTCATTATGCCGCCACTGATGGCGGCAATGATGAAATATGCCAAAGAGAAAGAATATTCATGGTCAGCGCCGGGACATCAGGGCGGTATTGGCTTCTGTAAAACGCCGGTGGGCCGTAAATTCTTTGATTTCTACGGTGAGAATATCTTCCGTACCGATATGGGTATTGAAAGGGCGTGTCTTGGCTCGATGCTGGATCATACGGGGGCTTTTGGTGACAGTGAAAAATATATTGCCGGTGTATTTGGTGCCGACCGCTCTTATTCACTGGTCGTCGGGACGTCCGGGGCTAACCGTACCATAATGCAGGCTTGCTGTACCGATCAGGATATTGCTATCTGTGACCGTAACAGCCATAAGTCCATTGAACAGGGATTAATGTTAACCGGTGTTCATCCGGTATATATGACACCGACCCGGAATGCTTACGGCATTATCGGACCTATCCCGAAAGCACAGATGCAGCCGCAAGCATTACAGGCACAAATTAAACAGAACCGGTTTGCCAGTCACGCGGCTAACCCGCGTCCGGTGTACAGTGTGGTGACTAACTGTACCTACGACGGTCTTATCTATAACGGTGATACTATTCAGCACCTGCTGGGGCAGAGCTGTGACCGTATTCACTATGATGAAGCCTGGTTCGGTTATTCCCGCTTTAACCCGATTTATAAAAGCTTCCATGCAATGCGTGGTGATAAAGCGGCACATACGGCCGATCAGCCAACAATTTTTGCCACTCACTCGACCCATAAATTACTGAATGCACTTTCTCAGGCGTCTTATATTCATATCCGTGAAGGGCGCGGTAATGTGAAACCGGCTCAGTTCAGCCAGGCGTATATGATGCATGCCACCACCTCACCGCTGTATTCTATTGCGGCGTCTAACGATGTGGCAGCAGCGATGATGGAAGGTAATCAGGGGGTTAATTTAACCACCGAAGTTATTGAAGAAGCCGTTGAGTTCCGTCAGGCAGTGGCCCGTGCTTACCGTGACGCAGAGCAGAATAATGACTGGTTCTTTAAACCGTGGAACGCTGAGACGGTAACCTGTCCGCGGACCGGCAACCGCTATGCGTTTGCGGATGCACCGGAAGAGTTACTGGTGAAAGAGCAGTCGTGCTGGACCCTGGATCCGCAGGACAGCTGGCACGGGTTTAATGATCTGGATGAAAACTGGGTGATGCTGGATCCGGTGAAAGTCAGTCTGCTGACACCGGGCCTGAACGGCGATGGCAGCCTGCAGGATAATGGTGTCCCGGCCGCGCTGGTTACTGCTTATCTGTCCAGTCTCGGGATTGTGCCTACCCGGACCACCGATTTCCAGGTCATGTTCCTGTTCTCTATGGGGGTGACCAAAGGTAAATGGGCAACTCTGATGAACAGCCTGATTTCGTTCAAAAAACATTATGATGCTGATGCATTGTTATCTGAAGTTTTACCGGGACTGGTCGAAACAGATCCTGAATTGTATGGCACGATGACCATGCAGCAACTGGGTCAGCGGATGATTAGTTTCCTGAAAACCCATAATCCGAGCGAACAGCTGAATAAAGCCTATTCAACTCTGCCGCAGATGGATATGCTGCCACGTGATGCTTATACCCAGCTGGTCAGAGACAATACTGAACTGGTATCCATCTATGATCTGGCGGGCCGTACTGCCGCGAACTCGGTAATCCCTTATCCGCCAGGAATTCCGATGCTGATGTCCGGTGAAAACTTCGGTGATAAAAACAGTCCGCAGATCGCTTACCTGCAGGCGTTACAGGCATGGGATGATGCCTTCCCGGGCTTTGAACATGAAACGGAAGGTGCCGAAAAAGAGCAGGGTGTTTATCACGTCATGTGCGTCAAGGCAGTATAACGCTACGGTTCTGAGCATTCAGTATTTATAAGTACAGCGATATTATCTGTACTTAGCATCGGGCAGCAGGGGAAACTTTGCTGCCTTTTTATTCTCAGGACGTAAAAATAATTATTCATTTATAAATGTTCAGGGTTATTTATATAAGAACTTCTTAGATCAGTATGTTTGTCATTAAAAGTTATCGGATGTATTTATTTGTGCGGCTTCTGTACATATAATGCTATAGCCGCTGAGATACATGATTAAAGTCAATGAATGATTAGTATATGAATATTTATCGGGAATATTCTGGCCGGAAATGGTATTTCTGTGCGCACAACAATAATGTTCCCTATGTATTAATTAATTCAGAGAAACACCATGGCCGATATCATAAAAAACATTAAACATTTAGACCTCGATAAAGCATTTCAGCAGCTATTAAGAGAGGAACGATTTGGCTCTCAGGCCGAATTTGTCGATTATCTGACTGCCAATGGCTTTGAACATATTAACCAGTCCAAAGTTTCCCGTATGCTGACCAGCTATGGCGCGGTACGCACCCGTAATGCGCGGATGGAAATGGTTTATTGTCTGCCCGCCGAACGGGGTATTCCCACGGCAAAAACTACCCTGAAAAGCTCAGTTCTGAGTGTTGAAACCAATGACTGGATGGTCGTTGCCCATACGGTGCCCGGAGCGGCTCCCCTGATTGCCCGGTTACTTGATTCCTGTGGTAAATCTGATGGAATATTAGGTACAGTTGCCGGTGATGATACTATTTTTGTCGTTCCTGTAATTGGTATTAATTCTCAGCAGTTACATCAGTCAGTGGTCAGTATTCTTAATTCCGACGGATAATGGAAATAACTATCCGTATTCAGTGAATAAATAATGGATTATATTTTCTGTGGTCAACTTATATGAAGGTGATTTATGGATATAAAATATATTCTGGCTGAAAAAGTCAGACAGGCAATGACACAATGTCATATAACCACAGATAAGCCGGTTTCAGCCCGTCCTTCAGCCAGGCCAGAATATGGTGATTATCAGATAGACAGTATGATGGCAATTGCCAAATCACAGGCAACGGACCCGCTGAAATTAGCGCAACGGGTTGCCGGCGAGCTGATGAATAATTCACAGTACCGGCATATTATTGCCCGGGCAGAGGCCGTTCACCCCGGGTTTATTAATCTGTTTCTTAATGATCGCTGGTTACTGGAGCAGGCAGAGCTGGCATTTAATGATCCGCGTTCAGGGGTGGCCAGACAACCGGCACAACATGTGGTGGTGGATTATTCTTCACCGAATGTCGCTAAAGAGATGCACGTCGGGCATTTACGTTCGACCATTATCGGTGATGCCAGTGTCAGAACTCTGGAATTTCTCGGTCATAAGGTGACCCGGGTTAATCATATTGGTGACTGGGGAACCCAGTTCGGGATGCTGATCACTTATCTGGAACTGGCCGAAAACGACGGAAATATTTCGCTGTCTGATCTGGAGGGTTTTTATCGTGCGGCGAAAAAACGCTACGATGAGGATCCGGCCTTTGCCCTGAAAGCCCGCAGTTATGTGGTGAAATTACAGCAGGGCGATGAATATTGCCGCCGGATGTGGCATAAGCTGGTGGATATCTCCATGGCCCAGAACCAGAAGAACTATGACCGGTTAGGGGTATCGTTACAGCGCAAAGATATCCGCGGCGAAAGTGCTTATAACGATATGCTGCCGGAGATTGTGGATGATCTGCTGGAGCGGGGGATTGCCACCGCCGAACAAGAGACGGTTATGGTTTTTCTGGACAGTTACCGTAATAAGCAGGGAGAACCGATGGGGGTTATTGTCCGTAAGCAGGATGGCGGATACCTGTACACCACCACGGATATTGCCTGTGCCAAATACCGTTATCAGGCCCTGCACGCTGACCGGATCCTTTACTATATTGATGCCCGGCAACACCAGCATTTAATGATGGCCTGGGAAATTGTGCGCCGTGCCGGTTATGTTCCCCCGCAGGTCAGCCTGGAGCACCATAAGTTCGGTATGATGCTGGACAAAGAGGGTAAACCCTTTAAAACCCGTGAAGGGGGAACCATACGGCTGGCAGAGTTACTGGAAGAAGCGGTGGTGCGTGCTCATAAACTGGTCAGCGAAAAATCCCCCGACTTATCGGCAGCAGAGCTGACGGAGCTTTCAGAAGTGATAGGGATTGGGGCGGTAAAATACGCCGATCTGTCGAAAAACCGTATCACCGACTATGTGTTTGACTGGGATACCATGCTCAGCTTTGAAGGGAATACGGCCCCTTATATTCAGTATGCCTGCGCACGTATCAGTTCGATATTACGCAAAGCGGAAAGCAGTCATCCGCTGGCCACGACTTTATCAGGCGATCTGCTGTTCAGCTCGGCAACTGAACGTTCCCTGACAGTGAAACTGCTGCAGTTTGAAGAGGCGCTGCTGGCGGTGGCGAAAGAGGGGATGCCGAATATTATGTGTAATTACCTGTATGAACTGGCGTCGCTGTTCTCTGGTTTTTATGCCAGTTCACCGATCCTCAGCCATGATCATCCGGCGGAACGGCAAAGCCGTCTGGCGCTGGCCGCGCTTACCGGGCGGGTATTACGTCAGGGGATGGAGACCCTGGGGTTAAAAGCGCCGCAAAGAATGTAATGTTTAACCGCAGGCCGTCAGGCCTGCTATATTGCAGACCAAAAAAAAGCTTATCAAATATGATTTGATAAGCTTTCTTAGTATTGGTTGCGGGGGCCGGATTTGAACCGACGACCTTCGGGTTATGAGCCCGACGAGCTACCAGGCTGCTCCACCCCGCGTCCGTGGATGCGCACTATACTCTTCATGGCCTCTGATGCAACCCATTTTGCAGAAAAACCGTAAAAAAAACCGCGGGCTGCTGAATTTTCCGGCACTTTTTGTTTTTTTATGTAAATCCCCGGCACCGGCCGGACGGATGATTTAATTATTATCATCCCTCTGCTATCTTCGCCTCAGATTATCTATTGAAGGCAGCGTAATGAAAGGAAACTGGGCGAAATATGCAGTGACAGGGGCATTTCTGGCCATATTAGCCGGATGTTCTTCAAAACCCACTGATCGAGGTCAGCAGTATAAAGACGGAATACTGGAACAGCCGTTTGCATTAGTGAATCAGCCTAATGCCAAAGGGATACCGGTCAATGCCCGTGATTTTGCCGAGCAGGTCCGGCAGATCCAGCTGGCATCCGGCGGATTATTTAACCGTAATCTCGGGACTTACCAGGCGATTGAGAACTGGCTGGCGGCCGGAGGAAATACCCGGCAATTACGTCAGTTCGGGGTAAATGCCTGGCAGATGGAGGGGATGGATAATTACGGTAACGTGCAGTTTACGGGCTACTATACGCCAGTGATCGAAGCCCGTTATACCCGACAGGGTGAATTCCAGTACCCGATCTATCGTATGCCGCCGCGGAAACGCGGATATAAATTACCCAGCCGTGCTGAAATTTATAACGGAGCTATCAGTTCACGTTACGTGATTGCGTGGAGTAATTCATTAATTGATAACTTTATGATGGATGTGCAGGGCAGTGGTTACGTTGATTACGGTGATGGCCGGCCACTGACCTTTTTCGGCTATGCCGGTAAAAATGGCTGGGGCTACCACAGTATCGGTAAAGAACTGATCGATCGCGGCGAAGTAAAGCGTGAAGATATGTCGATGCAGGCGATCCGCGAGTGGGCTCAGAACCATTCCTACCCGCAAGTGCGTGCTTTGCTTGAAACAAATCCGTCGTTTGTGTTTTTTAAACCCGAAGAATATACCCCGGTGCGGGGCGCCAGCGCGGTACCGTTGATTGCTAAAGCCTCGGTGGCTTCCGACCGCTCCCTTATCCCGCCCGGTACTGTGTTACTGGCGGAGATCCCGCAACTGAATGATAAAGGGAAATTTAACGGCACTTACCAGATGCGGCTGATGGTGGCGCTGGATGTCGGCGGGGCGATAAAAGGACAGCATTTCGATATTTATCAGGGGATTGGGCCGGAAGCGGCACATCTTGCCGGTTTTTATAATCACTATGGCCGCGTCTGGGTGTTAAAATCAGCCCCGGGGACAGGTGTGCTGACCCGCTAACGGATCCCGCTGCGGGGCCGGTCAGCCGATTATCCGCCGGGCGGTGTTGCCCGGCGGCAGAAAGTAAAATGAACAGAAAGAGGATCTATGCCGGAAGTTACCGAGGCCTGGCGCCAGCGTTTTGGCGGTACTGGCCGCCTGTATGGTGAGCAGGCGCTGAATTTTTTTGCTGAGGCTCGTTTTTGCGTTATCGGTATTGGTGGCGTCGGGTCATGGGCGGCTGAGGCATTAGCCCGCACGGGTATCGGCAGCCTGACATTGATCGATATGGATGATGTGTGTGTGACAAATACCAACCGGCAAATTCATGCATTGCGCGGTAATACCGGTCAGTCTAAAACGGAGGTGATGGCGGAGCGTATCCGGCAGATTAACCCGCAGTGTGAGGTTGTGTGTGTGGATGATTTTGTGACGCCGGATAATGTTGCACAGTTAATCGGTGACGGGTTTGATTATGTCATTGATGCGATTGACAGTGTCAGACCAAAGGCTGCCTTACTGGCCTATTGCCGTCGTCACAAAATACCGCTGATCACCACCGGTGGTGCGGGCGGCCAGACTGACCCGACACAGATTGCGGTGGCCGACCTGGCGAAAACCATTCAGGATCCGCTGGCAGCCAAACTGCGTGAACGGCTGAAATCTGATTTCTCAATAGTCAAAAACAGCAAGGGTAAGCTGGGAATAGACTGTGTGTTTTCCACCGAAGCGCTGGTCTACCCGCAACCGGACGGCAGCGTATGTGCCTCGCGCAGTACAGCGGAAGGCCCGAAGCGCATGGATTGTGCCTCGGGTTTCGGGGCAGCAACCATGGTTACAGCCAGCTTTGGTTTTATTGCTGTTTCCCATGCCCTGAAAAAGTATATTGCCCGTAAACAGCGTCAGCTGGCTGCCGTGGCAGCACAGGAATAAGCGGGTATCAGGCGGTGGCAGCCCTCAGACGGATGGCGGCGGCCAGAGCATCCAGTCCGCTGCTGCGGCTGGCACTTAGCTGGTTTTTCAGGCCCAGCCGCTCAAATATCTGTAACGGATCAAGCACAGCCAGTTCACTGGCTGTTTTCCCTTCGCACTCCGTCAGTAACACGGCCAGCAGTCCTTTGACGATCCGCCCCTCACTGTCACCGTAAAAATGAAAGCGGCCATTATCCAGTAACTGGTTGCCGAGCCAGACACGGTTTTCACAGCCGGAAATTTCAATCTCAGGTTGTTTCAGCTCTTCCGGTAGTGCGGGTAATTTTTTACTCAGCAGGATCAACTGCCGGTAACGTTCTTCCCAGTGGCTGAATGCAGAAAACTGCTCAGCTAACTGTGCGGCGGTGATTTCTGTGGCAAACGGATGCGGGGCAATCACAGGGGACATAAAGTTACTCACTTAGTAGCTGAACAGCAGTACTGACTGCACGAACCAGCGCGCTGACATCCTGCTGATTATTATAAGGGGCAAATGACGCGCGTACGGTACCTTCAGTATGCAGCGCGGTCATCAGCGGTGCGGCACAATGCTGGCCGGCACGCAGGGCAATCTGCTGCTCGGCCAGTAAGGTGACCAGATCAGATGCATGGATCCCCTGCACCGTAAAGGAGAGCAGCGGTGCGTTATGCTGGCGGAAACTGCGGAATCCCGGCAGCGCTGCCAGCTGTGTTTCTGCCGCCTCTGCCAGTGCACGGCTCCAGTGTTCGGCAGCCTGATGGTCGAGTGCGGATAAGAAATCGAGGGTTGCAGCGAAGGCATACACCCCGGCAATATTGGGGGTGCCTGCTTCAAAGCCCCAGGGGGCCGGCCGCGCGGTGAAGCCGTCAAAACTGACCTGCTCGATCATTTTTCCCCCGCCGACCGAAGGGGTCATCTCCTGCAGCCGCTGTTCTCTGGCAAACAGGACACCCAGCCCGGTCGGGCCGTACATTTTATGGGCAGAAAAAACATAGAAATCAATCGGCAATGCCTGTAAGTCAGGGGGCTGATGTACCACGCCCTGGGCACCATCAACCAGTACTTTTACGCCGGCCGCCTGCGCCAGCCGGGTGATTTTTTCCAGGTCCGGCATAACACCGGTGACATTTGACATCTGGCTGACGGCCAGTAACCGGGTGCGTGCATTCAGCAGTGCCGGCAGCAGGTCATAACGGGGTAAACCGGCAGAGGTGACCGGCCATTTGACCACTTTTGCGCCGCGGGCTGCGGCCACCATCAGCCACGGAATAAGGTTCGCGTGATGTTCCATTTCACTGACCAGTATTTCGTCGCCGGGCTGCAATTGCCCGGCCAGCCAGCTATTTGCGACCAGATTAATGGATTCTGTGGTGCCACGGGTCCAGATGATTTGTTGTGTCGCTCCGGCATTCAGCCACTCTGCAACCTGCTGGCGGGTATTTTCATAGCGCCTGGTCATCCTGCGGGCTCCGCTGTGCTGGCTGCGATGGACGGTACCGGCACTCTGGTAAAATGCGGTACTGGCGTTGATCATTGCCAGTGGTTTCAGGGCTGTCGCAGCACTGTCCAGATAAATTTCATCTTTGTCCAGCGCCGGGAACTGGCGGCGGAAGTCCGCAGGGTTAAAACCATTCATAACGTACTCTTGTCCGATAAATTTAAGATAAGGCTGAAAACCGGGCCGCTGACTGGCAAGTTGCCCGGTTTGTCATATGCTTTATGTAGCCGACTGTTGTCACTACAGGATGACAGTGCTGATCGCGATCAACAGTCAGGTCGTACCATGAAATAATGGCTGACAGTGTAAGATACTCTTAAGGAGATAATAAATGAAAAAGCCAGTCGCAGCAGTTTTCGTTATTTCAGCGCTTGTGTTCACTCTGGCCGGTTGTTCTTCTAATTACATTATGCATACCAGTGATGGCCGTAACCTGGTGGCTCAGGGGAAACCGGTGCTTGATGATGATACCGGTATGATGGTTTATAAAGACAGTAATGGTCATCAGCAACAGATTAACCGTGCTGATGTAAAAGAGATGAGCAGGGTCGGCCAGTAACCCTGGTGGTCGCAGCCGTGGTGTCACCGGCGGCTGCTCTGTTTTTCTGAGACTGTCGCTCCCCCCGCCGGTCTTTTTTATCCGCGAATTTTTCCTCGGAATATTACCGGCGCAGCCCCTCTTTTTCTGCAATCACTGTCCGGATATTCATTAAATAAATCTATCCAAAAATGCGTTTACATGCCGCGCAAACGATTGTTATCTGTCGTTGTGTGATTGGCTAATCAAAAATACTGAATTTTTATTGCCTGCCAGTGGGATATGCCGCCAGGGGAATTTCAGGCAAAAAAAAACACCGCATAAAGCGGTGCTGTAAAAAATATAAACTATGGACAGACAGGGTATATCACAGGAAATAAACAGGTCTGAAAAACAGACCAAATGCAAACACAACATCACCACCCAAAGCCAAAAGCAAGCGGTCTGACAGAGACTGAATGCTTTCCGTTCCGGCTCAGGAAAGTGCGGCAACTATAGGTATTTGCTGGAGCTTCCTCAATGGACAATTTATAATGCTTCGGATAAAAAAAACTAATGCCTGGTGCTTTGCTGCCCCGGGTGTCTCTTTAGTCTTTGGGTCTGAATATTGTTATGTCAAAACGACTGCCTCCGCTAAATGCCCTGAAAGTGTTCGACGCCGCAGCACGGCACCTGAGTTTCACCCGTGCTGCCGAAGAGCTGTTTGTGACTCAGGCCGCTGTCAGCCACCAGATTAAGTCGCTGGAGGATTTTCTCGGATTGAAACTGTTTCGCCGCCGCAATCGTTCGCTGCTGCTTACCGAAGAAGGGCAGAGTTACTCGCTGGATATTAAAGACATTTTTTCTTCCCTGAATGATGCAACCCGTAAGTTGCAGGCCCGCAGTGCCAAAGGGGCCTTAACCGTCAGTCTGTTACCCAGCTTCGCCATTCAGTGGCTGGTTCCCCGCCTGTCCAGCTTCAATCAGGATTGTCCGGGGATTGATGTCCGTATCCAGGCTGTCGATCGTGAAGAAGATAAACTGGCGGATGATGTGGATGTGGCTATTTTTTATGGCCGGGGCAACTGGCCGGGATTGCGGGTGGAGAAATTATATGCAGAATATCTGCTGCCGGTCTGCTCTCCGGCGTTACTGACCGGGGAACATTCCCTGAAAAGTCCCGCTGATTTAATTCACTTTACCCTGTTACATGATGCGTCACGGCGCGACTGGCAGGCTTATACCCGGCAGCTGGGGTTGTCACAGGTGAATGTGCAGCAGGGGCCAATTTTCAGTCATTCATCGATGGTTTTACAGGCCGCGATCCACGGACAGGGGATCGCACTGGCGAATAATGTTATGGTGCAGAGCGAACTTGAGAGCGGGCGACTGATCAGCCCGTTTAATGATGTTTTAGCCAGTCAGAATGCTTTTTATCTGGTTTGTCATGACAGTCAGGCAGATCTGGGTAAAATAGCCGCTTTCCGGCAATGGATTCTGGCAAGAGCCGCCAGTGAGCAGGAAAAGTTTCGTTTCCGGTATGATGAACACTCCCCGCAGTGGCCCGCTGGCACGATGAGGAACAGGTAATGTCCAGCCGTACAATGTTTATTTTTGTCGCTATCAGTGGGTTTCTGCTGGTGGCATTCGGGGCATTTGGCGCCCATGTATTAAGTAACACTCTGGGAAATAATGAAATGGCCTGGATCCACACCGGGCTGGAATATCAGGCGTACCACACCCTGGCAATACTGGGCCTGGCGGCGGCGATGCTACGCCGGGCCAATATCTGGTTCTACTGGAGTTCAGCGATGCTGGCTTTGGGCACGGTGTTATTCAGCGGCAGCCTGTACTGCCTGGCGTTGTCTCACCTGAAAATTTTTGTATTTATAACGCCTGTCGGAGGTCTTTGCTTCCTGGCAGGATGGTTTTTGATGTTGATTGGCGCCCTGCGTCTGAAACGAAAGGCGAGCAGCCATGAATAAAGTTTTATTATATTGCCGGTCCGGGTTTGAAAAAGAATGTGCGGCTGAAATCACTGCCCGTGCCACGGCATTAGAAGTGTACGGTTTTGCCAGAGTTAAAGATAACTCCGGTTATGTTATCTATGAATGTTATCAGTATGAAGATGCCGATAAACTGATCCGCGAAATTCCCTTCCGGTCGCTGATTTTTGCCCGGCAGATGATTGTCGCCGGTGAACTGCTGCGTGATTTACCGCCGGAAGACCGTATTTCGCCGATCAGCGGTATGCTGACCGGTGTGACAGAGAAAGGCGGTGAACTGCGGGTTGAAGTTCCGGATACTAACGAAGCTAAAGAGTTACTGAAGTTCTGCCGTAAATTTACCGTACCGTTACGCGCGGCATTACGGCAGAACGGTATTTTGCTGAAATATGAAAGCAATAAACGGCCGGTGGTGCATGTGTTCTTTATTGCGCCCGGAACCTGTTATGTCGGTTATTCTTACCCTGATAATAACTCGGCATTATTTATGGGGATCCCGCGGCTGAAATTTCCGTCTGATGCCCCGAGCCGTTCGACCCTGAAACTGGAAGAGGCATTTCATGTGTTTATCCCTGCGGATGAATGGGATGAACGGCTGGGCAGCGGGATGTACGCGGTGGATCTCGGTGCCTGTCCCGGTGGCTGGACATATCAGCTGGTGAAACGCAGCATGATGGTATACGCCGTGGATAATGGTCCGATGGCACCTTCCCTGATGGATACCGGGCAGGTGATGCATCACCGGGAGGACGGATTTAAATTCAGGCCACCAGGATCGAATATCAGCTGGCTGGTCTGCGATATGGTAGAAAAGCCGGTCAGGGTAGCGACACTGATGACCGAATGGCTGGTAAACGGCTGGTGCCGGGAAGCTATCTTTAACCTGAAATTACCGATGAAAAAACGTTATGAAGAAGTGACCAGTAATCTGCAGATGATCGAACAGGCGCTGGCTTCAAACGGGGTTAATGCACAGATTCAGGCGCGCCAGCTGTATCATGACAGGGAAGAAGTGACTGTGCATATCCGCCGTATCTGGAGCGCAACCCCGGGACGGCTCGACGAGCGTCACTGATCAGCGTCGCTGCCGGCGGGCAGATAACGTAAACTTTTTAAATTGCCCTGCAGGTTCAGGCCGGTGGATAAACGTGCCACCCGGCGTGACAGCAGGGCGATTTGTTCTGTCCCCTGCAGTTTTTTCTGCCACTTCTCCGGTACCTGATCGAGTTGCTGATACAGCTGTTCAAGGGTATTAAACCGGTTAATCAGTTCGCTGGCGCTTTTCGGGCCTATACCGGAAACACCCGGAATTTTACTGCTACTGATCCCGCATAATCCCCAGTAATCAGGCAACTGCTGCGGACTGACACCATATGTTTCGCGGATAAAGGGCACATCCAGCCAGCGTTTCTGAAAGTAGTCCCGTAACCGGATATCCGGAGCCAGTAACTGACAGTATCCTTTGTCCGTAGAGACAATGGTGGTCTGATGTCCGGCCTGAGACATTTTGCTGGCCAGGGTTGCGGCCAGATCATCGGCTTCATCCTCTCCGGCCTGCCAGCAGTGAATACCAGAGGCTTCGAAAAGCTGTTGCAGAGAAGGCATCAGTTGTTTTAAGTCATCCGGCATGTCCGGGCGACCGGCTTTATAGCCACTGAGTTGCTGATGACGCCAGCCCCGGCGCTGGTGAGGATTATCAAATACCGCCACCACATGGGTCGGCTGACTATGCTGCAAAAGCTGGCGCAGGGCAGAGCGGGTACCGGCAGCACAACTCCCGGCCTGCACCGCGTGAATACGGCGGATAAGATTTAGTGCATCAATAATCAGTAAATGGAGTGTCATAATCGCCGGAGAGTCGATAAAGGGGACCAAAACCGCCAGTGGCGGAACGTTTGCCGGCGGGAGTCCCGGCCGGCAAACATGCCGTCTTATTTGATAATTTCGTAGCAGGGGATATAGGCACTGCCCGGTAATTTCATCCGGTGCTGTGCAATAAAGCCCTGCAACAGGGTATCCATCCGCTGCATGATATCTGCATCGCCATGAATTTTAAACGGCCCGTGGGCGTTAATTTCGCGGATCCCGCTGTCTTTTACGTTACCGGCGACGATACCGGAAAACATCCGCCGCAGGTCAGCGGCCAGTTTATCCCCGGGCTGATCTTTATACAGGTTCAGGGCTGCCATATTGGCATGGGTCGGCTGAAACGGCAGTTGCAGATCCGGCTCAATCCGTAATGACCAGTTAAAGCTGTAAGCATCGCCGGTTTCGCGTCGATACTCTTTGACGGCGGGCATTGCCTGTCTGATAGTTTTAGCTACAGCCGGTGCATCGCCGATAATGATTTTGTAATGGCGGGTCGCCTCTTTACCGAGGGTATTTACAATAAAGTCATCCAGTATCCGGAAATAGTCGGCACTTTCTTCGGGGCCGGTCAGGATCAGAGGCAGCACCTGTTGACTGTTAGCCGGGTGCATCATAATACCCAGCAGATAAAGCAATTCTTCGGCAGTGCCGACCCCGCCCGGGAAGATAATAATACCGTGGGCGATACGGACAAATGCCTCCAGACGTTTTTCGATATCCGGCATTATGATCAGTTCATTGACCAGTGGATTTGGCGGCTCAGCAGCGATAATTGAAGGCTCTGTCAGGCCGATAAAACGACCGTCACGGTAACGCTGCTGGGCATGGCCGACGGCGGCACCTTTCATCGGGGCTTCCATAACTCCGGGGCCGCAGCCGGTACAGATATTCAGTTCCCGCAGGCCAAGCTGAGTCCCGACATCGCGGCAGTACTGATATTCCACCGGGTTGACCGAATGTCCGCCCCAGCACACAACGTTATTCGGTAACTCACCGATATGCAGCGCACGGGCATTACGTAAAATGGAAAACACCATATTGGTGATAAATGCTGAATCTTCACTGTGCGGGTCACGGAAGCGCCGGGAGTTGTTCAGTTGTCCGGTAACAAACAGAATATCCCGCAGTACTGCAAATAAGTTGGCTTGTAAGGAACGGATGATTTGCCCGTCGACAAAGGCATCTTCCGGCGGATTAATCAGTTCCAGTTTTACCCCGCGTTCGCGGCGCAACACATTAATATCAAAATCGCCGAAGCGTGAAAGTAATTGCTGGCTGTTATCTGTCTGACTGCCTGAATTGAGTACCGCCAGCGAACAGTTACGGAACAGCTGATATAAATCGCTGCTGGCTGTTCTTTTCAGCATATCGACTTCCATTTGTGAAAGCAGATCCATGGCCCCTAACGGGCTGATATGTGTAATCAAGAGAACTCCTTACTCCCCCGGAGGGGCTGCTGCATCACACAGCGGCTGAACATTGATTTGCCGTGACGCCGGCTCCCTGTCCGGTTATCTCAGGGATCACCGGGTTATCAAAGTATCGCTGTAGTCTCAGTTTTCACAAGGTTTTTACGTGCCTATTCTGTTTGCAGCCAGGAAGTTGCGGCCTGTTTCCCGGTCACTGACAGTGATATTGCGGTAATGACCGGGCAGTTTGCAGACAGTATTACTGGCGGGCCAGCCGTACGTCCGGGGCATCAAAGGGAACATTACTGCGCCACGGGTTGATATCCAGCCCGCCACGCCTTGTGTAACGGGCATAGACCGTCAGTTCCTGTGGCTGACAGAAGTGCAGTAAATCATTAAAAATACGCTCTGCACATTGTTCATGGAACTCGTTGTGCTGACGGAAAGAGAGCAGATAACGTAACAAGGCTTCCCGACGAATACGCGGGCCACGGTAGCGAATCATAACGGAGCCCCAGTCCGGCTGGGAGGTAATCAGACAGTTTGATTTTAACAGATGGCTGACCAGGGTTTCTTCGACCAGTTGCTGGTCCGTAGCTTCAGCCAGTAGTGTATTGTCGAAATGGTAATTGTCGACGCTAATCGGCAGGTCATCGATACATTCGCCGTCAAAGGCACCGATCGGCTGGCCGGCGTATTCACTCAGGCCATGCAGGGTGATGCGGACAGTGCCTTGCGCACAGGCGGCGAGATCCTGTTCCAGGGTACGCCTTACGCTGTCACGGTCAGCGAATTTTGTCTGGTTGAAGCTATTGAGATACAGTTTAAAGCTTTTAGACTCAATCAGATTCCGGCTGTCGGCGCTGAGGGCCATATTACCGATGGCGACTTGCGGAACACCCTGATTATTCAGCCATGACAGTTCATAAAGTGTCCACAAGTCTTCGCCGTGAAATGGCAGGTTATCGTCCCGCAGATTCAGTGCATCACGGTTAAGGCTGCGGGGAACCGCCTGTAATAACTGCGGTGCGTAATGTTCCGTATAGGATGTTTGTTTACCCAGAGTCAGTCCGTCGAGCGCCTGATGATGGTCATAATGATTCATAACAGTACCACTGATAAAATAGAGTTGTGCTCAGTGTACCCGATCAGAAGTGAGAAAATGAATGATGCAGCAAATCTCAGAGGCGATGGCGGGTTTTACCCGCCGTTATTGCGACCAGTGGCAGCAGCAAACCGGCCATTTACCCTACAGTGAAGCATTGTATGGCATGGACTCTCCCTGTATTACCGCCAGCGATCAACATGGTGTTTACTGGCAACCGCGGGAATTTACTTTACCTGCCACCCTGGATGCAGTGGAACGCGGGCTGGGGATTGTGATTCAGCCTGCCGTTGCCGGCTGGTATACCAGCCAGTTTGCCGGCGATATGCATGCTGCATGGCAGGGAGCACCTCTGACCCTGTTACAGGCATGGAATGAAGATGACTTCAGTCGGGTACAGGAGAATCTGATTGGTCACCTGGTGATGAAACGCCGTCTGAAACAGACGCCGACACTGTTTATCGCTGCTACCGATCTGGACACTGAGATTATTTCGGTCTGTAACCTGAGCGGGGAAGTGATCAGAGAAGCACTCGGCACTAAAAAACGTGAAGTTTTGTCGAAAACTGTCGATGATTTTCTTAGTGAATTAGATGTTGTTGTAACAAATTAAGCAGTTTGTTTGTTTTCGATGGTGAGAGATCCCTGATACAGAGCGGAGTACAGGGAAAAGTCCCCCTTTATTTATCGACGAAGAGTGTTTATAAATCCTTATTTATTAAGTGGTTTATTTTTAAAGTCGTTGAATTATATGAAAAAATAAGATTATTTCAGTGTAAATTTTGTTGCGAAAAACCACAACTCTGCCAGAATGGCTTCCACGGGCAGGATGCCAGGGAAGTCAGGTTTTCAGGAAGAAAACAACCCAGGGATGGTGGTGTTTTTACAGGATGTAGAACACCGCAAGGTTATTTCAGGAAGAAGTAACCTGCTCTTATAAAAGAGCAAAATACACCTCCGCAGGAGGGGAATATAGCTGTAGTGGATATATGGCACCTCAATGGACCAGATGACCGTCAGGATGATACGGTAGCAACTGAAAAAATCCATTGAATCGCAGGGAGCACCAACGTAGCCGGATTGCTGCAAACAGATTGGGAGTACTGTTTTTACAGTACTCCCTTTTTTATCTCCATCACTTTTCAGCTCTGCAATGGTATGCTGGCGCGGTTTTTATCAGTATTAAGGAGAAAAGCTGTGGCTTTGCACCCCATTATCCTTCAGCGCCTCGTGCAACTGGAACAGATTTTACGTGACTATCAGCTGTGGCAGCAGAATGCACCTCATCCGCAGGCGATGCAAAGTGATCAGCCTTTTTGCCTGGATACCCTGCACCCCCTTGAATGGCTGCAATGGGTTTTTATTCCGCGCCTGACGGCCATGATCGATAGCGGCGGCCCGTTACCCGATAATCTGGCGATTGCGCCTTATTTTGAAATGGCACTGGATCCGCAACTCAGTGTTCGTCCGGTTTTGTTAGTGACCTTGAGAAAACTCGATGGCCTTTTCACACAAGAATCCCCGTAATGCTTGAAATTATTTATCAGGACCGATGGCTGGTGGCGGTGAATAAACCCGCCGGGATGCTGGTTCACCGCAGCTGGCTGGATCGCCATGAAAAGACCTTCGTTATGCAAACGTTACGTGATCAGCTGGGACAGCATGTGTTCACGGTTCACCGGCTGGATCGCCCGACGTCCGGGGTGTTGTTATTTGCATTGTCCGCGGATGTCGCCCGGTTATTATCCCAGCAATTTGAACAGCATCAGTTACAAAAAACCTATCATGCGGTGGTGCGTGGCTGGCTGAAAGACGCCGGGACCCTTGACTATCCGCTGATGGAAGAGCTGGACAAAATCGCCGATAAACATTCTCAGGCCCCGCGAGAGGCGCAGTCAGCCGTGACCGGTTACCAGCCGCTGGCAGAAGCCGGGCTGCCGGTGCCGATTGGCCGTTATGACAGTTGTCGTTATACCCTGATGGAACTGACACCCCATACGGGGCGTAAGCATCAGCTCCGACGGCATATGTCCCATTTACGGCATCCGATTATCGGTGACAGCAGGCATGGCGATTTACGGCAGAACCGGGGGGCAGCCGAGCATTTTGGCTGCCGGCGGCTGATGCTGCATGCCAGCTGTTTATCCCTGACGCATCCGCTAACCGGGCAGCCTTTACAGTTGCGGGCGGGTCTGGACAGGGTCTGGCAACAGGCCTTTGTACATTTTGGCTGGCAGGAGTTACTGAATCGCTTCCCGCTGGCTGCCGAACTGGCAGAATGGGATGACAGTCGATCGACAGACACGGGAGAGGGCTGATGGCAACTATCGGAATTTATATCGGGACCGTCTACGGGAATGCTTTGCTGATTGGCGAACAGGCGGAGCCTTTACTGGCAGCCGCAGGGCACCGGGTACAGTTATTTGAAGAACCGACCCTCAGCCAGTGGCTGGATGAGAGTATCCAAATCAGGCTGATTATTACTTCGACCACCGGACAGGGCGATTTTCCCGACACTATTGGCGGATTGTTTTCGGCGATGAAAGAGCAGCAGGGTTATCAGCCTGAGGTGCGTTACGGTCTGATTGCTCTCGGCGACAGCAGTTACCCGGATTTTTGCGCCGCAGGGCTGGCATTTGACCAGTTATTACAGCAGCAGCTGGCCCGGCGTATCGGTGATGTTCTGATGATCGATGCCGGTGAATATCCTGAGCCGGAAATGGCCGCTCTGCCCTGGCTTGAACAATGGGTTACTTTGTTGTAAACGTGTCTTTTTCTGCCGTTTTGGTTACCGGCATGCTGTATCCGGCTGCCGGTGACGGAACTTTTTGCCCCGCCTCCGGCCGGAAGTGGCCTGAACGCCGGGAGAGTTGTCATTTGCCCGGAGATATTTTTGTATTTTTTAACGCCACGTTAGCGTGTTTTTACGTATCATTAATCTCAGAAGCAGCAGCGGGCCGGATGTTATCATCGTCCCGCACAGCATATCCTAAGCGGACCTGCGTCATCTGCCGCCACTGCCGACTCAGCATCAGAAGGTGTGATTGTTGTCTGAGGGCATATACAGCGGATTTTGATTGTCGAAAACCGTGATGTCACTGACAATAATGGCAGGGAACGGGGCAGTTGCGGGCAGTCGCTATTATGACCGTTTATTGTAAACATAAACTATACATCAGGAACCTGCCAGCCGTCAGACAGCACCGATATCTGCGTGCCCGGTTTTAATAAAAACGACTGACGGGTTCCATTCGTTCCCTGACATTTGCCGGACAATTTTCCGGCAGCCATCGGGCAATGTGCAATATTAAGAGAATAAATAACTGATGGTGCAATTTTACTCATCCGCGAAACGTCCCGGCCCCCGCAAAGAGCTGGTGGTTACTATTGATGACCTTGACCCTTTTGGTCAGGGGGTTGCCCGTTATCAGGGAAAAACATTGTTTGTCAGTGGTGCACTGCCGGGTGAAAAAGTACAGGTCAGGGTACTGGAAGATAAACGTCAGTACTCGCGCGGTAAAGCAACCCGCATACTGACAGGCAGTCCGCAGCGGGTGACACCTGCTTGTCCCCACTTCGGGGTATGTGGTGGCTGCCAGCAGCAGCATGTTGCCGAAGACCTGCAGCAGCAGAGCAAGGCCCGGGCTTTACAGCGTATGCTCAGCCAGTCAGCCGGAGGCAATATTGAGGTGCAGCAAATTATCCGGGGGGATAGCTGGCATTACCGGCGTCGTGCCCGGCTGAGTTTGCGGTGGAATAAACAGCAGCATCAGCTTGATATGGGGTTCCGTAAAAATGGCAGTAGCGAGATCGTCAATATCGGGCAATGCCCCGTATTGGTGCAATCTTTGTCAGAACTGCTGCCGGCACTCAGGCAGTGTTTAGGCGGTTTGCAGGCAGTTCGTCAGCTGGGTCATATTGAACTGGTACAGGCTGATAATACTGCCGTACTGGTGTTACGCCATCTGCAGCCACTTTCTGCAGGCGATATTGCAAAACTGGAACGATTTTCGCAGAGTCATCAGCTGACATTGTTTTTTGCTGCTGAGAATGACACTCTGCAGCATGTTTGCGGAGAACTGCCTTATTATCAGTCGCATAACCTGAAACTGACTTTCAGTCCACAGGACTTTATTCAGGTGAATGATACGGTTAACCAGCAGATGGTGACTACCGCGATTGACTGGCTGGCATTACAACCCGACGACAGGGTATTAGACCTGTTTTGTGGCATGGGCAATTTCACCCTGCCACTGAGTAAGCAGGCAGAAAATGTAGTGGGTGTTGAAGGGGTTGCAGCATTAGTTCGTCAGGCAGCGTATAATGCGCAGCATAATAATTTGCAGAATGTCACATTTTGTCAGCATGACTTAGAACAGGATGTGGCAGGACAGCACTGGGCGGCACAGGGGTTCAGTAAAGTACTGCTCGACCCTGCCAGAGCCGGTGCTGCCGGCATTATGTCGCATATTATTGCGCTGGCACCTGAAAGAATTGTTTATGTGTCTTGTAATCCGGCAACCCTTGCCCGCGACAGTGAACCTTTACTGGCGGCAGGTTATTCCGTGCAACGGGTCGCCATGCTGGATATGTTCCCGCATACCAGCCATTTGGAATCAATGGTGCTGTTTAGCAGAACCTAAACGACCGGACCGGTCGTCATGCAGGAGAAGTTATGGTTGCGGTACGAAGTGCGCATATGAATACGGAGGGAGAATTTGCCCTCGAACAGTGGATTGCCAGCCTGGGGATTGCCAATGAGCAGTCCTGTCAGCGACTGGCGGACTGCTGGCGTTATTGCGAAACGGAAACCAGCCACCATCCGCTTCAACCGATGTTACTGTGGCGCGGTGTTGAAATGGTCGAAATTCTGACTGAACTCAGTATGGATAACGACACATTGCGGGCGGCATTACTGTTTCCGCTGGCAAATGAAAATGTGGTTACTGAGGAGCAGTTAGAAGAGCGCTTCGGCCCGGGCATTGTTTCACTGGTACATGGTGTCCGGGATATGGATGCCATTCGCCAGCTGAAAGCCACACATAATGATTCGATGGCATCAGAACAGGTGGATAATGTTCGCCGCATGTTACTGGCGATGGTGGAAGATTTCCGCTGCGTAGTGATCAAACTGGCCGAACGGGTTGCTCATTTACGGGAAATGAAAGATGCCCCGGAAGATGAACGGGTACTGGCGGCCAAAGAGAGTACCAATATATATGCTCCCCTGGCGAACCGGCTGGGTATTGGTCAGTTAAAATGGGAGCTGGAAGATTACTGTTTCCGTTATCTGCATCCGGATGAATATAAGCGGATAGCCAGACTGTTACATGAACGGCGTATTGACCGTGAACAGTATATCGAAAATTTTGTAGACGGCTTGCGACAGGAAATTGCCCGTGAAGGGGTAAGGGCGGAAGTGTATGGCCGGCCAAAGCATATTTACAGTATCTGGCGAAAAATGCAGAAAAAATCTCTGTCTTTCGATGAGCTGTTTGATGTGCGTGCGGTGAGGATTGTCGCTGAACGTTTGCAGGACTGTTACGGTGCGCTGGGAATTGTTCATACCCTGTATCGTCATTTACCCAGTGAATTTGATGACTATGTGGCAAATCCGAAACCGAACGGTTATCAGTCAATCCATACGGTAGTGCTCGGCCCGCAGGGCAAAACTGTCGAAATACAGATCCGGACCCGGCAGATGCATGAAGATGCTGAGCTTGGAGTGGCTGCTCACTGGAAATATAAAGAAGGGCCGGGGATCACCAGTGCCCGTGGTGCGGCTGGCCATGAAGAGCGTATTGCCTGGTTGCGTAAACTGATTGCCTGGCAGGAAGAGATGGCAGACAGTGGCGAAATGCTGGAAGAAGTCCGCAGTCAGGTGTTTGATGACCGGGTGTACGTCTTTACCCCGAAAGGGGATGTTATTGACTTGCCTTCCGGATCAACGCCCCTCGATTTTGCTTACCATATTCATAGTGATATTGGTCACCGCTGTATCGGTGCCAAAATTGGCGGCCGGATTGTGCCTTTTACCTATCAGCTGCAAATGGGCGATCAGGTCGAAGTGATAACCCAGAAACAGCCAAATCCAAGTCGTGACTGGCTGAATCCTAACCTCGGCTATATTACTACCAGCCGCGGCAGGGCGAAAGTGCATGCCTGGTTCCGCAAACAGGACAGGGATAAAAATATATTGGCCGGACGTCAGATCCTGGACAGTGAATTGAGTCAGCTGGATATCAGCCTGAAAGAGGCCGAAAAACTGTTGTTGCCGCGCTATAACATGACGTCTGTCGAAGAGATTCTGGCGGCGATTGGGGGCGGCGATATTCGTCTGAATCAGATGGTTAATTTCCTGCAGGCGAAACTGAACAAGCCGACAGCCGAGGAAGAAGACCGTATCGCGTTACGCCAGCTGACCCAGAAAAGCCATAGCCAGCAAAACAGCAGCAAAGAGAGTGGCCGGGTGGTGGTGGAAGGGGTCGGAAACCTGATGCATCATATTGCCCGTTGCTGCCAGCCGATTCCGGGGGATGATATTGTCGGCTTTATCACCCAGGGACGCGGTATATCTATTCACCGTGCCGACTGTGATCAACTGGCAGAGCTGATTAACCATGCGCCGGAACGTATTGTGGATGCGGTGTGGGGAGAGAGTTACTCGAGTGGTTATTCGCTGGTGGTACGGGTAGTTGCCAATGATCGCAGCGGCCTGCTGCGGGATATTACCACCATACTGGCCAACGAAAAAGTGAATGTACTGGGTGTCTCCAGCCACAGTGATACTAAAAAGCAGCTGGCGACCATTGATATGGATATTGAAATTTATAATCAGCAGGTACTGGGCCGGATTCTGGCCCGCCTGAATCAGGTACCTGATATTATCGACGCCAAACGTCGTCATTAACCCACTGGCGGTAGTGGCATTCGCCTGTCGCGGGAGAATGCCGTTACTGTCAGGCCAGCCTTTCTTTTTACCGGACTGACCAATGAATCAATCAGATACCGCACTGCAACGTCTGCTGAATATTATGCAGCAGCTTCGAGACCCGCAGCAGGGTTGCCCGTGGGATAAACAGCAAACCTTTGAGACTATCGCCCCTTATACCCTCGAAGAGACTTATGAAGTGCTGGATGCGATTTCCCGTCAGGATCACCATGATTTGCGTGAAGAACTCGGGGATTTACTGTTCCAGGTGGTGTTTTATGCACAGATCGCCCGCGAGCAACAACTGTTCGATTTTTCCGATATCTGTAGCGCTATCAGCGAAAAGCTTGAACGGCGTCATCCGCATATTTTTGCCGGTAACAGCGTGACCGGGGTCGGTGAGATTAACCAGCGCTGGGAACAGCTGAAACAGCAGGAGCGTGAGCAGAAATCGCTGACTTCTGCGCTGGATGATATTCCGCGGGCGATGCCAGCCCTGATGCGGGCCTATAAAATTCAGAAGCGTTGCAGCAATGTCGGGTTTGACTGGAATGAAACCGGGCCGGTGCTTGACAAAGTACATGAAGAAATTGCTGAAGTGATGGAAGAAGCGACCCGGGAAGAGATTAATCCTCAGCGTCTGGAAGAAGAACTCGGTGATTTATTGTTCGCCACTGTTAATCTGTCACGTCATCTTGGCAGTAAAGCAGAGACAGCATTGCAAAAAGCCAATGATAAATTTGAAAAACGGTTTCGTCAGGTTGAACAGATTATTGCCGGACAAGGACTGAGCCTGCCGGAGGCGACATTATCGCAGATGGAGGCCGCCTGGCAGCAGGTTAAACAGCAGGAAAAAAACGGTCAGGGAACGAATAACTGACAGCGACGGATCTGTTTTTCAGTGCCGCTCTGCCGCCGGGCAGGCTGGCTGCTGAAACGGGTCACTCTCCAATCCCCGACAGCGTCTGTTTCCGGCCCCGTCACCTGCAGCAGAACTTTCTGCCACCCCGATGGAGCCAGCGGGCCGGAGATGTTTTCCTGCCATCAGGTGACGTTTTTTTACTGAATAATACCGGCAGAAACGGATTGTCCGTTCTATAATTACCGGTGTTTTTGTACATCCGGCCGTCGATTCAGCCACTCAGATGATTAATAACACTTTTTATTCCGTAGCTAACTCGTTTCAGCTTTTTGCGTAAAAGGGATAAAATTGTGATTAAAATCAATCCCGGTGCTGATCATATGCCGTAATGTGTGACTTACGCAGAGTGAAGAGTAAATGAATCATCAATTGTGGCGGATGCGGCTTTCGGGTAGACTGTGTTCCCGTCCTGGTGATTCCACCATCTTTAAACCTTAACTCTCAGGTTCAGCATGACAACGAACTATATTTTTGTGACCGGCGGGGTCGTTTCCTCTCTGGGTAAAGGCATTGCTGCAGCCTCCCTGGCAGCTATTCTTGAAGCTCGTGGTCTGAAAGTGACCATTATGAAGCTTGACCCTTATATTAACGTCGATCCAGGCACCATGAGCCCAACCCAACATGGTGAAGTATTTGTCACTGATGATGGTGCAGAAACGGATCTTGACTTAGGACACTACGAGCGTTTTATCCGCACCCGTATGTCCCGTCGTAATAACTTTACCACCGGACGAATTTACTCCGAAGTGTTGCGTAAAGAACGTCGTGGCGACTACCTGGGGGCGACTATCCAGGTTATTCCTCATATCACTAATGCGATTAAAGAACGCATTATTGAAGGCGGCGAAGGCCACGATGTGGTGCTGGTGGAAATTGGTGGTACGGTCGGTGATATTGAATCACTGCCATTCCTCGAAGCTATCCGTCAGATGGCGGTGGACGTTGGTCGTGAACATACCCTGTATATGCACCTGACCTTAGTCCCTTACCTGGCTGCCGCCGGTGAAGTGAAAACCAAACCGACTCAGCACTCGGTAAAAGAGTTGCTGTCGATTGGTATTCAGCCGGATGTTTTAATCTGTCGTTCAGATCGTGCGGTACCGGCCAATGAGCGGGCGAAAATTGCGCTGTTCTGTAACGTGGCAGAAAAAGCGGTTATCTCGCTGAAAGATGTTGATTCAATTTATAAAATTCCGGGTATGCTGAAGTCTCAGGGTCTGGATGATTTTATCTGTAAACGTTTTAACCTGAATGCTCCGCAGGCTGATTTGTCTGAATGGGAACAGGTTATTTACGAAGAAGCCAACCCGGGCGGTGAAGTAACCATCGGGATGGTCGGTAAATACGTTGAATTACCTGACGCCTATAAATCAGTTATTGAAGCCCTGAAACATGCCGGACTGAAAAACCGCGTGACAGTGAACATTAAACTGATTGATTCTCAGGATGTTGAGACCCGTGGTGTTGAGTTACTGAGTGGCCTGGATGCGATTCTGATCCCTGGTGGCTTCGGTTCCCGTGGTATTGAAGGTAAAATCATCACCGCACAATATGCCCGTGAAAACAACATTCCGTATCTGGGCATTTGCCTGGGAATGCAGGTTGCACTGATCGAATTTGCCCGTAATGTGGCAGGTATGACCGGAGCCAGTTCAACAGAGTTTGAACCTGACTGTAAATATCCGGTTGTTGCGCTGATCACCGAATGGCGTGACGAAGAAGGTAATGTTGAAGTTCGTGATGAGAAGAGTGACCTCGGCGGGACGATGCGTCTTGGAAGCCAGGCTTGCCAGTTGTCTGATGACAGCCTGGTCAGCCAGATGTATGGCTCTCAGACGATTGTTGAACGTCACCGTCACCGCTATGAAGTGAACAATCTGCTGCTGAAACCTATTGAAGCTGCAGGTTTACGGATTGCGGGTCGTTCCGGAGATGACCAGCTGGTAGAAATTATCGAAAACCCGAATCATCCGTGGTTTGTGGCCTGCCAGTTCCATCCGGAATTTACCTCTACACCGCGTGATGGTCATCCGCTGTTTGCCGGTTTTGTCAAAGCATCGGTTGATTATCAGAAAAGTCTGGCGAAGTAAGCTTATCATGGCAACGCGCGAACTTTTCGCGCGTTGCTTGTCTTAAGATTGAGAAGTTTCAGCTTAACTTGTACTGAGGAAAAACGAATGTCCAAAATCGTAAAAGTCATCGGTCGTGAAATTATCGATTCACGTGGTAACCCGACTGTTGAAGCAGAAGTACATCTGGAAGGTGGTTTCGTTGGACTGGCAGCTGCACCGTCAGGTGCTTCCACGGGTTCCCGTGAAGCGCTGGAACTGCGTGATGGCGATAAATCTCGTTTCCTGGGTAAAGGCGTGACTAAAGCAGTCGCGGCGGTTAATGGCCCGATCGCTGACGCGGTAACCGGTAAAGATGCCAAAGACCAGGCAAATATCGATAAGATCATGATCGAGCTGGATGGTACCGAAAATAAATCTAAGTTCGGTGCTAACGCAATTCTGGCCGTTTCTCTGGCGGCAGCAAAAGCAGCTGCAGCGTCTAAAGGTCTGCCTCTGTACGCCCATATTGCTGAACTGAATGGTACTGCCGGTAAGTTCTCTATGCCACTGCCGATGATGAACATCATCAATGGCGGCGAGCATGCGGACAACAACGTAGATATTCAGGAATTTATGATCCAGCCGGTTGGCGCTTCCAGTGTCAAAGAAGCTATCCGTATTGGTTCAGAAGTTTTCCATCATCTGGCAAAAGTACTGAAGGCGAAAGGCCTGAATACGGCAGTCGGTGATGAAGGTGGCTATGCACCTAACCTGGCTTCTAATGCTGAAGCACTGGCTGTTATCGCCGAAGCGGTAAAAGCTGCCGGTTATGAGCTGGGCAAAGATATTACTCTGGCGATGGACTGTGCCGCCTCTGAGTTTTATAACAAAGAAACGGGTAACTACGAGCTGAAAGGCGAAGGTAAGACCTTCACTTCTCAGGAGTTCACCCACTATCTGGAACAGCTGACCGAACAGTATCCGATCGTTTCTATCGAAGATGGTCTCAACGAGTCTGACTGGGATGGTTTTGCTTACCAGACGAAAGTCCTTGGCGATAAACTGCAGCTGGTCGGTGATGACCTGTTTGTCACTAATACCAAAATCCTGAAAGAAGGTATTGAGAAGGGTATCGCTAACTCTATTCTGATCAAGTTCAACCAGATCGGTACTCTGACCGAAACTCTGGCTGCGATCAAAATGGCGAAAGATGCCGGTTACACCGCCGTAATTTCTCACCGTTCCGGTGAAACAGAAGATGCCACGATTGCTGATCTGGCGGTAGGTACCGCAGCCGGTCAAATCAAAACCGGTTCAATGAGCCGTTCTGACCGCGTTGCAAAATATAACCAGCTGATCCGTATCGAAGAAGCACTGGGCCAGAAAGCCCGCTTTAACGGACGTAAAGAGATCAAAGGCCAGGCATAAATTTTCTGCCACCTGCTAAGGTTATCAGCCCCCGGCGCTTCAGGGCCCGGGGGCTTTTTTATGTGCGGATTTTAATAACAGACGTCTGACGCATCCTGTAACTGCAGATTAATTTTCTCTATCTCCGCGAAACTGAGTAAATCAAACGGATAGATAATCCCGGCCCGTGCCTGCCGTTTTTCCTGCGGGACGAGGCGAAAGATATCTACCGGAAAAAAGTAACGATTAATCAGCCCTTCGGGCAACTGACGGATCCCGGTATGAAAAGTCAGGAATCCACTATTTTCGCTGCCATCATAATCCATACCCGGCCATCGTTGCTGTATTCCTTCCTGTGCCAGAGCCACTTTCTGTTGCCGGGCTTGCAACCGGCCGGTCAGGTATTTCATAAAGTGCGGAGAATCAAGGAACGAACTGAGCAGCGCACTGGTCAGCGGATTGGTATCACTGGTCAGTAACGGGATAAATTGCCGTATCAGCTGTATAAATTGCGGAGATGCGGCGATACAGCAGACATTAATACCGCTGCCGGTCAGCTCAGCCAGATGGGTAAGATAGATGATATGCGGGTCAGGGTACTGATGCCTGAGGGCCGGGGTCACGGACTGGCCAAAGCCCAGCATCGCAAAGCAGTCATTTTCTATGATCAATGCATTATGACGACATGCCCATTCATACAGGGTGTGGCGTCTGCTGTCACTGAGAGAGACCCCCATCGGAAACTGACGCGCCGGTGAGGTAAAGATAAGGTCAGCGCCAGCCGCAGGGAAATCTGCGACACAGATCCCTTGCTGATCGACAGCTATCGGAAGTACGCGGAAATTGAGGCTGCGGAACAGTTCACGAACATGCAGCGGGCAGGGATCTTCTACCAGAATGGTGGGTTGCTGGCGGGTACTGGCAACACTGGCGCCGATCAGTAACAGTGCTTCCTGCATCCCGGAAGATAACACCATATTCTCTGGCAGCAGAGAGATACCCCGTGAGATCAGAATAAAGCGACATAAACTGTTTTTCAGCCGTTTATCGCTGACTTCCCAGCGATTCCAGCCGGTTTGTAACTGGGGAGAGCTGCTGCCCAGACACCAGCGGCGGATAAAATGCTTAGGTAATTGTGTGCGGTTATGACGTTCCAGCGATTGATAGGCTGCGGTCACCGGGGGCTTTTTTTCGCTGTGCGGTGGCTGTTTTTCGGCCGTCTTACCGATTTGTGGCTGAGGATCACGGCCTTCCGGGGCGCTGATCACCAGATAACCGCTGCGTTCATGTCCCTGGATATAGCCAAGAGACTCCAGAGTTTTATAGACCACCAGCACCGTCCCGCGGGAGACGTTATATCGATCACTCATGATCCGTATGGAGGGTAAAAAGTCGCCCCGTTTCAGGATACCTGAAAAAATCATCTGGCTGATATCATCAATAATTTGTTTTTTAATCGCTTGTTTGCTTTGCATCGATACATGTTCCCTATGAATATCACTTAGTTATTATTTTTATTTGCAGATATAAATAGCACGATGAGAAAGTATTTCGCAAGATAAATAAACTATTGTTATCATTTTGTTTTAAAATATCCATGCATTGTTAGTGTTGATCATTTCATTTATCCTTCCATCAGGAGGAAGGTATTCATAGTCTGGATATAGTTTCATTTGTTATGAATTTTTCCTATGAAATTAAATGTCGCGTATGCTCATGTTACGTTATTTGAGAATAACTAAAATCTAATAGCTGGTTTATATGACTGCTTTGTGTCAGATTATATTTTATATATAAACAGTGTCATTTTTTAATTTAACTTCTGCTACTTGTATATTCGGGGTCGGATCGTATTATTTTAGGGTGACCCGGGATGCCGGGGCACAGAGTCTGGAGCATTAATATTAATTATATTTAATAGGTAATATTATATTTAAGGATGAAGAAAATGATTAACCAACTGACCTCGTTATCTCTGAAAGCTCAGCTTTTCGTGACTGAAAGCGGCCGGCGTGCATTTCAGGTAATGCGTAAGGAAGATGGCGTGACGGCCATTGAATATGCAGTGATTGCTGTGGCGGTCAGCGGTATGTTGCTGACGCTGTTTGGTTCTCAGGATGCGCCATTCCTGAAAGCGATTACCGATAAATTTACCCTGCTGGCAGATAATATCAAACAAGCGAATCCTTGATAAATGACATCACCTGTCTATAAGGAGGAGCAGTTATCCTCCTTATTCTGAAATACGTATGAAGGTATTTATTCTTTTGCTGTTAGGGATAGTGCTGTTATCCGTCTGTTATACAGATATCACTAACAGAAAAATAAAAAACAAGGCTGTCTTTCTGGTGGCTTTGTTTTCAGCTTTATTATCCATCACCAGTACTGGCTCGTTAAATTTACTCTATCCGTTAATAGTGTTAATCGTCGGTTTTTTACTGGTGTTCGTCAATGTGATCGGTGCGGGAGATATAAAGCTTATTGCGGCACTCAGTCTTTCTGTTCCTGCAGGCCAGATACCCGAATTTATATTATGGATAACCTTATCCGGGGTGCCACTGATTCTGGTTGTCGTTGTACTGCGGCTGGTGTTACCGGCCAGAAAAACGATGACCCTGCCTTACGGGGTTGCAATAAGTATCGGCTATTTACTTCACCTTTTGGGATAAACAGGACAACCAGTGAACCAGAGACTATTAGTAATTCTGGCTGTTTTATTACTTATTGTCGGGGCTTTTGGCTTGCTGATGAATAGCGGCCCGCCACCGCAGAGTTCTGCACCGGAGCCGCTGATGCAGGTCAGCTATTTTGTCAGCGAAAAGATATTGCCCACAGGCAGCCTGCTGCGGGATGAGGATTTCGTGATTAAAACCGAGTTCCTGCCTGCCGATAGCCGGGAGGCCACCGAAGAATCTCCTGAATCATTGCGCGGGATGTTTCTGGTAACAGATAAAGCGCCAGGAGAGCGGATCAGTCCGGCAGATGTCAGTGTTGATGATCCAAAGAACAAACTCGCGGCGGCCAATATGATCCGTTACAACATTGTCGTTAATGAGGAATTTACCGGTGCGTTACAGCAACTGCGTGCAGGTGATTACGTCGATGTATATTTGCGGTTTTCCTCAGAAAATACCAAAGCACGGCGTAAAAACAGCGAAAGCCTGTTATACGGAGAATCATCACTCAGTTTTTTCCGCATTTTTGAATCGCGAAGGGTGATCAGCCGCCCTGAAAAAGCAGCGCCTTCATTACTGGAGCGTAAATCATTGATAGAAAGCGGTAATAAGGGAGAAGTGACCGGCAGTCTGTCCCTTGATCTTGAACTGAGCCCTGCGGACCTGAAACGTTTATACAGGGTGACCCGGAAATACGACATTATTCTGTTTCCCGGGGGGACCGGTAATGTTCAGAGGAAGACGTTGAGTGAACAGCAAGGAGCAGCTAAATGAATTTTCTGGTCAGACTGATTAACCCCATTCCCCGTTTGTACTTCTGGCTGAGCGGCCTGCTGCTGCTCAGTGTCTTACTGTCCGCCAGTGCCGCTGCAGAGACTCTGTACCTGGCGAAAGGGAGTGCCAGAACCCTGAAAATGAATACGGTCATTGATACGGTTTTCACCACTGATCCGGAAATTGTCGATTATAACCTGATCAGTGATCGTGAAGTGGTGATCTACGGTATTCAGAATGGTATTGGCGAGATCCTGTTGGTACAGAATGATGTGACGCGCAAAATTCAGGTGGTGGTCGATCCGCTGGTCGGTAAGCTGGCGGCACAGATTCAGGACCAGTTTCCCGGTTCAACCATTGAACTCAAAAAAGTCGGGGACAGCTATATCCTGGCGGGTATCGCGGTAGATGAAGAAAGCAGAGACAGTATTTATCAGATTGTCGGCGAAGCCCTGGGAATGGAAGCCGATACGGAAGTGGTGCGGATATCTACCGAAAATATGGGCGATATCAAAATTCCGTCCCTGACCCAAATCAGCTACAAAAAATTGCAGAACCGTATGCGACTTCCGCAGGCCAATCAGGTAAATGTCAAAATATCCATCGTTGAGCTGAATAAAAGTTACAGCGATACCCTGGGCATTGAATGGGGGCAGTCACTGGACGTCGGGAACTTTGTGCTGAATAAACTCCGCTTTAACGCCAGTGAGTTAACCTCAATGATCCATGCCCTCGGCAATGAATCGGTGGCAAGGGTACTTGCTGAACCAAATTTATCGGTACTGTCAGGTGAGACGGCTGATTTTCTGGTCGGCGGAGAAATCCCCATTATGACCAGCTCCTCCAATGGGACCAGTGTCGAATATAAAGAGATTGGCGTCAGGATGACTATCGGGGCGAAAGTTGAAAACAGTCAGAAAGTTAAGTTAATGATTTATCAGGAGGTGAGTAATGTCGATGACCAAAGTACCTCGACGGATTCCACCTATTATTTACCTGCCCTGAAATCCCGTAAAGCCAGAACAACGGTTGAACTGGCTGACGGAGAGAGCTTTGTACTGGCGGGATTACTCAGTGAATCTGAGCAGGAAATTCTGAAAAAAGTCCCCTTTATTGGTGATATTCCGGTATTAGGTGCCTTTTTCCGTTCGACAGCAGCGCGCCGGGAAAAAACAGAGCTGGTGGTGGTGGCGACCATTAATCTGGTCCGGCCTGTCTCCTCAAGCCAGGTCACTTTGCCTGCATGGCAGCGTAGCAGCCTGCTGGAGCGCTATTTTAATATCAGTAATGTGACCGGCAGCAGTGCAGAAAAAGGTGTAATCAGTTTTATAGAACAGGGCGGCTTTATTTACTAGAGAGGCAGTTATGCGGCAATGGATTCTGCTGTTAATCGGATTATGGAGCGGCTTTGGTCTTGCCGCTCAGGGGTACCAGTTTAGCCTGAAAGGGCGCAGTGATATTGACCAGGAAATACTGGTGGCTGAGGTTATCTCGTTCCATCAGTATCTCGGGGGCGGGCTGACTGTGCAGTGGTATCTCAGTGATGCGGATCAACTGGCGAAACGGATTAAACAGCGGCTGATCAGTGCGGGAATTTCACCTGAATATGTACAGTTGCAGAAGCAACCGACACAAAATAGTGCAGAGACTGCTGCGCTGGTCAGTATCATGCTGAATACAGAAAAAAATGGTTCGCTGTGTCAGTCACAGCAAAGCACCTATCGTTTTGATACTTATCCGGATATTGGCTGTGCAGTAGACAATAATCTTAAAGCCTCACAGCGGCGTGAAACCACCATAAACTGACTGGCAGGGAGGCCGGATGTTGTTATTTTCGTCCAGTGATAAACGGCAGGATACACCGACAGAAAGCGTGCTGGTGATCGCCGCCACGCCTTCCGTGATGGAGAAAGTCTGTGAACAACTGGCTATCAGGGACAGTGGCGAAGTTCGCCGCTTTACCGGGACGGTACCACAGCTTGAACATTACACGGAATCAGCCAATGTTGATGTGGTGATTTTTGAAGTCACCCCTCAGGACTCACCGGAATCTGTTGCCCGGCTGATGGAGTTACATATTGCGCGCACTGCAATACAGATTGCGGTCGGTGCCCAGGACTCTCTGATACTGGCAGACAGTTATCTGCAGCAGGGGATTTTTTACTGTCACTATCCGTCACAGCTGAATCGTATTGGTTCGCTGATATCAGCAAAAAATCAGCCTGGCAGAGATATGACCAGCGCCGTCAAAATCGCTATTCTTGGCTGTAAAGGTGGTATAGGGACCTCCTTGCTCAGTTACCATATTGCAGAAGATATCGCCAGGTTACGTCAGTCACCGACTCTGCTGGTACAGGGCAGCGGCGGCAGCCGCAATCTGGACCTGATTTCCCGGGTATCGATCAGTAATGAAGTGACGTTGTTGCAGAATAATTTCTTTGCCATGTATGAAGAAAAAAGTCATGCCTGGCGTTTCAATAATTCGGTCTACGATCGTCACCAGTGTGTGGTTTTTGATTTCAGCGCTTATAACGCTGCTGATGAAGACATTGAAAATGTTCTGACCCATTCTGATTGTGTCTTGCTGGTCTGTGACCGGAATCTCTCCTCAGTTCGGGTGGCTAAAAAAATCCTTGAAGCGAATGCCCACCTGCAAAGCAGTCATAACGGCATTAAACGCCTTTACCTCTGTTTTAATCAGCATCACCCCAAAGTCAGTGGCGAGGTGAATGCCCGTGAGGCCGGTGACCTCGTCGGCCAGCCTGCTGATGTCACGGTGCCTTATATGCTGAAGTCCGGTGATCCGTCACTGAATATCGACTTTAGTGGTAAGCAGCGGCGGGTTTTACAAAATATAAGTTACCTGTTGTTAGGCAAGAAAAAAGAGTTACCAGGATCATTATTTTCAGCAGTAAAGCAGCGGCTTACAGGGAGGTCTGACTAATGGTGAACCCGAAATATGCGGAGTTGTCCCGCCAGTTACGCAGCCTGGCACTGCCCCGGCTGGAGCTCGATCTGATCGATAAATTACTGGATGATCGCACCGCGCTGATCCGCGAAATATCGCAGGTGATCCACCGCACCAGTGTTGAGCACAACCAGTATTTACCTTCGGAGGAAACCAGAGAGCTGGCATCTTCAATGGCTGATGAAATACTGGGCGTCGGACCATTACGGGAGTTAATGGAAGATGAATCGGTCAGCGATATTCTGGTCAATGGCCCGGACAATATTTTTGTCGAACGCAGCGGGAAGCTGGTATTCACCGGTAAACGCTTTATTGATAACCAGCAGCTGACGGAAATTGCCAAACGGCTGGTCGGTCGTGTCGGACGGCGGGTTGATGAATCCCAGCCGCTGGTCGATGCCAGGATGGCGGATGGCAGCAGGCTGAATGTGGTGATAAACCCTGTGGCTCTCGACGGGACTTCGATCTCCATCCGTAAATTCAGTAATGTGTCACGTACCCTGCGGGATCTGGTGAGCTGGGGAGCAATGAGTGAACAGATGGCGAATTTTCTGTCGATCGCGGTTCGCTGTCAGACCAATATCGTTATCTCCGGCGGAACCGGTTCGGGGAAAACCACCTTACTGAACGCATTATCACAGCATATCAATAGTGATGAGCGAATTATTACTCTCGAAGATGCGGCAGAACTGAAACTGCAACAACAGCATGTGGTGAGGCTGGAAACTCGTATGGCCGGGGCTGAAAATAGCGGCCAGATCACAATGCGTGATCTGATGATTAACACCCTGCGTATGCGGCCAGACCGGATTATTGTCGGAGAGTGCCGTGGCGGTGAAACTTTTGAGATGTTGCAGGCGATGAATACCGGCCATGATGGTTCTATGACCACCCTGCATGCTAACTCGCCACGTGATGCGCTCGCCAGGCTGGAAAACATGGTAATGATGGCCAACCTTAACCTGCCGGTGGATGCTATCCGACGCAATATTACTTCGGCAATTAATCTTATTGTCCAGACTAACCGCCTGTACGACGGGTCGAGAAAAATTACCCATATTACTGAGGTGATGGGCCTCGAAGGCGACACGATTGTTATGCAGGATATTTTCAGCTTTGCCGTGGATGACAGTGTCCAGGGCAAAGTTGTGGGGCGTTTTACTACCCCCGGATTTTCTGTTCGTTCCAGTGTTTATCGGCGGGCCAAAGCATATGGCTGCGATGATTTACTAAAAACTGTATTTGGGTAGGCAATGAATCTGTTATTCATGTTACTGCTGATAATGGCGGGGTTATGTCTGCTGATTGTGTTGCAACGTAATCAGTTTACCCGCAAATCCTTATCTTATTCCGGACAGCGGAAGCAGATGCTGCTCTCAATTATCAGCCAGAAAACCGCCCGGGTGTCTGAGGAAACCCCGATTATCTCGCGGCTGAAAACCGGTATTACGGATAAGTTATCCGCGATCTTCCGGCTTTTTTATGCCGGCAGTACCGGTGCGCTGATTAAAAATCTGACTATCCCGTTATTAATAGCGATGGCGATACTGGCGCTTAATGCTCTGTATATCGGCCTGCCCCTGAGCTGGGTTGCTGCCGCCAGTCTGGTTGCCTGTTACCTGGTGTTTTATAAAATTATTAAAAAACGCCATTACCAGCAGTTTTCACTCGATTTCAGTGAAGCACTGACCACGATTGGCGGAGCAATTACCTCCGGACGGACATTTTTGCAGGCAATGTCTGATTACAGCCAGAGCCGGAACAACGGCCTGTCACGTGAGTTTTCGGTTATTTCGCGGCGACTTAACTTTGGCGAGCAGGCGGAGGTTGTATTTATGGAGTCGTGGCGCAATTACCCCTATCGCGAATATTACTTTTTTATTGTTGCTATCCTGCTGAATATCAACAGCGGTGGCCGGTTGCGTGAGGTGCTGGGCAAACTTCAGCGGTCTATCTCTAACGGCATTGCTATGGAGAAAAAAATGCTGTCGATGACCTCAGAAATGCGCATGTCATCAAAGATCACCGGGGCCATTCCCTTTGTATTTCTGATTTTACTAAAGTTTATCAGCCCGGAGAACTTCCAGTTTGTACTTGAAGACCAGCAGGGCCGCGTATTGCTGTATTACCTGATAGGCAGTGAAGTCACCGGACTGCTGGTCATTAAATTTCTGATGAGGAAATTATAACCATGAACCCGATGCTGGTAATGATGATAGTAATTGTGCTGGTAATTACCGGGAACCTGTTACTGAGAAAAATACGGAACCGGAAATTACAGCAGGCGTTAACTGTAGCTGATGCCAGTGTACATAAACTTAAAATTCAGCAACTGAAAGAACACCATCATACGGAAATAGTGCTGGAACAGAATAATCCGCTGCTGAATATTTACCGCAAGCTTGATGCCAATATGGCTTACAAAGGATTGCTGGCCATGGGGATGTTTATGCTGGTGGTGGCCGGGGCCTTTTTTTCCGGACAGCCTCTCAGCCGGCAATCCTTGCTGATGGCGGCGATGATAAGTCTGGTATCGACGATTATTTTGCCGGGCATGCTGAGGTCGGTGTTTGTCAAACGCAGGGTCAAAACACTCAGTGCTGAACTACCCTGGATGATCGAATTACTGGCTATCGGTGTGCAGTGCGGTATGACCATTGAGCAGGCATTCAAATTTTTATCTGACAAGATGTCCGGAATTAATCCTGACTTTGTTCCTTTTATCAGTCGTCTGGTCCGACGTACCGAGGTCAGCGGACTGAGTGTTGCTCTGGAGCATTTTTATCGTGAATTACCGTCAGCAGAAACCCGGATGTTTTGCGCCATGCTGCAACAAAGTATTCAGTACGGCTCATCAATGTATGAACAGCTGGTTGAGCTGGCCAGGGAAATCAGAGAGGTTCAGTTACTGGCGACCGAAGAAAAAATCGGTCAGCTCGGAGCGAAGATGAGTGTGCCACTGATTCTGTTTTTTATGTTTCCGGTCATTATTATCGTTGCAGCACCGGGGGTCATGAGGTTGATGGGGAATATGGGGAATTAATAACGTGAAACTAGTAAAACCGACAGTAATAACAGTTCTCTTTATGTTGCTGACAGGCTGTAACCAGACGACCACAATTGCCGGTAAAAAATTTGCGCTCAGTGATGGTTCCGCGAGTGAACAGATACTGTTAAAAACAGGAAATTATTCCGGTCTGATTAAAATGAAGCAGGAGGAACTGAAAAAAAATAACTCGCCACAAATAAGATATCAGCTGGCCGAATACTATTATCAGGCCGGTGATTTTCAGTCATCGTTATATCATTTGCAGAAACTGATGGTATCCGGTGCTGATATGAAAGTGTATCTGCTGGAGAGTAAAAATCTTAATTCCCTGAGGAAATATAAAGAAGCGCTGAACTTTATCGGCATCGCGTTAAATAAAAACCCCAATAGCGGAGAGGCCCTGAACCTGAAAGGTGTCATTCAGGCTGAAATGGGTGATCTGAACGGGGCCCTCGACAGTTTCGGGCTGGCGAGAAATGCGTATTTTCAGGAAGAATCGGTAGTGAATAATATTGCCATGATCTATATCGTTCAGAAACGTTATCACGAGGCGGTACAGATGTTATTACCGGTTTATCTGCGCGGTTACCGTAACCCGCAACTGGATCGTAATCTGGCATTTGCGCTGGTGAAAACCGGTGATCTGCGTTATGCCAAAGAGATTATCAAACGTGGCAGTTATGCTAAAAATCCAGATATGCTGGTGGCGGATCTTTTCAGGGTTGAAAGTTTTTGAGGATAAATACCGGAGCCGGTTATGCGAACAGTACTCAAAAGATTACGACAGCGTCTCTCCCGTGAACAAGGGGTGGTCACCATAGAGTTTTCGTTAATTTTTATTATCTTCGTATTTTTTATTTTTCTTATTTTTGAAATAAACCGTTTTCTTTATGTTTCCGCCTCTCTCGACCTGACCCTGTCAGAAGCCGCGAGAATGACATCCCGTACTGAACAGAATAATGGCGACTACACGGCGTTATTTGCCGCGAATGTGGCTCAGGAAAGTGCATTCTGGAAAATGTTTGTCGATCCGAAAAACTTTACGTTGAAAGTGACCTATTGCCGTTCGGTAAAAGACTCGCTGAAAGAGAATTGCTTTACCGGTGCGGGCCAGCAATATCCGCTGGCAATTTACAGTGCCGGTTATCGCTACCGGCCATTGTTATTCGCTTTTGATAATAACAGTGCGGTGAAAAAGCTGGTTGCAATGCTGGATGCTTCTTTAAGCAGAAAACTGGTGTATGTGCAGGAATATGAGCGGGGAGACCAGTGATATGTGGCTGAAACAGAGCATTCTCGCGCAGGGAAAGTCAGAACAAGGATCAGTGCTGGTGGAAGCGGCATTTATTTTTACCTTACTGACGATTCTGAGCTGTGCGGCGCTGGATTACGGATTCTGGCTGATGACACGCAGCAAAGCTGAACGGATAAATTATTCCCTGGCTTCGGTGATCAGAGAGCGGGTTAATCTGTATGACGGCCGGGAAACCCTGACCAGCAGTGATGTCAGTCAGCTTGCTGAACTGGCCCGGTTTATGGCCGGGGACAACAGTGTCAAAACGCTGTGTGTGCAGGTCGAAAGCCTCAGTTTTAAAGAGGTGACGACCCGGCGTCAGGTCGACCAGTATCAGAAAATGACCGCCGGTGCGGCAAAATGTAGCACTTCTGCCAGCGCCCTGACCCGGTATGCGGAACTGTCGCCGATGAGTATCCGCGGGCGCTGGGTACCTTTATATCAGGTCACCTTAAGTGTGCCTGCCCCGGCAGGCAGCTTATCGGGATTACTGAGTGCTGTCGGTGCCCTGCCGGAAACAATTACGGTATCTAATATCGTATTGGCCCGCTGAGCAGGAGGTAATAATGAAGTTTCCGCATCTGTTACTGCTCAGCAGTTGTTTTTTTCCTCTGACAGTCACAGAGGCCGCCGCTAAGCGGAGTGCATTTACCGCTAAGATTCAGGCAGTGATTTTTCTTAACAGTGAGATTCCGGAATCTAACCGGCTCAGCAGAGAAATTAATCAGCAACTCTATCTGAGTACCACGCTGGCACGAAAACTGGAAGTGACGATGATAGATATTAACCCGTCGGGGTACCTCCGCTCAGGACCGGCGCGGTATCTTAAAGATCCGGCGGGCATTTGGGTGGCGAAATACCGGCCAGTTGCGGTTCCGGCACTGTTTTGTATTCAGGGAAGTCGCCGCATATTTTATAACTTAACGACAGCGGAAGACATACGGAAATGTTTATAAAAAAACGATTATCTGTGTTAAGACGGTTCAGCTGTGAACGCGGTGTGATGATTATTCCCATGGCGATACTGCTGCCGATACTGGTCGGGCTGATGACCCTCGGGATTAACAGTGTTTCGATGATGTCCGGCAAAGCCAGAATGGCGGATGCGGCTTCTGAAGCAACCCTGGCGGTCTCTGCAGCGACCCTGGCAAACGACACACAAACCGCCGAAGGGCTGAAAGAAATTGAAACTAACCGTGCAATGGTTGAAGCCTGGATAAAATATTATTTCCCCGGCCTGAAAACCATTCCTGAAATAAAATTTAACGTCGTACAGAATCAGAAATTACCTTCTTCCGATACCCGTTATACCCGCTATAGCGTGGATATCGCCATGGATCTGCCACTGCTGTTTACTTACCAGACAGTGACAGCCGGTAAGAGCAGCTACTCACTTAATTCCGGCAGCGGCAATGTGAATAAGTACGTCTCGAAACCCGCCGACTATGTATTTGTGGTGGATTTCTCTACGTCACAAAGGGGGACCAGGATCAGAATACTGAAAAGTGTGTTTGCTGAAATTACAGATTTTGTACTGAAAAACAGCCCGGAGTCGAAGATTGCGATTGTACCTTTCAGTACCGGAGTTTCAGTGATCATGCCGGGAACCAACCAGCGCGGCGGGCAAAACGTTGGCTGCTCGGTATTATTTGTGCCTAATGACGGCTGGAATATTAATTACCCGTTCTGGAGTGATAAAAGTGTCTCGACTAAACTGGCTTCCGGCAGCCTGAATGGCATGACGTACGATATGGACACGGCCCGCTATGATTTTTATAAGAAATATGTAGCGAAGTCTGCGCCGGTGCTCAGTGAAGCGGCGATGCGTAATCAGTGGTGTCGTAAAAATGACAGTTACGGGAAAACTACAGGCAGGGCTCAGTATTCCTGTTTTGACCCGCGGGATAAGTATCCGCAACCTGCAGATCCCCGTAATCAGCTGGAAGATATTTTTACGGCGCAGTCTCTGCGACTGATCGAAAATGAATATGCGAAAGCCGCCAGAGTGTTCACCACCCAGAAATCGGCTTACACCATCGAACATGATGAGGCGATCAATTACACGGCGACACTGGATAAAATGTTCTCCGATGAGGCGATTATCACTTTCCCGATGCTGTGGTCAACGGCCTCAAGTGCGTCCTCCGCCTACCGGCCTTATTACCAGATGTGCCAGCAGGGCGGCTGGTGGAAACACAGTACCGGTAATGATCTGACTAACCAGAGTGCCGCTTCCTGGCTGATACCGTTAACGGATTCTAAACCGGCGCTGGATCAGTTCCAGAATATGGAACCTTCGGGCTGGACACATTTATCCGCGGCGTTAATCCGTTCGGTGCCGGTAATGATGGAAGGCAGTAACCGGCGTAAAGTTTTTATTATGATGTCTGACGGTGAGGAGAGCCGTTACCCGCAAATCACTACCGATAAATGGCTGAAAAGCTACAAGCTGTGTCAGAAAATAGAAGAAGGCATTCTGGCCCGTCCGCAGACCAATGCCGGTAAAGTCGAACTCTATTATATTTCCACCACCAACGCCCGTACCTGGGTGAAATACTGGGGGGAAAATTGTACCGGTGCCGCCCGGTCTAAAACGGCCACTCAGCGCGATGATTTAATCAAACTGATTAAAGGTATTATTACCGATGAAACCGGTCATCTGACGTCCAGTTAATCAGGCGACCTGTCAGCCAATGAATCCTGCGGCGGCACGCCGCAGGATCTGACATGATCTGCGGCGCAGGATCTGTAATAATAGCCGATTACTGAACCGCAGATATGAGCCATAAATGCAGTACCCGATCAATGAGATGTTCCAAACCCTTCAGGGGGAAGGTTTTTTTACCGGCGTGCCGGCAATTTTTATCCGCTTGCAGGGTTGCCCCGTTGGCTGCAGCTGGTGTGATACTAAACATACCTGGGATAAGTTACCGGAAAATGCTGTGCCGGTAGGCGATATTCTGACCAAAACTGTTGAAAGCGATAAATGGGGTGATGCAGATGCCCTGACGATACTGAAAATGATTAGTGATCAGGGCTGGACGGCCCGTCACGTAGTGATCACCGGCGGTGAACCGGCAATCTATGATCTCTGTTCACTGACCGAAGCACTGGAAGCTTTCGGCTATCGTTGCCAGATAGAAACCAGCGGTACTCACCCTGTCCGCTGTTCCGCAGAGACCTTTGTCACTGTATCGCCTAAAGTGAATATGCGTGGTGGCTATGATGTACTGCCGCAGGCACTTATCCGGGCGGATGAAATCAAACACCCGGTCGCCCGTCAGCGAGATATTGAAGCGCTGGACGCGTTACTGGCACAACTACAGGACGATAAACTGCGGGTGATTGCGTTACAGCCGATCAGCTGTAAGCAAGAGGCGACAGAGCTGTGTATCAGCACCTGTATTGAAAGAAACTGGCGTCTCTCTATGCAGACCCATAAGTATCTGAATATTGCCTGATCGGCGGGAAATACCGCCAGCAGTGCGCGGATCAGCCATGATCCGCGGTGCTTTACCGGTAAATGTGTATTATCCGCGATAAGTACACCCGGCAGTACAGGTCTCTTTAATCATAACCGCGCTGAGTAACGGTAATAGCGGTTTCATTTTCTGCCAGATCCATACGGCCAGCACTTCACTGGTCGGATTTTCCAGCCCGTCAATTTCGTTCAGATAGTGGTGATCCAGTTGTTCATACAGGGGGTTGAATAATCTTTTCAGTTCGGCAAAATCCATCACCCATCCCGTATGCGGGTCCACTTCGCCGGTAATTTCCAGACGGACCAGAAAAGAGTGTCCGTGCAGGCGGCCGCATTTGTGTCCGTCCGGGACATGGGGCAGGTAGTGGGCAGCTTCAAACTGAAACTCTTTGAATAGTGTGGTGACTGGCATAATAATTCCCGAGTGTTAAAGTCGCAGATTCTACCGTAAAACTCTCCCCGCCTCACATTTTTCCCGGTTATTTTGCCTTTTGCAGGCAGTTATCTGCTGCCGGTGAACGTCTGGTGCTGCTTACCACTTTTTCCGGTTAATTTTAACGAAAAAACCATTTAGCTAATTTGGTTATGTGATATGCATAAGCTGTCTTTTGTGTGCATACTTTTACAGTTAACCTTACTTTCTTTACTCCTTTTTTCCGCCGATGATACTGGAATCATAAACGCAATGACCAATCAGGCCCCACAGCTCCCGCTTTCGGCGGAACAGCTGGCACAACTACAAGCAACAACACAGGATTTTTCCGTTACCCAGCTGGCCTGGCTTTCAGGTTATTTCTGGGGGCGGATCAGTGGAGATAACCCTGCACCAGCCGGCACTGCGTCTCCGGTGGCAGCGGCTGTGGATCAGGCCCCGACGGTTACCCTGATTTCCGCATCTCAGACCGGTAACGCACGGCGGCTGGCAGAACAGCTGCGTGATGAGCTGCTGGCGGCAGGAGTCACCGTCAGTCTGGTGAATGCGGGCGATTATAAATTTAAGCAGATAGCTCGCGAAAAAATCCTACTAATAGTGACCTCTACACAGGGGGAAGGGGAACCGCCGGAAGAGGCCGTTGCCTTACACAAGTACCTGTTATCAAAGAAAGCGCCGGCCATGAAAGAGACCGCATTTGCGGTATTTGGTCTGGGGGACTCGTCCTATGAATTTTTCTGTCAGGCGGGTAAAGATTTCGATCAGCGGCTGGCGGAGCTGGGGGCTGAACAGCTGCTGGCTCGCGCCGATGCGGATGTTGATTTCAGTGCCACCGCGGATCAGTGGCGGCAACAGATTGTTTCGCTGCTGAAGCAGCGTTTACCGCAAGCATCTGCCGGGCAGGTTGCACAGGCCGCCAGTGGTGCCCGTGATGAAATTGACAGTTCTCCCTACAGCAAAGAGCAGCCACTGGTTGCGTCTCTGTCGGTGAATCAGAAGATCACCGGTAATGATTCAGAAAAAGATATCCGTCATCTGGAAATTGACTTAGGCGATTCCGGATTACGTTACCGTCCCGGAGATGCTCTGGGGGTCTGGTATGAAAATGATCCACAGCTGGCAGAAGAGTTACTGAAATTATTGTGGCTCGACGGCGCTCAGCAAATCAGTATCAAAGGTGAGAGCATGCCGCTGGTCCGGGCACTGCAACTGCATTTTGAACTGACAGTAAATACCGCGCAGATTGTCGAAAAATATGCCCATTTATCCGGTAACAGTGAGTTACTGTCACTGGTTAATGACAAAGCGGCACTGCAGGCCTATGCACAGCAATGGCCGATCGTCGATATGGTGCGTCATGCGCCGACAGAATTACAGGCACAACAGTTGACAGACCTGCTGCGTCCGCTGACCCCTCGCTTATATTCCATTGCTTCATCGCAGGCTGAAACCGAAGACGAAGTCCATATTACGGTGGGTACTGTGCGTTACCAGGTTGAAGGCCGTCCGCGTAGTGGTGGTGCTTCCGGATTCCTGGCCGATCGTCTGCCGGAAGAGGGGGAAGTCCGGGTATTTATTGAACATAACGATAATTTCCGCCTGCCGGCTGACCCGCAAACGCCAGTAATAATGATTGGTCCGGGTACCGGTATTGCCCCGTTCCGAGCTTTTATTCAGCAACGGGATAACGACGGGGCCAGCGGTAAAAACTGGCTGTTCTTTGGTAATCCGCACTTTACTGAAGATTTCCTCTATCAGGTGGAATGGCAAAAATATGTCAGAGACGGTCTGCTGACCAATATCGATCTTGCCTGGTCCCGTGACCAGCCACAAAAAATCTATGTGCAGGACAAACTACGGGAAAAAGGTGCTGACGTCTGGCGCTGGATTGAAGAAGGTGCACATCTGTATGTCTGCGGAGATGCGGGACGGATGGCGAAAGATGTTGAACAGGCACTGGTCGATATTATTGCCGAATACGGACAGATGGACCGGGATGCTGCCGACGAATATTTGAGTGAGCTGCGCATATCGCGCCGTTACCAGAGAGATGTGTACTAATGAGTAATAAAACCCCGGGCCCACTGGTCGTGGAAGGCAAGCTCACTGATGCTGAGCGTCTTAAAAAACAAAGTGATTTTCTGCGTGGCACCATTACTGACGATCTGTCCGACGGACTGACCGGCGGTTTCCGCGGAGATAATTTTCTGCTGATACGGTTCCATGGTATGTACCAGCAGGATGATCGTGATATTCGTGCCAGCCGTACTGAGCAGAAACTGGAACCGCGTCATGCCATGATGCTGCGGTGCCGGTTGCCTGGCGGCATCATCACCCCGCAACAATGGCTGGCGATTGACCGTTTTGCTGCCGATAAAACCCTTTATGGCAGTATCCGTCTGACTAACCGCCAGACATTTCAGTTTCACGGTATTCTGAAGAAAAACGTGAAACCGGCCCATCAGATGCTGCATGACGTCGGACTGGATGCACTGGCTACGGCCAACGACGTTAACCGTAATGTTCTGTGTACCTCTAACCCGGTGGAGTCTGAACTGCATCAGGAAGCCTATGAATGGGCAAAACGTCTGTCTGAACACCTGCTGCCACAGACCCGCGCTTATGCGGAAATCTGGTGGGATCAGGAGAAAGTGGCCACCACTGACCAGGAACCGATCCTCGGGGCGACCTATCTGCCACGTAAGTTTAAAACCACGGTCGTTATCCCGCCGAATAATGATGTCGATTTGCACGCGAATGATATGAACTTTGTGGCTGTTGCCGAAAATGGCAAACTGGTGGGTTTTAACCTGCTGTTAGGCGGGGGATTATCAATTGACCACGGCAACAAAGCGACTTATGCACGCACCGCCAGTGAAATCGGTTTTCTGCCGCTGGATAAAACCCTGGATGTTGCAGAAGCGGTGGTGACTACCCAGCGTGACTGGGGCAACCGGACTGATCGTAAAAATGCGAAAACCAAATATACCCTGGAACGCGTCGGGGTTGATGTGTTCAAAGCAGAGGTCGAAAAGCGTGCCGGGATCCGTTTCGATCCGATCCGCCCGTATGAATTTACTACCCGTGGCGATCGTTTCGGCTGGATCAAAGGGATTGACGGTAAGTGGCATCTGACACTGTTTATCGAAAATGGCCGTTTGCTGGATTCGCCACAGGCCAGTATCAAAACCGGCGTTGCCGAAATTGCGAAAATTCACCAGGGGGACTTCCGGCTGACGGCGAACCAGAACCTGATTATTGCCGGGGTGCCGGAAGATCAGAAACAGGCCATCGAAACACTGGCACGGGCACATGGTCTGATGGAGTCAGTTACGACCCAGCGTGAAAACTCCATGGCCTGTGTGGCATTCCCGACCTGTCCGCTGGCCATGGCCGAAGCTGAGCGTTTTCTGCCGGCTTTTGTCGATGAGGTGGAAAAAATTATGGCGCGTCACCATATGGCCGATGAGCATATAGTCCTGCGTGTGACTGGCTGTCCTAATGGTTGCGGCAGGGCATTACTGGCCGAAGCCGGTTTAGTCGGTAAGGCGCCCGGACGCTATAATCTGCATCTTGGCGGTAACCGTATCGGTACGCGTATCCCGCGGATGTACCGCGAAAATATTACTCCGGAAGAGGTTCTGGCGGTGCTGGACGAACTGATTGGCCGCTGGGCCACAGAACGTCAGGCGGAAGAAGGTTTCGGTGATTTTCTGATCCGCAGTGAGGTGGTCAGACCGGTACTGGATCCGGCGCGGGATTTCTGGGAGTAACGGAGGCGATAATGGCTGAATTACAATTAGCAGCACTCAATGCACTGGACAAATCACAGCAACAACAGGCGCTGGCGGAGGTAAACCAGCATCTGGACACTCTGAGTGCGGAGCAACGGGTCGTCTGGGGGCTGGAGAATATACCCGGCCCGGTGGTCCTCAGCTCCAGTTTTGGTATCCAGGCGGCGGTCTGCCTGCATCTTGTGACCCGTCAGCAGCCGGATATTCCGGTGATCCTGACGGATACGGGTTACCTCTTTCCGGAAACCTATCAGTTTATCGATCAACTGACGGAACAATTACAGCTGAACCTGCAGGTGTTCCGTGCCCGCGAATCCGCGGCCTGGCAGGAAGCCCGTTATGGAAAACTATGGGAACAGGGTGTCGAAGGCATCGAAAAGTACAATATGCTGAACAAGGTTGAACCGATGAATCGTGCCCTGCAGACCTTACAGGCATCAGGGTGGTTTGCCGGGCTGCGCCGTGAACAGTCTCAGAGCCGTGCCGGGCTGCCGGTATTATCAATTCAGCGTGGTGTTTTTAAACTGCTGCCGATCATTGACTGGGATAACCGCCAGGTCTATCAGTATCTGAAACAGCATGGCCTGCAATACCATCCCCTGTGGGAGCAGGGCTATCTGTCGGTCGGCGATACCCACACGACCCGTAAATGGGAGCCGGGAATGGCTGAGGAAGAAACCCGCTTCTTCGGGCTAAAGCGGGAGTGTGGCCTGCACGAAGGCTGATGGTTGTCAGCCGGCAGTAGCGCTGAGTTGCTTCAGCAGAGGCAGCAATATCTGTACTGCCTGCCGGCAGCGTGTAGCCAGCCGGCCCGGCATTTTCTGGTCAATCGTTTCCAGATTGTCGCGGCTGGTTTTATCATCCAGCAGCGCAGTCGGGTGTCGGTGATTGTTATCTTCAGCTGTGACCAGCAAATACGGGATTCCGGCCTGGTCGAAAGGGGTTGTCTGCTGATGTTCTGTCCCTGTCAGCTGTCTGGCATGCAGCGGGATATGCAGTTGCCGGGCGATTGCCATTGCTTTACCGGCAGTGGGTGCGCGTTCTGTGGCTGACGTATTTGCGCCACTGACCAGTTCCAGCCGTCTGCCAGCCACCAGTTGATTGAGATTAATAACCAGTAACGTATTGTGTTTCTCTTCATCACTCATGCGCGAAAAGTAATTTTCCATGCCCTGCATATTATTTTCGGTAGCGCTGAGTGCCACAAAACGAATCCCATAATCTGAGTGTGTTCCGGCCAGCTGTTTCGCCAGTTCCAGCATAATTCCTAGTCCGGCAGCATTATTATCGACACCCTGCAGGCGTAATCCGCCGATATTCTGCTGCTGTTCTGCCGGGGTCCCGGCAATTCGCGTATCCAGATGGGCTATCACGAGGATATCTTTCGCCTGCTGACCACTTTTTCCGGCAATTACCGATGTTGCGGTAACCTTCTGCCATTGGGCTGCGGTGGTACGCGGTTGCCAGCGATAGCCGGTATTCTGCTGGCGGATGTCACTCCGGTAGCCCAGATCATGGAATTGCTGGTTAAGATAATCAGCAGTCATCAGTTCTGCAGGGCTGCCCGCCATCCGGCCGGGGAAAAAAACGGCAATATGGCGGGTTTCTGTATCAGCGTAGTGGCCGGGCTGGTCTGGACGGGCGGCAATACTGCTAAAAGTCAGGCCGCAACTGAGTACCAGCAGGCAGTATCTCAGGCGGAAAAGGGCAAACATAGTACAGGTTCCTTCAGGGACGAACGGCAACGCCGCAATAGTCAGTAGTATGTAACTCTGTCGCGGCCACGGCTATCTCTGTTTCTCTGAAAGACGGGCATTTTGTGCGGTGATAAACACATTGATTCTTCTGTATATTCCATTCTGTTACAGCTCATTCCAAAACGACATTTCAATACGCTCGTGGCAGTCGTATAGTTTCTGTTATTCAGAATAATAACGCTAAGGGCATTGTGGACTATCTTCCTGTATTTGCAGACCTTACCGGCCGTCCTGTTTTGGTGGTTGGCGGTGGGGATATTGCTGCGCGAAAAATTCATCTGTTACGTCGTTCGGGGGCGGTGATCCACGTAGTTACACGGCAGCTCTGTAACGAACTGCAGGAACTCCACCAGCGACAGGACATTCACTGGCTGGCTACCGCCTTTACCGAACAACAGCTTGACCGCGTATTCCTGGTAATAGCCGCGACCGATGATCCCGGGCTTAATCAGCGGATATATGACGCCGCTGAGCAACGTCAGAAACTGGTCAATGTGGTTGATGACCAGGCCCGCTGTACCTTTATCTTCCCGTCGATTGTTGACCGTTCACCGCTGGTGGTCGCCATCTCTTCCGGTGGTAAAGCCCCGGTGCTGGCGCGTTTCTGGCGGGAAAAACTGGAAGCATTACTGCCCTCCAGCCTGGGGAATATTGCCCGTATTGCCGGACAATGGCGTGATCGGGTTAAACAACAGTTACCGGGAGTGAAACAGCGTCGTTATTACTGGGAACGGCTGTTCAGTGGCCGCTTTAGTGCGCTGGTAGCCGCAGGGCGGATTACTGAGGCTGAGCAACTGGCGGAGCAGGAGCTGCACCACCGGGAAAGTCCGAAAGGCGAGATCTATCTGGTTGGTGCCGGGCCGGGCGACCCGGGGCTGCTGACCCTGCGCGGATTACAGGTATTACAACTGGCAGATGTGGTGCTGTATGACCACCTGGTCAGCGAACAAGTACTGGACTTGTGCCGCCGCGATGCTGACCGTATCTGTGTCGGTAAACGTGCCGGTGCCCATCTGGTGATTCAGGAAGAAACTAACCAGTTACTGGTCAGTCATGCACTGCAGGGGAAACGGGTAGTACGACTGAAAGGCGGAGACCCCTTTATCTTTGGCCGTGGTGGCGAAGAATTGCAGGTAGCGGCAGCAGCAGGAATTCCGTTTCAGGTCGTGCCCGGTATCACTGCAGCTTCCGGCGCGACGGCCTATGCCGGTATTCCCCTGACGCACCGTGAACATTCCCAGAGTGTGCTGTTTATTACCGGACACTGCCGGCCGGGCAATGAACTGGACTGGCCGTCACTGGCACGTGCCCGCCAGACACTGGCTATCTATATGGGGGCGGTGAATGCGGCGACCATCAGCAGCCAGCTGATTGCTCATGGCCGTGACGGCACAACCCCGGTGGCCATTATCAGCCGCGGCACACGGGCCGATCAGCAAATTATAAAAGGTACGCTGGCAGAACTGGAGTCACTGGCACAACAGGCCCCGTCTCCTGCGTTACTGGTTATTGGCGAGGTGGTTCTGCTTCAGGATCAGCTTGCATGGTTTCAAACTTCATCATCGCAGCTCCACGAAGACCCGCTGCTGAACCCTTCTGTTTGAGGAACGTTGTATGGATCAAGAACGATTAACTCATCTGCGCCAGCTGGAAGCAGAGAGTATTCATATCATCCGTGAAGTTGCTGCTGAGTTCAGTAACCCGGTAATGATGTACTCCATTGGTAAAGATTCCTCAGTGATGCTGCATCTGGCCCGTAAAGCATTTTACCCTGGTAAATTACCTTTTCCGTTACTGCATGTGGACACCGGCTGGAAGTTTCGCGAAATGTATGAATTCCGCGATCGGACAGTGAAAAATATCGGTGCTGAATTGCTGGTACATCGTAATCCTGAAGGTGTTGCGATGGGCATTAACCCTTTTGTCCATGGCAGTGCCAGACATACGGATATTATGAAAACAGAGGGGCTGAAACAGGCCCTGAATAAATACGGCTTTGATGCGGCTTTTGGCGGTGCCCGCCGTGATGAAGAGAAATCCCGCGCCAAAGAGCGTATTTATTCTTTCCGCGACCGCTTTCATCGCTGGGATCCGAAAAATCAGCGTCCTGAGTTATGGCATAACTATAACGGCCAGATTAACAAAGGCGAAAGTATCCGTGTTTTCCCGCTCTCTAACTGGACAGAGCTGGATATCTGGCAGTATATCTTCCTGGAAAATATCGAAATTGTTCCGCTTTATCTGGCAGCCCCGCGCCCGGTACTGGAACGTGATGGCATGCTGATGATGATTGATGATGACCGGATTGATCTGCAGCCGGGAGAAGAGATTAAGCAACGAATGGTGCGGTTCCGTACGCTCGGCTGCTGGCCGCTGACGGGCGCTGTGGAATCAGAAGCTCAGTCATTACCGGAAATTATTGAGGAGATGCTGGTCTCGACCACCAGTGAACGTCAGGGTCGTGTGATTGACCGTGATCAGTCCGGTTCAATGGAACTCAAAAAACGCCAGGGATATTTCTGAGGAAACTGCCATGAATGAATTATTAGCACAACAGATTGCCGAACAGGGCGGGGTGGAAGCCTGGCTCACCGCACAGCAACATAAAAGCCTGTTACGTTTCCTGACCTGTGGCAGCGTCGACGATGGAAAAAGCACCCTGATTGGTCGTTTATTACACGACACCCGCCAGATTTATGAAGACCAGTTATCTTCATTACAGAACGACAGTAAACGTCACGGTACTCAGGGAGAAAAACTGGATTTGGCTTTACTGGTTGATGGCTTACAGGCTGAGCGTGAACAGGGTATTACCATTGATGTCGCCTATCGCTATTTCTCTACCGAGAAACGCAAGTTCATTATTGCGGACACCCCGGGTCACGAGCAGTATACGCGGAATATGGCTACCGGAGCTTCGACCTGTGATCTCTCTATTCTGCTGATTGATGCCCGTAAAGGGGTGCTGGATCAGACCCGCCGCCACAGTTATATCTCGACACTGCTGGGCATTAAACACCTGGTTGTGGCAGTCAATAAAATGGATCTGGTGGACTATAGCCAGGATGTGTTTAATCAGATCCGGGGCGAATATCTGGACTTTGCCAGCCAGTTACCCGATGACCTGGATATTCGTTTTGTGCCTCTTTCGGCACTGACCGGTGATAATGTCGCCTCAGCCAGTGATAATATGCCCTGGTATAACGGCCCTGGCCTGCTGGAAATCCTCGAAACTGCAGAGATCCGCCAGCCAGCGGAACATCAGCCGATGCGTTTCCCGGTACAGTATGTGAACCGTCCTAATCTTGATTTCCGCGGTTATGCCGGTACGCTGGCATCCGGCCAGGTACGGGTCGGCCAGCAGGTGAAGGTACTGCCTTCCGGAGTAAAATCATCCATTGCCCGTATTGTGACTTTTGATGGTGATCTGACAGAAGCTAATGCCGGTGAAGCCATTACACTGGTGCTGAACGACGAAGTTGATATCAGCCGCGGAGATCTGCTGGTGGATGCGGACGAGACCCTGCAGGCGGTTCAGTCAGCGGAAATTGATGTGGTATGGATGGCGGAAAAACCCTTAACGGCAGCCAGCAGTTACCAGATTAAAGTTGCCGGAAAACAGGCCCGCGCGACGGTCGACAGTATCCTGCATCAGGTTAATATTAATACGCTGGAGACTTCTGCAACCGATCAGCTGCCTCTGAACGGTATTGGCCGGGTCAGGGTCACCTTTGATGAACCGCTGGTGATTGATCCTTACTCGAAAAATCCGGTGACCGGCGGCCTGATCTTTATTGACCGTTTAACCAATGTCACCGTCGGTGCCGGTATGGTCTATGCTCTGAGCGATGAGCGGGCTGAAGCAGATGCCCTGCGCTACGGTGCATTTGAGCGTGAGTTAAACGCACTGATCCGCAAACATTACCCCCACTGGGGCGCCCGGGATATTTCAGGGGAACGTTAATGGCTGAACATGATGATAATGTCGTCTGGCATCCCCACACGATTAGCCGTAGTGAACGTGAACAGCGTCAGGGGCACCGTGGCGCAGTTGTCTGGTTCACCGGGCTGTCCGGGTCCGGTAAATCAACGCTGGCAGATGCCGTCGAACAACGTCTTTTCCAGTCAGGGGTGAATACTTTTCTGCTGGACGGGGACAATGTCCGGCATGGCCTCTGCAGGGATCTCGGTTTCAGTGATGATGATCGTAAAGAGAATATACGTCGTGTCGGTGAAGTCGCAAAACTGATGGCCGATGCAGGGTTACTGGTTCTGACCGCGTTTATTTCTCCGCACCGCAGTGAGCGGCAAATGGTCAGGGAATTACTGGCGGCGGGGCAATTTGTTGAAATTTTTGTCGATACCCCGCTGCATGTCTGCGAGACACGGGATCCGAAAGGCCTTTATCGTAAGGCACGGGCCGGAGAACTGACTAACTTTACCGGGATTGATGCAGTTTATGAGGTGCCGCTACAGCCGGAACTGCATCTGGATGGTGAACAATTGGTTACAAAACTGAGTGAGGAAATTATCGATCTGCTGCGCAGGCAGGATATTATCGGTCGTTAAGACGGCGGGCGTTGCTCTGACCCTGCCGGTTACTGACAGGATTGATATGCAGAACGTGACTACCTTACCAGCCAGACAACATGACACCCCGGACGGGAGGCCACGTGCCTCTCTTTCCGGCGGGATCATCGGCTTCTTTGCGTATCTTTTTGCGCTGGCAACGCCTTTCTTTTATTTCGGGGCCAGTGTGCTGTTTTTCTTTATGTATACCTGGCCTTTTTTCCTCGCATTGTTACCCGTTTCGGTGATTACCGGGATTGCACTCAGTATCTGGCTGAACAATCGTCTGTTCCGGACTCTTATATTCACCCTTCTGATTGTTATTTCTTTTTTCTGGGTATTATTTTCCTTTCTTGCTGGCTGGAAATAGCCATTGACGGCAGAGTTCTCCCTGATAAAAACCGGCCTTAGTGCTACGGACATACCGCTTCCGGTAACTGAATTATTATGAAAAATACGACATTTTTGTCTCCGCAGTGGAGTCCGGCCAAAAGTTGTGGGATGATTGAGCCGTTTTTCAGGGGGCGGGGATGGGAAAACTGACAATATTGTTACTGATTTTACTTGGCTGGCTGCAATACTCTCTGTGGCTGGGTAAAAATGGTATTCATGATTACACAACGGTAAATCAGGAAGTCGCTGTTCATCAGGCGGGTAATGCCAAACTGAAAGCGCGTAATGATCAGTTGTTCGCAGAAATCGATGATCTGAACGGTGGTTCGGAAGCTATCGAAGAGCGGGCACGTAATGAGCTGGGCATGATACGTCCCGGCGAAACTTTCTATCGTCTGGTGCCGGAACAAAATAAACGCAGTGCGCAAGCCGCAATGCCAAACCAACAACGATAAAAACGACACAATGAATAGCACCGTATCCCTTCCGGATGTGATTGCTGTAGTTCCGGCCGCTGGCATCGGCAGCCGGATGCAATCTGATCGTCCAAAACAGTATCTGACCATTGGTCAACACACTCTGCTTGAATACAGCATTGCTTCTTTACTAAAACATCCGGCAGTCAGACAGGTCATCGTGGCATTACATCCGGATGATCAGCAGTTTTCTCAGTTACCGCTGGCCAGCGATCCGCGTATTACTGCGGTAACCGGCGGCGACAGCCGTGCTGATTCTGTGTTTGCCGGCCTGCAGGCGATCACCGGCAGTGGCTGGGTACTGGTGCATGATGCTGCACGGCCTTGTCTGCACCCGGATGACTTACAGCGGTTACTGCAACTGACATTAACCAGTCAGCAGGGCGGTATTCTGGCTTCTCCGGTCCGCGATACAATGAAACGCGCCGGGCCCCGCCAGAGTCTGATCGCCCATACGGTAGACCGGGAAGGGCTCTGGCATGCACTGACGCCGCAGTTGTTCCCCGTCCCCCTGCTGAGAGAATGTTTACCGCGGGCCATGGCTGAAGGCGCGGTGATCACTGATGAAGCATCTGCTGTTGAACATTGCGGTTATCATCCGCAACTGGTGCACGGTCGCAGCGATAATATCAAAGTGACCCGCCCTGAAGACCTGGCACTGGCAGAGTTCTTTTTAACCCGCATACACGCAGAGGAGAACGCATAATGCGTATCGGCCATGGTTTTGATGTTCACGCATTCGGCGGCGAAGGTCCGCTGGTGATAGGCGGTGTCCGGATCCCGTTTGACCGCGGTTTTATTGCCCATTCAGACGGTGATGTGGCGTTACATGCCCTGACCGATGCCCTGCTGGGTGCAGTAGCAATGGGTGATATCGGTAAACTGTTCCCCGATACCGATCCGGCTTTCAAAGGTGCCGACAGCCGCGGGTTACTGCGCGAGGCCTGGTTGAGAATTAGCCAAAAAGGTTATCAGATTGGTAATGTCGATGTCACTCTGATTGCCCAGGCACCGAAAATGCTGCCGCATGTTGCCCAGATGCGGGTCAATATTGCTGAAGATCTGGGGTGCCATATGGACCAGGTGAATGTGAAAGCCACCACCACCGAAAAACTCGGCTTTACCGGACGTGGTGAAGGCATTGCCTGTGAAGCAGTAGCATTACTGATGGTGGCTGAGAAATGAAAATCAATGAACTCCGCTATCTGCATGGTGAACCGCAGTTAACCGGAATGATTAAAACCGTGGCTGATGATTTCCGGGTCACCGAAGATTTAGGCTATCAGCCGGACGGTGAAGGTGAACAACTGCTGGTCCGGCTGCGTAAAACCGGCTGCAATACGCGGTTTGTGGCTGAGGCACTGGCCCGTTATCTGAAAATACCGGCCAGGGAAGTCAGTTTTGCGGGAATGAAAGATCGCCATGCGGTGACCGAACAGACTTTTTGCCTGCGCCTGCCGGGGAAAGAGATGCCCGATATGCGGGGGTTCACTGTCGAAGGCTGTGAAATTCTACAGGTAACACGCCATAAACGGAAAATTCGCACCGGAGCGCTGGCCGGTAATGCTTTCAGCCTGATTATTCGTCAGGTCAGTGACCGGCAGATGGCGGAACAACGGCTGGCACTTATTGCTGGCAGTGGTGCCGTCAATTACTTTGGCGAACAGCGGTTTGGCCGTAACGGGCATAACCTGACGATGGCCGGACAGTGGGCCCGGGGAGAAATTACCATCCGTGATCGCAGTAAACGGAGCTTGCTCCTGTCTGCGGCCCGAAGTGCTATCTTTAATCAGGTCACCAGTGCACGTCTGACGGCGCAGGGTGACCTGAAAACGGTGATGCCGGGTGACTGTGTGCAACTGACCGGACGTGGCAGCTGGTTTGTTGCGAACGATGAAGAACTGCCTGATGTCCGTCTGCGGGTTGCACAGGATCAATTACGGCTGACCGCTCCGCTGGCGGGGCGAGGCAATGCCGGCCCTCAGGGCGATGCATTATTGTTTGAACAACAGATCCTGGAACAGTATCCGGAACTCTGTGCATTGCTGGTGAAGGAAAAAACAGATGCGGCACGTCGCGCCATGCTGGTAGTACCAAAAAATATGCACTGGGAATGGCTGGATAATTCAACTCTCAGGCTGGATTTCTGGCTGCCGGCAGGCAGTTTTGCCACCAGTGTGGTCCGTGAACTGTTACAACAGGGAGGTGAGTTTGAGGATATTGCTGAGTAATGATGACGGGGTATTTGCCCCGGGCATTCAGGTGCTGGCGCGTGAATTACGCAAAATGGCTAACGTACAGATAGTCGCGCCGGATCGCAACCGCAGCGGTGCCTCCAATGCGCTGACGCTGGAAGCGCCTCTGCGTACTTTTACCCACAGCAATGGCGATATCGCGGTAATGATGGGCACTCCCACAGACTGTGTATTTCTGGGGGTTAATGCCTTAATGCAGCCCAAACCGGATATCGTTGTGTCGGGGATTAATGCCGGTCCTAACCTGGGTGATGATGTGATTTATTCCGGTACTGTGGCTGCCGCTATGGAAGGGCGTCACCTGGGGTTACCGGCACTGGCTATTTCTCTGAACGGACAGCGGCACTATGACACCGCGGCCGCGGCCGGTTGTGCCATTTTACAGGCGTTACAGCGGGTGCCGCTGCGGACCGGGCGTGTGCTGAACATTAATGTTCCGGACCTGCCGATGTCTGAAATTAAAGGATACCGGGTGACCCGTTGTGGCCGTCGCCATCCGTCAGATCAGGTGATCACTCAGAAAGATCCCCGCGGAGAAACGATTTACTGGATAGGTCCGCTGGCCGGAGTTCTGGATGCCGGACCGGATACAGATTTTTCTGTTATTGAGCAGGGTTATATCTCTATTACCGTACTGGATGCAGATCTGACTGCCCATCGCACTCAGGAAAAACTGGCGGACTGGCTGAAACTGGCTGAGGTCGCGCTGCCATGCTAAACAAACGCATTGAAACGTTACTGGCACTGTTGCGTAAGCAGGGAATTTATGATGAGCATATTTTACGTGCGATCTCAGAAGTCCCGCGGGAACATTTCATTGATGAGGCGTTTGAACACAAAGCATGGGATAACAATGCGCTGCCGATAGGATATGGTCAGACCATTTCTCAGCCCTATATGGTCGCACGGATGACCGAACTACTCGGGCTGACTCCCCATTCACGGGTGCTGGAAATCGGTACCGGCTCAGGTTATCAGACCGCAATTCTGGCCCACCTGGTCGATCATGTTTATTCTGTAGAGCGGATTAAAAGCCTGCAATGGCAGGCCAAACGGCGGCTGAAGCAACTGGATTTACATAATATCTCTACCCGCCACGGTGATGGCTGGCAAGGCTGGCCTTCCCGCGGACCGTTTGATGCTATTATTGTCACCGCTGCACCCCCCGAAATTCCAGCGGCCTTATGTGGTCAGCTCAGTGAACAAGGGGTGATGGTCCTGCCCGTCGGTGATGAACAGCAGGTATTAAGACGCATCCAGCGTTCAGGTGATGATTACATTGACGATATGATCGAACCTGTGCGCTTTGTACCACTAATTCAGGGTGATCTGGCCTGATAATAATGATTAACTAAAACGGTAAATTATCGCGTAGTGGGGTACGGACAGGAAAGTCCGGATCCACCCGCCCTTTTAGTGGTCATCGCCGTACTCTGCCGGGAGCTGTTCCCGGTATACGGCGACCGGTCATTTCACTGCCGCTTGTTATTATGGGGGAACAATGAGCACGGGAAGCACACTTTTTCAATTACGCCGCCTCGCGGCACTGACGATTGCAGCGGCAGCGCTGGCAGGATGCAGTTCAGGAGATAATACCCGCGCCCCGATTTCTGCTATTGGTGGCAGTGCGGGCGGACACAGCGGTAACAGCGGGCTGGTAAATTCACAACAGGCTTCTGCCCGGCAAATAAACAGCAGTGTCCCTTCAGGCCCCGGCACGCAGATGACATCTTCTCAGGGCCGTATCCAGTCCTCCTCCGTCCCGGCGACACCGGTCCGGACAGAAAATGGTCACATTGTTTACAATCGCAGCTATGGGAATATTCCTAAAGGGAGTTATAATGGCCCGACCTACACGGTCAAACGGGGAGACACCTTGTTCTATATTGCCTGGATCACTGGCAATGATTTCCGTGATCTGGCACAGCGCAATAATGTCGCAGCACCCTATGGTCTCAGTGTAGGTCAGGTGTTACAGGTGGGTAACAGTACCGGCCAGCCTATTACCGGAGCTAATGCAATTTCGATGGCTGATTCTTCTCAGCCTTCAGAAAATCAATCAATTAGACCTAAGGCATCGCCGGTTGCACCGCAACCAGTAATTACGTACTCTGAAGATTCAGCTAACGAAACAAGTAATACAGCAAACAGCGGCAGTAAGCTGTTACCGTCAAGACCGGTGATGACAGGAAGTGCTTCGGCACCGATTACCGCTCCGGTGAGTCAGCCGACGGTCAGCAGCACATCGAACAGTCAGACGCCAGTCACCGGATGGCGCTGGCCGACCGATGGCAAGATTATTGATAACTTCTCGGCCTCAGAAGGCGGCAATAAAGGTATTGATATTGCCGGTTCCCGTGGTCAGCCAGTTGTCGCTACTGCTGCAGGTCGGGTGGTGTATGCAGGTAATGCCCTCAGGGGATACGGTAATCTGATTATCATTAAACATAATGATGATTACCTGAGTGCTTATGCGCATAACGATACCATGCTGGTCCGCGAACAACAGGAAGTGAGCGCAGGACAAAAAATTGCAACCATGGGCAGTACAGGTACCAGCTCAGTCAGGTTGCATTTTGAAATTCGTTATAAAGGAAAATCCGTCAATCCATTGCGGTATCTACCGCAGCGATAACAGGCAGAGCTGAAATGGCTCTGCCCGGGATAAGGGGAGGAGCCATTGATGAGCCAGAATACGCTTAAAGTTGATGAGTTACATGATGATGCTTTTGATGAGAATGGTAGTGAGACCTTCGATGAAAATGCACTGGTAGCAAATGACTCTAAAGATGATGAAGTTACGGAAGATGACCTGCTATCTCAGACCACCAACCAACGGGTTATGGATGCGACCCAGCTGTACCTCGGAGAAATAGGATATTCTCCGCTTCTGACCGCAGAAGAAGAAGTGTTTTTTGCCCGTCGTGCATTGCGTGGTGACGTGGCAGCCCGTCGGCGGATGATCGAAAGTAATCTGCGGCTGGTGGTAAAAATATCACGGCGTTACAGCAATCGCGGACTGGCGTTGCTTGATCTTATTGAGGAAGGGAACCTTGGTTTGATTCGCGCGGTAGAAAAATTCGATCCTGAACGGGGATTCCGTTTTTCTACCTATGCGACCTGGTGGATCCGTCAGACCATTGAACGGGCCATTATGAATCAGACCCGCACTATCCGCCTGCCGATTCATATTGTCAAAGAGCTGAATGTCTATCTGCGTACCGCACGGGAACTGGCTCACGTGCTGGACCATGAGCCTAGTGCGGAAGAGATTGCCGGCCAGCTGGATAAACCGGTCGAAGATGTCACCAGAATGCTGCGTTTAAACGAACGTATTACCTCAGTGGATACCCCGTTAGGAGGTGACTCTGATAAAGCGCTGCTGGATATTATTTCTGATGATAATGAAACCGGTCCCGAAGATCGCACGCAAAACAATGACATGAAACAAAGCATTGTTAAATGGCTGTATGAACTGAACCCAAAACAACGGGAAGTGCTGGCAAGACGTTTTGGACTACTGGGCTATGAAGCGGCTACCCTGGAAGATGTCGGACAGGAGATATCCCTGACCCGTGAACGTGTTCGCCAGATTCAGGTAGAAGGCTTACGCCGGTTGCGCGAGATTCTGCAGGGGCAGGGGCTGAGTATTGAAGCGTTGTTTCGCGAGTAACGTCTTAGTGTAACAGTTACCGGTAATATCGGTAATTACGATACTGAAAACCTAAAACAGCCTGCTGAGACAGGCTGTTTTCTTTTTTAGTCCGCAGCGTATAGCTTCACTACAGCAGGTTTTTTAAACGGTAGATCCACTCCAGTGCCTGGCGGGGTGACAGGCTGTCGGGGTCCAGAGCGTCGAGGGCTTCCACCGCCGGTGAAACTTCTGCTGTCAGCAACGGTAACTGAGAACCATCGACCGGTGAAGACAGCGATTGCCCGGGGTGCTGTTCCAGTTCGCGAAGTTTTTGTCGCGCCCGTTTAATCACGTCCTTTGGTACTCCAGCCAGCGCAGCAACGGCCAGCCCATAACTTTTACTGGCCGGTCCGCTCTGTACACTGTGCATAAATGCAATGCTGTCACCATGCTCCATGGCATCCAGGTGCACATTTTCCACCCCTTCGAGACTGTCAGGTAAGGTTGTCAGCTCGAAGTAGTGGGTAGCAAACAGGGTTAGTGCTTTAATCCGGTTGGCCAGATTTTCGGCACAGGCCCAGGCTAAAGACAATCCGTCATAGGTCGAGGTACCGCGGCCGATCTCATCCATTAATACCAGGCTGTGGGCTGTGGCATTGTGCAGGATATTGGCTGTCTCTGTCATTTCCACCATAAAAGTTGAACGGCCAGAGGCCAGGTCATCGGCAGCACCGACGCGGGTGAAAATCCGGTCTATCGGTCCGAGGGTCACGGCGTCGGCCGGTACGTAGCTGCCGGTCCAGGCCAGCAGGGTAATCAGGGCCGCCTGACGCATATAGGTACTTTTACCGCCCATATTCGGTCCGGTGACGATCAGCATACGCCGCCGGGGAGACAAGGACAGAGGGTTAGCAATAAATGGCTCTTTCAGTACCTGCTCCACCACCGGGTGGCGGCCTTCACGGATATTTATCCCCGCCGTTTCCTGTAATTGCGGGCAGCAATAATTCAGGGTGCGGGCCCGTTCGGCAAGGTTGGTCAGGACATCCAGTTCGGCCAGTGCGCTGGCGCTGATCTGCAGTGCTTCCAGATGCGGCAGTAATTGATCAAACAGCCCGTCATACAGGCCTTTTTCCAGAGATAATGCCTTACCCTTAGAGGTCAGAACTTTGTCTTCATATTCTTTCAGCTCCGGAATAATATAACGCTCAGCATTTTTCAGCGTCTGACGACGGACATAATGCATCGGTACCAGATGGCTCTGTCCGCGGCTGACCTGAATATAGTAGCCATGCACCCCATTAAAGCCGACTTTCAGTGTGTCCAGCCCCAGCTTTTCCCGTTCACGGATTTCCAGTTTATCCAGATAATCGGTGGCACCGTCTGCCAGTGCCCGCCATTCATCCAGCTCGGCGTTATATCCGGGGGCAATCACGCCACCGTCACGCACCAGTACCGGCGGAGTTTCGATAATTGCCTGCTCAAGTAACTCCCGCAGTTCGGTAAATTCGCCGCTCTGTGCCGCCAGGCGGGTTAAATGCGGGCTGCCGGTCGACTGCAACAGCTGCTGTATTTCTGGTAACTGACGGAAAGCATGGCGCATTCGGGCCAGATCACGGGGTCTGGCACTGCGCAGGGCCAGACGGGCAAGAATACGCTCCAGGTCACCCACCTGATGCAGCAAAGGTTGCAGGGAGTCACTGTAGTCCTGTAATTCTGCGATACAGGCTTGCCGGCCGAGGATCACCTGCGGGTCACGCAACGGCATATGTAACCAGCGCTTGAGCATCCGGCTACCCATTGGCGTAACGGTTTTATCCATCACCGATGCCAGGGTATTTTCGGTGCCGCCGGCCAGATTCTGGGTGATTTCCAGGTTACGCCGGGTCGCCGCATCCATAATAATGGTATCCTGCTGCCGGACCATACTCAGTGAACGGATATGCGGCAGTGACGTTCGCTGGGTATCGCGGACATACTGTAACAGGCAGCCAGCGGCTGCTAATCCTGATAATGACTGTTCCACGCCGAATCCGCGCAGATCACGGGTTCCGAACTGCAGGTTAAGTTGCTGTCTGGCGGTATCCACTTCAAATTCCCAGATCGGACGGCGGCGCAGTCCGCGCCTTCCGTCAATCAGTGACATCGCCCCGAAGTCTTCCGGGTACAGCAATTCTGAAGGATTTGTCCGCTGCAGCTCTGCGGCCAGAGCGTCATTATTTTCCGGCTCACTCAGCAGAAAACGGCCGGAGCTGATATCCAGGGTCGCGTAGCCGAACCCTGCACCTTTCGGGCTGGCGAAGACAGCGGCCAGCAGGTTATCCTGGCGTTCATTCAGCAGGGCTTCATCACTGATGGTCCCCGGGGTGACTATACGCACAACCTTACGTTCAACGGGCCCTTTACTCAGTGCCGGGTCACCGGTTTGTTCACAGATTGCCACCGATTCACCGAGCTGTACCAGCTTTGCCAGATAGCCTTCCACCGCATGATAGGGGACCCCGGCCATCGGAATCGGTTGTCCGGCAGAAGCCCCGCGCTTAGTCAGTGAAATATCCAGCAACCGCGATGCCTTACGCGCATCATCAAAGAACAGCTCATAAAAATCGCCCATACGATAAAACAGCAGAATTTCCGGATGCTCGGCTTTCAGCCGAAGGTACTGCTGCATCATTGGGGTGTGATCTGATAAATCCTTGTCAATAGACTCATTCATATTGATTTTACTCGTTTTTTAAGTCTGTTGGGTACGCAAGTGGCCCCATGTGAAACCCTTAAAAACCCATGTGAATCGCTAAATTTGTATACCAGTAGTATACCGGTTAGTATCGGGTAGACACTCTGAATAGCGGGTATAGATTGATGAAATTGACACTCAACCAGTCGACTATAATCAATAAGTTATCTATCGATGTTAAACCAGAACTCGACCAGCAAGGGCGTGTTATCTACTTACCGAATCCTGGACGAAAGCCGTATCTTATCACTGATAATCACCGGGATTCACCCGTTGGTTTTGGTGTCAAAATCAGTGCAAAAAAAAAGACATATATTGTTCAACAGAGCGTATCTTCTCCTGGCAACCGTCCTGAGACAGGAGGAAAATCCCCGTCTGAGGTTATCAGATCTACCATTGGCAATGTCTCTGATTTCGCTAATATCGATCAAGCCCGCGAGGGTGCTCGTACTTTAGTTCAAACCACGAAGTTGACCAAAAGGAACCCTAACAAGATAAAACGGGAGTCCGATGCTTCTGAACTCACGATCAGTGAAGTTTTTGCTCAATACCGCCAACATCTCCTTGGTAGATCGAAACCAGCCAAACCAAACACACTGTCAGTGTTGGACAAGGCAGAAAATCGTTTAAAGGAATGGGCTGGTTTACGAGTTAAAGATCTTACTGGTAATGAAATTCTTCGTAAGTTTGATGAGATTTCTTCAAGAGCAAGAACAGCATCCGAGCAAACATTCAGGTGGGCCAATGTCGCTGTCAGACATGCTATTGAGATTGAAGCAAGTTGTAATGGTCAACTTAAACCGGACACGGATTTAGGCACATTGTTGTAATCGGCGTTCATATTCATTCGGCGATATAT